>NZ_CP029458.1:984093-1312125 GCF_003614235.1 Clostridium novyi | reverse complement strand
TACTGTGTTAGTTAAATTTAGTCTTGCAAACTCTATTTGCTGTGGATGATTTTCCATTTCACATTCTGTAACTACCCAATCATATAATGGTCTATGATCTTCAAATTCTAGTGTACATATTGAATGTGTAATCCCTTCAATAGCATCTTCAAGAGGATGTGCAAAATCATACATCGGATATATACACCATTTATTTCCTGTATTGTGATGCTCTGCATGAGCAATACGATAAATTATAGGATCCCTCATATTTATATTAGGAGATGTCATATCTATTTTGGCTCTTAATACTTTTTCTCCATCTTTAAATTCACCTTTAGCCATACGTTCAAATAAGTCTAAGTTTTCTTCTACACTTCTATTTCTATATGGACTTTCTTTTCCTGGTTCAGTTAATGTACCTCTATATTGTCTGATTTCTTCTGGTGATAAATCACATACATATGCTTTACCTTTTTTTATTAGAAGTATTGCTCTTTTATACATTTCATCAAAATAATCTGATGCATAGTATAAAGCATCCCACTCAAATCCTAACCATTTAACATCTTCTTTTATAGATTCTACATATTCTGTATCTTCTTTTACAGGGTTTGTATCATCGAATCTTAAATTTGTTTTTCCTTTAAATTCATCTGCAAGTTCAAAATTTAAAGTAATAGACTTTGCATGACCAATATGAAGGTATCCATTTGGTTCTGGTGGGAAACGAGTTATTATTTCTTTTCTCTTTCCAGACTTTAAATCTTCCATAACTATATTTTTTATAAAGTTAGATGAAGCACTATTGTTTTCCATTCTTTTCACCTTTCTTCCATTTAACTGTATATACATTATTTTAGTATTTTCATTATTTTAGTACTTTTATTATTTTATCTCTAAAACCACACAATATATCTAATTATACAATAAAAATTTAATTCTGACACCTTTTTTAAATAAAAATAACCTCCTGAAACGTGTATTATTCTTAATTACCACCTCGCTATTGCATAAATATATACTATATACTAAAAAGCTTGTCTTTTCATTAAAAGTAATAAAAATTTATAAGCTTTAAAGCATTAACTTTATGTAATATTTTAAATATATAGTCGGCAGTTATAGCTACCGACTATATATTTAAATTTATTTTTTATCATTATTATGTGATTCACTTGTATAAGTATAATTACCATTATTAGATGTTAAAATAGCTTTCTCTACCTTTTTATTTAGTTCATCTATTTGACATTGAATATTTGAAAGTACTTCTTTCACTTCCTTTTCCATAGAAAATCACTTCCTTTCTTTATATTATTTTCTCTATTAGTACAAAATTTTATCCAAAATAAATACAATAAAAAAATCAGCCTTCTTATCTGAAGTCTGATTTTTTCACTTTAAATTAACTTTTATTTATATGTCCATTGTTTTAACATTTTCAGCTATTATTAAATCTGCTTCTGTAAGTTTTACAACTTCTTCCACTGTAACTCCTGGTGCAACTTCTTGTAATACTAATCCTTTTTCTGTTACTCTCATAACGGCCTTTTCGGTAATTATTAAATCTACAGCCTTAGCAGCTGATAATGGTAACTTGCATCTCTTTAATATCTTAGATTCACCTTTTTTATTTGTATGAGTAAGTGAAACTATTACTTTTTTAGCTCCTACTAACAAATCCATAGCTCCACCCATTCCTGGCACAAACACTCCAGGAATTTTCCAGTTAGATATATTTCCTTCTTGATCAACTTCTAAAGCTCCTAAAACTGTCATATCTACATGTCCACCTCTAATAATTCCAAGAGATGTTGCAAGGTCAAATGCGGAGCCCCCTGGTAGCATTGTTATTGGTTCTCCCCCTGCATTACCAAAGTCAGGATCTGATTCACCTATCTTAGGTGCAGCTCCAAATCTAAGTCCTCCATTTTCGGTTTGAAGTATTACATCCACTCCTTCAGGTATATAATTTGCTGATCCTGTTGGAATACCTATTCCTAGATTAACTACCATTCCATCTTTAAATTCTTTACCTATTCTACGTGCTATAATCTCTCTATCATTCATTGTAAAATGCCCCCTATTCTTATCTTAATTTATTATTGGCTTTCCAATACTCTTCATAATTTTGAGTTCTTTCTTTAAAAGGCATACTTTTAACTATATAATCTATAAAAATTCCTTGTGTTACAATATTATTAGCAGGAATTTCTCCAACTTCAACAATTTCATCAACTTCTGCAATAACTATGTCTGCAGCTGTTGCCATTACAGGGTTTGTATTTAAAGAAACCCCTCTATATTCTATATTTCCATATTTATCTGCTCTAAAACCTTTAATTATTGCAACATCTGATTTTAGTGGTGGATATAGTAAATATTCTTTACCTTCTACTGTTATTTTTTTAGCATTTTCTTCAACTTCTGTTCCAAGTCCTGTTGGTGTAATTATTCCCCCAAGTCCTGCACCTGCTGCTCTTATTCTCTCTATCCAAGTTCCCATAGGATTAAATTCAACTTCAATTTCACCAGAATTATATTTAGATATAAGATCTTGATCTGTTCCTATATGAGTCCCAATAAATTTCTTAATTTGTCCACTAGTAACAAGTTTATTTATATCTCTTCCACCACCTGGTGATCCTCCTCCAACTGAAATCAATGTTAAATCTTTAACACCACTTTTTACAATGGCATCAATTGTTTCTATAGGGGAACCTATTCCGAAGAATCCCCCAATCGCTACTTTCATACCATCTTTAATATTCTTTACCGCTTCCTCTGTTGTTGTAATAACAGCCATTTAACACACCCCCATGTAATTTCGAACTATTACTTTACATCATATATATTATTATAAACCTTTTGTTAAATTTTTGTCATATATATTTTTCTTATATATTCCATTCTGGTAACTTATTCCTAAATTTTACTCTTATTTTTTTAATTTTTTTACGCTTTTCATTGTTTTATCATTAATTTTAGTTGAAATTATTTATAATTATTATGTATTGTGTACTTTTAACTTTAAGTATTATTTAATGTATATATGTAATTAAAAATATTATAAAAATATATAAATTTATAATTAAATTCTATGCTATAATGTTTTCTGATATTTAAATAACTTCTTATAAATAAGATTTTGAGGTGATGATATGAAAAGAATTAATGGTATAATTTATGCTCTTTTATCCTCCACTGCATTTGGATTTATGCCAATCTTCGCTAAAATAGCCTATAACCATGGTAGTAACTGTTTTACAGTTTTAACTTTTAGATTTTTAATAGCTGCACTACTTCTATTTGTATATTTTTTAATTAAAAAAGTTAATTTTAAAGTTAATAGACAACAAATGAAACTATTATTTCTTACTGGTAGCCTAGGTTACACTTCTACAGGAATTGGATTATTTTTATCTTATAAATATATTTCTGTAGGTCTTGCAACAACAATGCATTTTGTATATCCTGCTGCAGTAATATTAATGAGTTATATTATATACAAAGAAGGCTTTACTAAAAACAAAGTTATAGCATTAATATTATCACTAGCAGGTGTATGTGTACTTGCTGGAGAAAAAGGTCAACACATAAGTCCTTTAGGTGCTTTTCTAGCTATTTTGTCTGGCTTAACATATGCAGCATGTATAATAGTCATGAATAAAGAAGAACTTAAAAAGTTAAATAATACTATAGTTGTATTTTACTTTTCTCTTTTTTCAGGTATAGCTATGTTAATATTCTCATTAATAACTAAAACTTTAATTTTAAATTTTAATTTTTATATAACTTCCTCTATTCTTGGAATATCTATTATATCTACTATTATATCTACTATATTATTTATAAAAGCTCTAAAAATAATAGGTGCTTCTTCCACTTCAATACTTGCTACTTGTGAACCTATAGTAAGTATAATTATGGGAATATTATTATTTAAAGAACCACTAACAATATCATTAGTTATTGGAACAATTTTAATTTTATTTTCAGTAATAATCTTAGCTAAAGAAAAAAAACAACCTGAAATAAAGCCTGAAATTCCTTGACTAAATCATATGTTTTAATTTAAACTTTGATTATCAAATGTTTTGATAATCAAAGGAAATTAGGTGATAAATTATGAAACTACCCGAATTAGTTATTGGAGGTTTAAAGGCCTCAGTTCCTATAATCCAAGGTGGTATGGGAATAGGAATCTCTCTTCACAAATTAGCATCAGCTGTTGCAAATCAAGGTGGTATAGGTGTAATTTCAGCTGCTCAAGTTGGTTTTTTAGAAAAAGATTTTCATAATAATAATCTAGAAGCTAATTTAAGATCACTAAAAAAAGAAATTAGACTTGCAAGGAAAAATAGTCCCAAGGGAATATTAGGAGTCAATTTAATGATGGCGACTAATTATTATGAAGAATATGTTCGTACTATTGTAGAAGAAAAAATTGATATAATAATATCTGGAGCAGGTCTTCCTTTGGATCTTCCAAAGTTAGTTCAAGGAAGTTCCGTAAAAATTGCTCCTATAGTATCCTCAGCTAAAGCAGCTAAAGTTATCTGTAAGTCTTGGGATAGAAAATATCATACTTGTCCTGATTTAATTATTGTTGAAGGTCCTATGGCAGGTGGTCATTTAGGATTTCATAAAGAAGATATATCAAATAGTATATCCTTATTAGATGAAATAGCAGTTGATGTTAAAGATTCAATACAATCTTACGGAAAGAAATATAATAAATATATTCCAGTAGTTGCTGCTGGAGGAGTATTTGATGGAAATGATATAGCTAGACTTTTAAATTTAGGACTAGATGGAGTTCAAATAGGAACAAGATTTGTTGCCACAGAAGAATGTGATGCAAACTATGCACTAAAAGAAGCATATGTTGATGCAAAAAAAGAAGATATACAAATAGTAAGTAGTCCCGTTGGAATGCCTGGAAGAGCTGTTAGAAATAAATTTATAGAAGATATTGAAAAAACTCCTCAAAATGTTAAATGTCTTTATAATTGTTTAAAACCTTGCAATCCCTCATCAGCTCCTTATTGTATATCTCAAGCATTAATTAATGCTACACTTGGAAACATAGATGAAGGTTTAATCTTTGCCGGAAGCAATGTATATAAAATTAATGAAATTGTTTCTGTAAAAGATTTAATGATAGAATTGATTAATGATGCAGAAATAAAATTTAAAGGAAAATTAAATTAAATTAATAAAATAGATACCAGAAAAATTTCTGATATCTATTTTTATTTTAAAAATTCATCTATTACTCTTCCATCTATGTCTTTTAAATCAATTTCTAAAAGTTTTGCTATTGTAGGTCCCTCATCTACTAAATTCATTTTTTCTATAGTAACTCCTTTTTTTACTCCCTTACCCATCATCATAAATACAGTTCCATAATTAGGTTTAAAGGGTGAGTATCCATGAGTTGATTTTGTAGCTCCTGGTATTTTATCAATATTTTCATCAGTTATCTTTTGAATTAAATTACCTTTCATATTATCTAAAAAATAATATCCTAATTTAGCATCTAACATAAAGGTACATTTCGGATCAGCTCCTAATTTAGTGGCTTTTTCCTTTGAATATATTTTTTCTATACAATTATGTTCTTTATTAAATTTATTTATTATTTGATAAATTCTATTTACTAAATCAAAGTTATAACTTTTAGTATATATATACGTAGATCCATCACAGCTATGTGCAATAGCTTTATAATCTATAACTCTATCTTTATCATCTAATTTTATATATCCATTTTCTTTTAATAATATATTTAAATTTATAATTTTATCCTCATCAAAACTGCTATGATCCCCTAATACCACTACAGTGGTATCTTTATATAACTTACATTCTCTTAAAGTTGCAATTATTTCTCCTAATCTTACATCATGTCTTAAGAGAGCTTCTTTTGCTTCTTTAGAATTAAATCCATATCTATGTCTCATAGAATCTAAATCCGTATAATGAACAAATGTAATATTAGGCTTTTTTCTTTGTAATGTATATAATAATGATTTATGTGTGAAATTATCTAAATTAGGTTGCATAATTCCATTACGTATATGTCCAAACTTCTTATTTAACTTATATTGAAATAATGGATTTCCACTTAAAAGAGATACTATCATTTGATTTTGCCAAACTCTATTTGGAAATATTTCTGGCATATTATATTGTATCTTTGATCTTCCTGTAACTGGCCAAAGTAGTGCAGCTACCTTCATTCCCTTTTTTATTGCTAAATCATATAAAGTATTTCCTTTTATATATTTCCTATACCAATACCAATCTGGCTGTTTTCTATTTAGCTGTAAAAGTTTATTATTTACAATACCATGATTTTTAGGATATTTTCCTGTTACTATAGTTGTATGTGCCGGATAAGTTAAACTTGGCAATATACTACATACATTTTTACAATATGAAGCTTCTTTTATAAACTCCTTAAAATTCGGAAGTTCTTTTATATAATTAAAATCCAAAGAAGAAAGTCCATCAAATGATATTACGCACATATATTTTCTGTTTTTCTCCATTTATACTACCCTTTCTATTTAATTTCTACCTTAATATATTACCATTTAAATCCATTTTTGTCCCTTAAATTGTAAAATTGAATAATATTAATTTGTACAAAAAACAATAAACAACTTAAATATTTCTAATTTTAACCACCTAAACTTATATGAAAAATATTTTCCAAGATGTAATTATACGGATTTTATGATATAATAGCGCAATGATTACGAAAATTTAAGTAGAGGATGGTAATGCAGTGATTACAGTAAATAACGTAAGCTTAAGATACGGCGATAGAAAACTATTTGAAGATGTAAATTTAAAATTTACCCCTGGTAATTGTTATGGAGTTATAGGGGCTAACGGTGCTGGTAAAAGTACATTTTTAAAAATTTTATCTGGGGAAATTGAACCTAATACTGGTGATATCAGTATTCCTTCTGATATTAGAATGTCTGTTTTAAAACAAGATCATTACAGATATGATGAACATGAAGTTTTAGAAACAGTTATCATGGGTAATGAAAGACTTTATGAGATTATAAAAGAAAAAGAAGCTCTTTATGCTAAAGATCCTTTTACAGATGAAGATGGAATTAAAGCATCTGAACTTGAATGTGAATTTGCTGACCTTAATGGATGGGAAGCTGAAGGTGAAGCTTCTTCACTACTTCAAGGTCTTGGAATAAATACAGATATACATTATAAAAAAATGTCTGATCTTACTGGCCCTGAAAAAGTTAAGGTTTTACTTGCCCAAGCTTTATTTGGTAAACCAGGAATACTAATTCTAGATGAGCCTACAAACCATCTTGATATACAATCTATAAACTGGCTTGAAGATTTCTTAATTGATTTTGAAGGTACTGTTATAGTTGTATCCCATGATAGACACTTTTTAAATAATGTTTGTACTCATATAGCAGATGTAGACTTCGGTAAGATAAAATTATATGTTGGTAACTATGATTTCTGGTATCAATCTAGCCAACTTGCTCTTCAAATGGCAAAAGATCAAAATAAGAAAAAAGAAGAAAAAATTAAAGAATTACAAAACTTCATTGCAAGATTTAGTGCAAATGCTTCTAAATCAAAACAAGCAAATTCCCGTAAAAAACTTTTAGATAAAATTTCTTTAGATGATATAGAACCTTCTAGTAGAAGATATCCTTTTGTAGGGTTTACTATGGAAAGAGAAGTTGGAAAAGATATATTAATGGTAGATGGTTTAACTAAAACTATCGACGGTGAAAAAGTTTTAAACAACGTAAGCTTTATTGTATCTAAAGATGATAAAATTGCATTTGTAGGTGAAAATGAAATTGCTAAAACTGCACTATTTAAAATTTTAATGGGCGAAATGGAACCTGATAGTGGAACATTTAAATGGGGTGTTACTATAACAACTTCATATTTCCCTAAAGATAACTCTGAATTCTTTAATGATGTAGAGCTAAGTCTAGTAGATTGGTTACGTCAATATTCAGAAGAAAAATCAGAAAGCTATCTTAGAGGATTCCTTGGAAGAATGTTATTCTCTGGAGAAGAAGCTCTAAAAAAAGCAAGTGTATTATCAGGAGGAGAAAAGGTAAGATGTATGTTATCTAAAATGATGTTATCTAATGCTAACGTTCTTGTTTTAGATCAACCTACAAACCACCTTGACCTTGAATCTATAACAGCTGTTAATAACGGTCTTCGTGATTTCAAGAGCAATGTACTATTTACATCTCACGACCACGAATTTATACAAACTATAGCTAATAGAATAATTGAAATTACTCCAGATGGAATAATTGATAAGAAAATGTCTTACGACGAATATTTAGAAAGCAAATAATTAATTATTTATAAAAAACTATTTTTGGTATTTTAGAATTATCCAAGGATAGTTTTTTTATTTTATCCTATGATCACTTCAGCAAATATTAAAGAGATCTCTTTTTAAATACATATAAGTTTGTCAATCTATGTTAAATTATAGTAAACTATATCCAGATATCCTAATTTTGAGAGGAGATAATTTATATGATTAATATTTTACTAATCGAAGATGATATTACCCTATCTATGGGTATGAAATATGCATTAGAATCAGAAGGATTTATTATACATACAGCGGATTCTGTTGAATCTGCTAAAGATAGTTTAAAAAATTTAGATAATGTACTAAAGTTAATACTACTAGATATAATGCTTCCCGATGGAAATGGATATGATTTATGCAAATACATACGAAGTAAAAATTTAAATATCCCTATAATATTTTTAACAGCTTGTGATGAAGAAGCTAATATAATTCTTGGACTTGACTTAGGTGGAGATGACTATATTACAAAACCAGTGAGAATTAGAGAACTAATCTCTAGAATTAATGCTGTACTTAGAAGAAACTCTATACTATCCCCCCCTACGTCTGAACATATTATTACTTCAAAAGATTTAAAATTATATCCATTGAAGTGTAAATTATTAAAACATCAAGAAGAAATAAGTTTAACCTCTATTGAATACAAGTTATTATTAACTCTTATGAGTAATTCAGGAAACATCCTAACTCGAGATACTCTTTTAGAAAAACTTTGGGATTTAGATGGAGATTTTATAGATAACAACACCCTATCTGTATACATAAGAAGACTTCGCGAAAAAATTGAAGATAACCCAAAATCCCCCTCTTACATATTAACCCAAAGGGGTATTGGCTATAAATGGAATGAACCTGTGGAAGGAGCCTTATAATGAAATTACTTTATAATAATCCGGAAGTTAAATCAATAACAACTAAATTTTTAATTATGAGCTTAGTTGTTATGATATTTCTTTTTATTTTTATGAAAATCGAAATAAATAACTTTAAAAATTTATATATAGAACAAAATACAGCACTTGCAGGAAAAATACTGTCAAAACATCCTTCTTTAAAAGATGACTTGATTCCTATTTTTACAAAAGGTGCATCTAAAGAAGAAATATCCATAGGCAAATTGACTTTATCAAAATACAACTTAAATAATTATAAAGACTATATATATGAAAAACCCATGGATACCTATTATAAATCTTTATTTCTAAAATCATCATTGCTTTCAATTTTAATATTACTTGTATTTTATTTAATAATAATATGTGATTATAAAAATGTTTTCTTTAAAATCCGTAATATTTCAAATGCTGCTGAACAAATAGTTAATGGTAATTTTAATATTACTCTTGATGAAAATGACGAAGGGGATTTTTCAATACTAAATCATCATTTTCATGAGATGGCTAAAAGATTAAAAAATAGCATAGAGCGATTAAAAAAAGATAAGTTGTTTTTAAAAAATATTATTTCGGATATATCGCATCAATTAAAAACTCCATTATCTTCTTTAATTTTATTCAATGATATGTTACTTACTAAAGATAGTCTAGATTTAAATGTAAAAAAAGATTTTTTACAAAAAAGTAGTGAACAGCTATCCCGTATGGAATGGCTTATAATAAATCTTTTAAAGCTTGCAAGAGTTGAAGGTGGTGCTATAACTTTTAATAAAATAGAATCCCCAATTTATAAAACCCTTGAACAATCCATAGCTCCCCTTTTAATTAAAGCAGATGAAAAAAAACAAGATATAATTATAAACTCTGATAAAGACATTTTATTAAAACACGATACTAACTGGTCAGCTGAGGCACTAAGTAATATTATTAAAAATTCTATTGAACATACTCCATGTAATGGCATGATATCAATAACCACTGATGAAAGTCCTCTTTATGTTCAAATTTTTATAAAAGACACTGGCATTGGTATATCTCCTGATGACTTACCAAAAATTTTTGATAGATTTTATAAAAGTAAAACTCAATCAAATCCAAACAGCATAGGTATAGGTCTCTCCCTATCTAAAGCTATCATCGAAGGACAAGGTGGTAACATAACAGTAGAAAGTTCCTTAAATCATGGTACTGAATTTTGTATAACATTTTTAAAGCACATAATTTAATTTCTTACTAAATTGTAAGATAGAATTTCACTTTACTGTAAGCTTGCCATATTATTATTAAACTATAAACTTACCTGTGGGAGGGATACAAATGGAAATATTAAAAACCATAGATTTATGCAAAAGCTATGGCAATAATTCAACAAAGGTTGAAGCATTAAAAAATATTAATTTATCTATAAATCAAGGTGAATTTGTGGCTATTGTTGGTGCATCGGGTTCTGGAAAGAGTACCCTACTTCACCTACTTGGAGGAATTGATAAACCTACATCTGGCACTGTAATGCTAGATGATATAGATATATATTCTTTAAAAGAAAAAAAATTATCTATCCTAAGACGAAGAAAAATAGGATTTATATTTCAATTTTATAACTTAATTCCTGTTTTAACTGCTGAAGAAAATATAATAATGCCTTTACTTTTAGATAATAAAAAACAAGATAAAGAGTATATAGATGAACTTATAAAATTACTTGATTTATCTAATAGACGATATCATCTTCCATCACAATTATCAGGTGGACAGCAACAAAGGGTATCAATAGGTCGTTCTTTAGCATATAAGCCATCTATAATACTTGCAGACGAACCAACTGGAAACTTAGATAGTAAAAATAGTAAAGAAATTATAGAACTTCTAAAATATTCAGTTAAAAAATATAATCAAACTTTAGTTATTATAACCCACGACCTTAACATTGCAAAACAAGCCGATAGAATAATAACTATGGAAGATGGTCTTATAGTAAAAGATGAGGTGATAAGATCATGAAAAGTTATTTAGATGTTACCACTAAGTATTTAAAGTGTCATTTTAAAAGAACACTCCTTACTATTCTTGGAATTATAATGTCTGTAGCACTCTTATCTGGACTTGCAACAATATACTATAGCTACAAAGATTATAATATAGCCGAAGCTAAAAAAAACTATGGCGACTATGAAGTTTCTTTTAAAAATATAAATAAAGCTCAAATTGATACAGTAAAAAATCATCCTGCTGTTTACAATATTGGGATTTCAATACCCCTAGGCTATGGAAAAATATATACAGAAACCAGAAAGGACGTACTTAAAAAAACTAATTTGCCACACTTTAGGTATCTAGAAATAAACGCAATGGACTCTAATTGCTTAAAGAGTATATTTAAACCAATTTTAGTAAAGGGAAGATACCCCCAAAATAATCATGAAATATTAGTAGAAAAAGATTCTCTAAAATTTATTGGGAAAAATATAAACATAAATAGTAAAATAAAGTTTCCCCTTGGAAAAATACAAGAACCTAAAGAAATTGAAGACTCCCCTAAAAATGATTCTCCTAATAAAAATATATTTATTCCACAAAACGAATGTGAATATACAATTGTAGGAATTATAAAAGATGATACTTTGATGTCATATAGTACACATTTTACTGGGATAACTCTTCTTGAAAATACAGAACTATGTAACAAAACATCTACTGATAATGTATTTACACTATATTCATCATTGTCATCGAAAAATAATAAACGTGAAATAAGTAAGACTATTGCAAATTCTATAGGTATTGTAATGGATTCAGCTAACTTTGATGATTCAGATAATATTTCTTTCAATGCTCCGTTATTAAGATTACATGGCGAAAGTAACGCTTCTATAATTGACAGTAAATTTAACTTAACCATATTGTTTATGGCCTTTATAATAATTATTTGTACCATTGCAATAATTTATAATTCAATTAATATTTCTGTTCTTGAGAGAATATCTGAATTTGGAATCTTACGCTCAATTGGAGCAACTCCAGCTCAAATTAGAAAAATGGTATTTAAGGAATCTTTTATAATAAGTATTATTGGAATTCCCTTTGGAATTATATCTGGAGTTCTTGGGACAAAAATAGTTCTATATATAGCTGGTACTGTTTTAATGAAAAATGGATTTGACCCCTTTAAAGTATTTATATATCCTGGGGTAATTATAATAAGCATAATTTTAGGACTAATTACTATATTTTTATCTACTTTTGGTCCATCAATTACAGCAGGACGAGTAAGTCCCCTTGAAGCTATTAAAAATTCTAGAAGCTATAAAGTAGGAAAATTTAAAAACGTTTCAAAAGGCAAAGTATCAAAATTATTATTTAAAGTTGAAGGTCAACTTGCCTATAGAAATATGACTAGAAATAAAAAAAGATTTATTGTAACTGTATTCTCTCTTGTAATTAGCATAATAATGTTTATAAGCTTTAACTCTTTTGCAGATTATATGAAACTTCAAGATAAACCTAATATCCCATTATGTTACGATACACATTATATTTCTGAATGTCCAATTACTAAATCTGAATATAATGATATTTCAAATCAACCACAAATTGAAAATATATATACTAGATATAAAACGCAAATTACTATTCCTATTCCTATTAATAAATATAATGAATATTATACAAAGTTATCCGGAACCGATTTAAATAGTTATAAATTTAATAACTTCTATACTACAAATGATAGTTCTTTTTTAGGATATGACAAAAATCTTTTAAATTTAAGCAAAAACAATCTTTTATCCGGTAGTTGCAATGAAAATGATTTAGATAATATGGGAGTAATTTTAGTTAATACAAATGTCATTAACTTACCTAACAGAAAGGAAGCTAAGATAAATTTCACTAAATATAAAATAGGTGATACCATTAAATTCCCTAAGCTAAAAAACTATCCTATTTATGGATCAGCCTTAAATTCTTATGATGAAAAAGAAATAATTCAATCTAATAGTTTTTATGAATTAAAAATTGTAGGAATTTTAAATAATGCACCTATATCTAGTGACACCCCACATGATGGTATTAGTATTATAACATCTATAAAAACATATGAAAAAATTATTAAAAATTTAGATATATTTGAACTTTACTTTAAACTTAAACCTAATGCAGATAGAAATGCTCTAAAAGCCTACTTTATTAATAAACCTGAAATAGATTTTGGGCATTATAGCGATTTCAAACATGCTAAAGAAGAAGATCAAAAAATTTATTTTCAAATAAGCATATTTGTATATGGATTTATATCTATAATAAGTCTTATTGGCGCAATAAATATTATAAATACTATAACTACAAATCTTTTAATAAGACGACGTGAATTTGCAGTTTTAAAATCTATAGGAATGAGTCAAAATCAATTAAAGAAAATGGTTCTACTTGAAGGCGCTTTTCATGGTATAGTTGCCTCTTTATTTGGAAGTATACTTGGTAGTATTTGTAGTTGGATTCTGTACAATATAAATTCTCCCCTCATGGTAGATGTTCATTGGTCTCTTCCTTTGAAGGCAATATTGATTTCCACTATAGGGACAATTATAATCTCCTTAATATCGTCATTATTTCCTTTAAGAAAAATTAGTAAGGATAGTATAATTGAAAATATTCGAATAGAAGAATAAATATCTCCTAAATTATAAGCCAGACCCTATAGTAGAGTCTGGCTTATATTAGTCTTTTATTTCACTGTAAATTCCATTTTAATAGGAGCTACTAATTTAACTACTTTTCCATCTTTTATAACAGATTGAATTCCTTTAATAAACAAAGTATATTTTTTTCCACTTTCATAATTATTTTTTGATTTTACCTGAACTGCTTTATTCTTTTTATCATAACTAACTTCTACATCTACTTTATGATTTTTATCATCTAACACATAAACATTTGATGTATTTACTGTAAGCTCATCTAATTCTTTAGAAAAATTAACTTTAAAACTCTTATCTACAGGTACGTTTTCTTTCTTTTCCATAGTCATAGTCAAGTCTTTTTTATTATCCATATCTAAAACATTTTTTATAGACATAAATTCTTTTTCATTTTCTTTTATTTTAGCATCTCCACCAACTACACATAAATAATCTTGTTTTAATACAGCATCTACAACTTTTGCAAAATTTCTTATATCTTCTGCTGTTGTTGATAAAATTTCTTCTCTTTGTTTTTGAATATCTGATTGGGTAATACCAGTTATATACATATTGTCTCCTAAAATTCCTTCTGCAATGGGTCCAAGCATACTATTTAATTGATTCATAGCACTATCTAACTTTCCAATAGTTCCTATTATATAATTTGTCATCTCCCTTTCATCTGCATTAAATTTACAAAGATACTCTGGAACTTTATCAAATGTATTTATTGTTTCTTTCAAATTGGGATCTCTATACGATGAAAATATCAAATTTCCATTTTCTGACGAAACATCAGTTCCATATGCTCCCCCTTTTATTCTTATATCATTCCATAGGTAACCACTTGTTAATACATTGGCAAGTACCTGAAGTTTTCCACTATCTTTATATCCGGCGTTTTTTATATTCCCACCCTTAACTACATATTGAACTTTTGAAGGTGTTATTATTCCTTCATTTACTTTAGAGTCATCAAATTTATATTTATGACTTTTAAGATTTTCATTTTTTAATTCTTTAGAAAATTTCTTAAAATTATCAACAAAATTATTATAATCCTTTTCTTCACCAGTATAACTTGCAATCATATCTTGTTTATTAAATATAATGTCTCTAATATTTTCTAAGTTTCTCACTATTTCATCACTTTTACTATTAAAATCTTTATCTAAATCACATATGAATTTATAAAATCCTTCGCTTTGATAATTATTATATTTACCAGCTTCAGATATATATGATAATATTTTTTCATTGGCTCTTTGAGCACCACTTGTCATAAGTTGACCTTCTAAATTCATTTTTGTATTATTTATAATCTCTTTTAAACGTTTTTTATCATTTAATTTACTATTAAATATCATTTCCTTTAAAATTTCAAAGTTTTTATCTAATTTATTATTTAAAGATACCATACTAACTTTAGTCTTAGGAAAATAATTATTACTATCCTTTGCATCTTCAAATGCAGTATTAACTACTTGGATACCACCTGAATTAGCCATAATATAATTTAATAATTGTTCCTTAGTATAATTTTTAGTATCAACCTTTGCTAAAGTTGATTCTAATAAGCCTATATATCCTAACTTCTCTTGTGGAACTTTTGATGTATCAAAATATAAAGATATATAATTTATTCCATTTGTGAAAATAGGATGCTGAAGAATTTTAATTCCATCTTCATTTTTTTCTATTGTTTTATATTCTCTAGCTTTTTTGTCTATGTCATCACGAGTAAGAGTAGGTAATTTTTCTAATTGTTCTTTTGTATTTGGTGTACCTTGCCACTCTTTAAGCTCCTTAGTTTCTTTTACTAATTCGTTAATTTCATCTTTAGATAAAGATTTTTTAATAGAAGCCAGTTTTTCTTTTAATTGGGCCTCTCTTCTTTCTTGGAGACCTTTTGAAGGATTTAAAACTACTAAAGATGAATGCTTATTATCTAAAAGATACTTTTGAACCATTTTCTCTAGCTCTCCATCCTTTATTATCTTCTCTATATTATTCATATCCATATCTAAATATAATGTAGGATCTCCATCATACAACCAACTTGTCATTATTAACATATTGTACATAAGAGGATTATTTCCATTTCCCATACGTTTAGAAAGTTTAAACTGATTAACTAATGAATCTAATAATTTTTTATCAAATCCATCTTTAACTATATCTTTAAGTGTTTTGTCTATAACCTGTTGAAATTTTTCTTTCTGATTTTCATTTACATTTGATGCAATGATACTAAATGTTGATTGCGCATAATTAGGATTAAATTGAGATTTTATATTTTCACCTAATCCATTTTCTTGCATAGCTTTACAAATTGGTGCTGCTGGTGTTCCTGTAAGCAACATGTTTAATAATGAAAATTTCATTGTTATATCTTTATTCGGTGACTTATCTATTACATAATTTGAACTTAAATAAGTTTTATTCTTGGTAGATGCATCCTTTGGAACTGAGTATTCCGCAACACTAACTTTCCTTTCATTAAAAGATTTTTGTACTGGAATGCTACTATGAACTTCCACCTTTTCAAAGTTATTTAAGTACTTTTCTCCTATAAATTTTAAAGTTTTTTCTATATTTAAATTTCCTGATAAGTAGAAATAGCTATTAGAAGGAGTATAGTATTTTTTGTATGTATCAACAAACTCCTTATAACTTAAATCTGGAATTTTATCCGGACTACCACCAGATTCATTTTTATATATAGTATCAGGGAAAAGTGATTTAGATATAGCGTTTACCAATACTCTAGATGGGTCTGAATATACACCCTTCATCTCATTATAAACAATACCATTATATTTTAATTCACTATCTTTGGATTCAAGTTCATATCTCCATCCCTCTTCTTTAAAAATCCTTTCATCATTTATCATATTGGGATGAAAAACAGCATCTAAATAAATACTCATTAAATTATTAAAATCTTTATCATTTTTACTTGATACAGGATACATAGTCATATCTGCTGCCGTCATAGCATTTAAGAAAGTATTTAATGATTGCTTACTCATTTGTATAAAAGGATCTTTTACAGGATAATTTTTAGATCCTTGAAGCACCGAATGTTCTATAATATGATTTACACCTGTACTATCTTTAGTTGGTGTTCTAAAATTAACACAAATCATCTTATCTTCATTTTTATTATCTAAAAATATAAGTTTTGCACCTGTTTTAGTATGTTTATATTCATAAGAATTACAATTTAAAGCTTTTATATATTTTTTTGTTACAAGTTCAAATCCACCTAATGATTTATTTTCTTTAACTGAACTTACCAATTTGGAATTTGACTCCACAGCACTAACTAATACTGGCTTTTGAAGTGCTAGTGTCTGACATGTCATAATGGATACCAAAGCTAATACTATTTTAGCCTTTAATCTTCTATTCATCTATATTCCACCCCTTCTTAATTTAATTCTTATTTTTAATTATATATTATCCTTTAGTGATTTAAAATAACATTTTTGGTTTATAATTACTATATAGGTTATTGATCCTTGGATATTGTTGACAATATGTTTCAATTTTGTGTAAAATGATATAATGTATAACAATTTATAATTTGAAAGAATTTACAGGTGACTATTATGAAGAAAAAAAAATCAAAATTTAAAATAATCAAATTTCTATTACTAGAGTTTGTATTTTGTTGTATTTTTACTCCTATTATTGCCTTTCATGGTCCATTTGATAATGTAAAAAATACACTAGTGGGTATGTCTATGACTACAATGACTCACCAATGGATTGCTAAGTTATTTTTATCAGATTCTGAAATTCAAGATATTTTAAATGAAAATTGTGTTGAAACCTTATCTCAATCTAAAGAAGGCTTAGATAATATACATATAAGTTCTAATGGTGAAAACAATGTTAAACTATCTGTTTTAGGAGGTTCTCGTTTTAAAGCATACTTATTGGAAATTAGTAATCCTAAAAAAGTAAAAGTAGGATACGCTAAAAACTTAGGTAAAGTCGGTGAACCTACAAGTGAAATTGCTGCTGGATTTAATGCTATAGCTGCCATAAATGGAGGTTCATTTAACGATGAAACTTCAAATGGTACTAAATATTCTGGTACAGGAGCTTATCCCCAAGGAGTACTAATGTCAGAAGGAAAAGTATTATGGAAAACCGTAGGACTCAACACAAAAATAGAAATTATAGGCATAAACAATGAAGGAAAACTCATGCTAGGAAAATATACAATAAACCAATTGAAAACTTTAAATTGTAAAGAAGCCTTATGCTATGGTCCTTACTTAATTGTTGATGGAAAAAAAGCAAAAATAAAAGGTGATGGTGGCTATGGTATGGCCCCTCGAACAGCAATTGGTCAAAAAAGAGATGGAACTATTTTATTTTTAGTTGTAGATGGTACAGTGATTAAAAGAGATGGTCTACGTATGGATGAACTACAAGATATCTTGTATGAAAACGGTGCATATACAGCTGCTAATTTAGATGGAGGTTCTTCTGTAACTATGTATTACAATGGAGAAGTTATAAATAATCCATGTGATAGTGTTGGTGAAAGACCCGTTCCTTCAATATTTTATGTAGAACCTTAAAATGGAGATGTATCTATGAAAAAATATGAAAAACAAAAAAAATCTTTTAAACATATAAAAAAAATAACTTTCTTTTTACTATTTGGTTTTATGTTGCAATTTACTCTTTTATTTTTCCTTGATAATTTTGTACTTGGAAAGCGAGATATTACGGGTAAAATGGCTTTTAAAGAAATAACTAACACACAATCTAATTTTAAAATACCAGATCCTATTGATTTACCTAATAATATATACAACATACAACTTTCACATACTACTCATTATTTAAGCTATATACAAAATGGTGAAATAAAAGTATTAAACACCAATACCAATTGTCAAAAAACAATCAATATACCAAGTAACGAATATATTTCTTACTACACATGGATTCCAAGTAGCGAACGCTTATACATATCTTTGAAGAAAAACATTAAAAACAATACTAAGTTTACCTTCTTTGTATATGATGCTAAAAAAGATGATCTTAATCAAGCTAAATATAAAGTTAGTGATAATGGTAAAAATCGTGAAGAAGATTGCAAAATTATTTATAATAAAAATTCTAAAATTAAAGATATAAAAATTTCTAACTTAACAGGTATGTTCTTATTAAAATTAGAAAATCTATATTCTCATAATTCCTTATATACTTTTAATAGAATGAATGCCTTATCTACCCTAAAAATTAAGGATAATAATATAGGCAATATTGCACTAATGTTAAATACTGATACAATCCTTTATGAAAAACTACCTTCTAATGATATTTACTGTGTATTTAAAAATAAAATTGTAAAGAAATTAAATGTTAATGGAATAAACCATCCATCACTTATATCTACAGATAAAGATGGATTAATATATTTGGGTACTTCAACAAATAAAAAAATTTCTACTATTTTTTATAGGACTTTAGATGAGTCTTCTTGGAAAAAGTTAAATCTGCCTTATGCTATTAATAAAAAAAATATATTTATAATAAATAAAGATAAAATTTATATAAATAATTCTTCACAAAATACTTTAACTGAAATCAATAGTAATACTTCAATAAAATATAAAGGAAAGTTAATAGGTATATACAATGATAAGATTGCCTATTTGTATAACTCAAAACTTATAATTAATAAATTAAAATAACAAAATAGCATTAACCTGTACTTTACTCTAAAATAAGGTTAATGCTATTTTTAATATATTAACTATTAATAAATCTACCAAATATGTGATTTTATCTTCTCCTCAAAATATTATACTTTTTTTCTTTCTTATAGTTAGATATATTAAGAAACATGATGTTAATATTATTCCCTTTATTATACTACTAATACTAATACACCACCAAACTCCATTAAGCCCTAGATATTTTGATACCATTAAGGCTGCTGGTATTCTAAGTCCTGTAAATACTATTCCTACAATAGCAGGTGGTACCGTTTTTCCCATACCATTAAATGCTCCAGCTGTAGCAATCTCCATACACATAAAAAATTGAGATATTCCAAGTATTCTAAGATAATCTACTCCATAAGGTATTGTACTTCTCTCTGGTATAAAAAATGAAAATATGGGTTCAGCTCCAAAAATTAAAAGACAAGTTGCAAAAACCCCTATAGTTCCAACTATAATAACAGCAACTTTATATCCATCAATAATTCTATCCCACTTCTTAGCTCCATAATTTTGTCCAACAAATGTACTTATTGCTGTTTGAAATCCCCCTGCTGTCATCCAGGATATTGATTCAATTTGTGAACCTACTTTTTGAACAGCTATAGCAACATTTCCCCATACAGAAATTATTCTAGCAATTATCATAGAAAAAACACAAAACAAAGCATTTTGCATAGCAACTGGAAAACCAAACTTAAATATATTTTTCATATATTCAAAATCAAAATCTTTAAATGAAAATCCTCTAATTAATATGGACTTTCTTACTGATAATATAAATAATACCGATACCACAATTTGTGAAAATACTGTAGCTATTGCCGCACCTCTAACCCCTAATGCTGGAAATGGACCTATACCAAATATAAGAACTGGATCTAAAATCATATTACTAGCAAGCCCTACTACATTAAATCTGAACGGGGTCTTACTATCTCCAGAACCATTATATATTCCTGTAAATACAGGATTTATAAAATAAAAATTTATTCCAATAGCTATTATAACCAAGTAGTTGATAGCCATATCAATTACATTTTCATTTCCTAAATTAAAAAAACCTATAAGTTGTCTTCTAAATATAATTAAAAAACTACCATATATTAATGCTAATAATATATTTAAAATTATAGTATTTTTTGCATACTTTTTAGCCGATCTTATATCTTCTCTTCCTATTGACTGTGATACCCCTATTTCAGCTCCTGTTCTTGATATTAAAATTAATCCCATAGCAAACCATGTAAAAAATCCTGCAGTTCCAACAGCAGCCACAGCACTACTTCCCATTCTTCCTATATAAATCATATCCGTCATATTATAAGCCATCTGTACAAATGATGTACCCATTATAGGAATAGCTAACTTTATAAGTGCAGGAAATATTTTTCCTTCTGTTAATTGATTTTTCATCTTATCACCTACCTATTAAAATAAAAAATATGCTTATAAAAATAAGCATATTTATTATATATTAGTAGAGACTAAATTTCTATTATTCTATGTATAATATATTATAGATTTATATTTAATTTATAATTAATTTTTATGTAATGATATTTTTACTGTTTATTATTTTTTATTGTTTATCTATAGTAACATCAAAAATTTCATCCGTAGGAACATCTATACCATCATTCCCTCCAGTAGGTATTAATTTAACTAAATGTTCTCCATTAGCATTCATTGCATCTTCTAAATCTAGAGCACTTTCTTTAAATGATTTATCCTCAGCCTTATAATTGTCTACTAATTGATATCTTAAAATAGCTCTATCCTTTTCAGAAGGATTATATGAAACATTAGTATTACTTTCAAATAATGATTTTATTTCTCTATTATCTGTAAAATTCTTTGATACAGCAGAATTTAATTCAGTACTTAGTTTAGTATCTATTTTAGCTGAAGCATACTTTAAATCAAATCCTGCACTAGCATTTATTTCTGCTCCAAACTTCAATCCAAAAGTTTGTCCAATTTCAACTTGTTCAGTTTTTGTAACTCCTACAGTATATTTTTTATTTAAAGTATGACTAGAACCTGCTGGTAAATCTATAAGATCTATAAGTTTCCAATAAGTTGTTCTTTTAACTTTATTATTAGGATTAAGTATTACTATCTTGTACATAGTATCACCTTTATAAAAATCTTTTTCTAAAATTTCTTTTTTGAACATTTCACGTGTCTTACTAGTTGATCTATTATCTTTGTCAATAACATATCCATTACTTAAAATAAAATAATAATCTCCTGTATTTAGTAATAATTCCTTTTGTAATAAGTAATCCACAAATTTAGACATAGATTTTTCTGCATAATTAACATCACCGTTTTTAGATTTATTAGCATCTAATTTTACATCTATATGCATCCATGGATTTACAATAGATGTTTTTTGTGAAACCTTTATCTTTGGTTGAATCTTTTCATTTATTACAGCTGTTTTTACTGTCGGTAAAATAAGCTCTTTATCAAAAGCCTTAACCTGCGATACTGTTCCACATAATAATATAGAAATTAATCCACATAAAAATAATTTTTTCATGTTCTGTCACGCCCCTTATTTAAGAATTATTTACATTTATTTCACAAAACGTTTACATTTCAAATTATATCAAATTTTTTTCTATATTAAAAGTATTATACTAAATGTAAGTTTTTCCATAATCATTAAAGGACTAAATATATTCATTTTAATCCTTTATAAATAATAATATAAATAGCATTCTTTTATAAAATATCATACCTAAAGTTATATGAAACTTCTTTGTATAGTATATATTAAAAGTATTTAGATTTTATATTACTATAAAATTTATCTATAAAAAAATCCTATATAATAGACTCTTTTAAAATTGTCTACTTTATAGGATATATTTTAAAACTTATTAGTTCTTTAATATGGCTGTAATTCTTTTTTATTATTAATGTCCTACTAATCCACACTCTTTTAACTTACTTACTAGTTTTTCATTAATGTTATGCAATCTTTCTTTTAGTTGAACACTTAAAATCAATGCTATAACAAGATAAATACATAAAATAAATATATCTTTTATAAGTACACTTCTTAAAATTCCTCCCACTGTTTCTCTCATTCCTCCAATAGCATAAGTAAAAGGTAAGAAAGGATTTAATCTTTGGAAAAATGGTGGTGTTACTTGAATAGGAAATGTACCACCTGATGCTGATATTTGAAGAACTAGAAGTATTACACCGATAGCCTTTCCTACATTTCCAAATATAGATACCAAAGAATATATTATTATAGAAAATATTATACTTATAAATACTGCCATCAGTACAAATGCTACCTTATTTACAACATATGTTTTTAAAAGAAATATATCACCTAAACTAACAATTAACGCTTGACATATTGCTATTGTCATAAAGGTTAGATATCTTCCAAAATATATATCAGACATATTTAGCTTTACCCCTTCCATCTCCTCTACATGAACTGAAAGAAGTGAAACTAAAAGTAATGCTCCTACCCATAAAGATAATGTAGTAAAAAATGGCGACATACCTGAACCATAATTAGGTATTGGGAATATCTTATGCTCTTTTATATCTATAGGATTAGATATAAAATTGCTTTCACTTACTGCATCATTTTTCATTAATGATATTATTTCATTCAACTGCCCGTCTTCATGAAGTTTCCTAAGCTTTCCTGCTACTTCATGAATTGATTTTTCTATAGGTGGAAGTTTTTCTTTAAGTAATTTGATTATTTCACTAGCTTTTTGTGCTCCAATTTCTCCTTTATCTAATAATCCTGTTAACTGAGGCAAACTTACATTTGCATTATTTAATATTCCAACAGTGTTATCTGCTACAGTTGTTAAATCATTAATAATGCTATTTATAGCTGGCAATATTTCAGAATTAAATCTTCCTATGATGTTACCTAAAAGTGGCGTAACATCAGAAGCTTTATCACTAAGTTTATTTAATAAATCTATAGATGGTTGCTCTCCTCTATCTATAGCTGATATTACGTTGTTTAGCGTAGCTATTTTATTATTTAACTTATCCCTTATAGAAATAAGTTCTCCCTTAATTTTATTTATTATTCTATTACTATTATCCTTATCTATATAGTTTAATAGATCAAGTACGCTATTTAAATTATCTTCTACATTGACGTACTTTTCTCTAGCTTTAATAAATAATCCTCTAGCCTTTATTGAACTTTCTGATACAATATTTGCTCCTTCTCTTGTTAAAATTTCTGCAGCATTACTTAAATCTTTTGCAAATATTAAATCTTCCTTTATATAAGGAGCTGTTTTTTGTAATCCATCTTTAGCCTTAGATAAAAATACTGATCCTGTGCTTGCAATACCTTTAGCCTTAACTAAAGTATCTTGAATTAATGGAATATCCTTTTTCACTTTTCCTAAAAACTCATCTACAGTAATAGCTCCTTTTTGTAATTGGTCTATTCCTGTATTTATTTCAGGAATTTTATCATCTACATAAAGTATCATATTAGTTAATTCTTTAAGTTTAGGCTTGCTTTTATCAAGCTCTATACCTAACTTATTAACAATTTCCAGAACTTTACCATTTACTGTTTTTATAAATGTTTTTGATACTTCACTTTGTACAGTAGTTACTCCTTTGTTAGTAATCTTAGGTGCTATAGCATTAATTTTTTCATTTACTGAATAAATTAAACTAGGCTTTACCTGCTTATCTCTAACTATAGATAAAAGTTTATCTGAAAAATCCTCTGGTATAACTACACTTGCATAATATTTACCTGTTTCAACACCTGATCTTGCTTCTTTTTCGTCAACAAATTTCCATCCTATCTTATCATTGCTTTCAAGTTCCTTTACTATATCCCTTCCAGCATCTACTCTAATATTTTTAAAGTTAGCACCATTATCCTTATTTACTATGGCTACTGCTATACCTTTAGTATTAGAATACGGATCCCAGGAGGACTTTATATTGAACCAAGCGTAAAGTGATGGTAAAATCATAAGGCCTGTTATTATTACCAAAGCAGCCCAATTTGTAACTACCTTTTTTATATCTCTCTTATAAATCTTAAATGCATTCTTCATAAATTTTACCCTCTCCTGATTGTTCTGTATAAATTATTATTATAAAGAATTGATACCACAAATTACAAGATGTATTTTTTTTATTATAAGTATTTAAATCCCATATTGTTTCCCCATTAATTACACTTGTGTGCTAATGATAAAATTTCATAATTTCATAATATTTTTGTAAAAATATATTTACATCTATAATGTGATTTTTATGTAATATAAATACTTTTTTATATTTTTTTGAAATCTTATATTCTACTATTAGTAAATTAATAGAACATATATATTATAACTCTAATATATATGTTCTATTAATTTAATACGGAATAATGTAAAATATTAAAAATAATCTTTTCACTTTAAAAATATATTTTATTTATGATTATAAAATATACTTCTAATAAGTACTATAATATGCCTTGTAATAATTTATCTCACCTACGCTCTATTAAAGCTATTACACATGCGTATTTTATCCTCTACAACTTTTTTCATAGCTGCTTTTGCTGGCATGAAGTATTTTCTTGGATCATTGGCCTCTGGATGCTCTTTAAAATATTCTTTCATAGCATTTGAGAATGGTATTTTTAGCTCTGTAGCTATATTTACTTTACATATACCAAGTTCAATACACTTTTTAACACTTTCAGATGGAACTCCACTTGCACCATGTAAAACTAATGGTATATCAACAACTTCCCTAATTGATTTTAGTCTTTCATAATCTAATTTTGGTTCAGACTTATAAACACCATGTGCAGTTCCGATTGCTACTGCTAAAGTATCTATTCCTGATTTTTCTGCAAAATCTTTTGCCATGTTAGGATCTGTTAATTGAGACTTTCCATCTTTTACAATTAAGTCATCTTCTTCTCCTACTAATTTTCCAAGTTCAGCTTCTACTGATACATCAAATTTATGGGCATATTTCACTACTTCTTTTACCTTTTTTAAATTTTCTTCATAAGGCAAATCTGAGGCATCTATCATAACTGATTTACAACCTAAATCTATAGCTTCTTTTATCATATTAAAATCTTTATGGTGATCTAAATGAAATGCTATTGGCACCTCTGAATTATTTGCAGCTGTAGCTATAATACTTAATAAATAATCTTTTTTAGCAAAATTAATTGTTCCAGGGGTAGCTGCTAAGATAACTGGTGACTTCATTTCATTAGCAGTTTCAACAACAACTTGTATAGTTTCTAGGTTGTGTATATTAAAGGCTGGTATTGCATATTTTCCTTTCTGTGCATCTAAAATCATCTGCTTAGTTGATACAATAAACATATAAATTCATCCCCCTTTTTTTAACTTAATCTATATTTTAAAATACTATATTCCTCATTTTTATGTTATAATTTTTATTTACTGTTTCTAAATATTCAGAATTATTTTTATTTAAGCTATTTTTATTTATAATCATGAATAATTACACCTTTAACAACCCTATTTACTTCACCTGTTGGACATGGATTATCTGGTCCAATTCCAAGTTCCATAGAATTTATAAATGCATACATTTGAGAATTTAGTAAATAATCAAAAACTAAAAAACTATCATCTAAATACTCTTGTTCTTCTTTATTTATATTTATGAAGTAATGACAATTATTCTTAATTGTTTCATCATAATAATCTGACATTGCAAGTACTTTATGGTTTCCATTTTGAGAATATATTTCTTTTAATAAGTCATATTCATATGCTCTTGCATAAGTATCATTTGAGAAAAATATTACTATAAGTGTTTCATCATTTATAATTGATTTTGGGCCATGTCTAAATCCAAGTGGTGTATCATATAAAGTAACAATTTTTCCAGCTGTAAGTTCCAAAACCTTTAGTGCTGATTCCTTTGCAAGTCCAAATGAATTTGCAGCTCCAAGATAGACAGTTCTATTAAAGTTTTCTCCAACTATCTTTTTCATTAAATCTACATTATCATTTAAAACTTTTTCTCCTTGTTTACTTATAATTTCAATTTGATTTCCTATAACATCTAATTCATCAATATTAAAAACTAACAAGCAAGAAAGTAGCATAGTACTAAAACTTCCTGTCATTGCAAATCCCTTATCATTAGATTGCTCCGGCATTAATAATACGAAATTTTCATCATTTCCTTTTACATGTAATGCAAGTTTGCCTTCTGGATTACATGTAATAACTAAATGATATATATCATCTACAAATTTTTCTGCAAGTGTTACAGCTGCTGTACTTTCTGGACTATTTCCTGAACGTGCACATGAAATTAGTAAAGTAGGTTGATCCTTTTTAAAATAATATTGTGGATGTGAAACTATATCCGTAGTAGCTATAGCTTCAATTTTTACATCCTCCTTTGAATTTAAATAATTGACTACACTATTCCCCACAAAGGCTGAGCTACCTGCTCCTGTAATAACTACTTTCGCATTTGATTTCTTTACAAAATTATCCATGAAATCCTTTAACTTTTCTTTCTGACTTGAAATAATTTCATAAGTTTTCTTCCATAGTTTAGGTTGATTACAAATCTCTTTAGCTGTTATATAACCATTTCTTTCTTTTAAATATTCCTCGTTATAACCTAATAAATTATTCATTTATTATACCCCCTGTTTGACTCTTAATGTTGTTATGTTGTCATTACCAGTCATATTAAAAAATTAATTTTTTTATCTACTTTTAGTTATTTTTCTAGTACTACTCGGTATTCAAATCTATCTCCTCTTGCAATACCTACAGTGTATTCAATAATAGTACTTTGTTCAAATGTATATCTTTCAATCATCATACTTGGAATTTTTGCATCAGCTTTTAGTAACTTTGCTTCATGATTTCTCATATGGACTGGCCTGAACATTTCCTCTGCCTTTGTAAAATGAACATTATATTTTTTCTTAAAAACATCATACATAGAATTATATTCTAGTTGTTCCTTTGTAAGCTCTGGAAATCTTTTTAAAGGAAGATACGTTGTTTCATACATCATAGGATTTTCATCAGCAAGTCTTAACCTTACTATTTTGTATATCTCATCATTAATACTACATTTTAACTTTTTAGCAAGATTTTCAGTAGCTTTTATAATATGAAAATCTATAACATTAGACTTTGGTACCTTTCCTATTTTCTTCATTTCCTCAGTAAAACTATAAAATTTAAGCAAATCTTGTTTTACTGCTTGTGAAGAAACGAAAGTACCTTTCCCATGTTCTCTATAAACATATCTATTATTTTCGAGTTCCTGCAAGGTTTGTCTTACTGTTGAACGACTAATATCATATTTTTCACATAATTCCCTTTCTGAAGGAAGCTTATCATGCTCTTGTAAAACTCCAAGTTCAATTTTCTCAAGTATTATATTCATTAGCTGATAATACAACGGTACACAGCTTTTTTTATTTATTCCTAACATATTTCCTCAACCTTCTTGTCATCTTATAATGTTTTTATAGCACTTAATGTTTATTTTACCATATAATTGTTATTCATCAAGGATATCTACCAACTTTTAGGATTTATTTTACGTTTATTAATATAAATTTCTAGTATTATGTTATATAATATAATTATTGTTTTTAATTTATATACATACTGTTGAACTTAGGAAGATTTTTATTATTAATATTCATTATATGATATTTTTTATTAGTTATTACATTTGTAAGAATATATGGAGGAATTTTTATGTTCATAGATATTATGAAGAAATATAGAGATAAAACTACATATGATTTAAGTTGTTCTGAAACAATTATTTATGCCGCTAATGAAGCATATAATTTAAATTTAGACAAAAAAACTTTAAAAGCTTTAGCACCTTTTAGTGGTGGAATGTGGACAGAAACTACATGTGGTGCTATATCTGGAGCCTTAGCTGTTCTTGGAATATTATTTACAAATGAAAGAGCACATAAAAGTGACCATTTAAAAGAACTGGTTATTGAATTTCAAAATAAATTCAATGAAAAATTAAAAAGCTCTAAATGTAATGAACTTAAACCATTATATAGAACTGAGAAATCTGGTTGTAATTCTATAATTTTTGTAGCTGGAGAAATTTTAGATGAAATTGTTTCAAGAGAAAAATAAAGTGTTGATAATAAAACTTATCAACACTTTATTTTTTAAGATTCTATTTTTCTAATCCTAGTCTGTGTACTTTTAATATTATATACACTTTCTCTATATTTTTGCCTTGTTGATTTATTATTTACTTTCTGTAATTCAAATTTTCTTTCAACTACTTCACTGTCTATTAATTCTTTTCTAAAAGCAATCATTGTAAGTAACATAATAATGCCAAATGGTAATGCCATTAATATAGATGCATTTTGTACCATCTGTAAACCACCAGCAAACAATAAAGCTATAGTTAGTATAGATTGAATAATACCTAGAATTATCTTTCTTATTTTTGATGGATTATTATCTCCATTAGATGCTATAACAGCTAAAACATATGTTGCTGAATCTGCACTTGTTACGAAAAACGTAAATAATAATATTACAGCTAAAATTGAAATTGCAAATCCCATAGGATATTCATTAAATATAACAAAAAATGCCGTTTCAATTTTTTGTATTGCAAGATTTGCTACACTACTTGAAACATTCATACCAATAGTTCCAAATACCGCAAACCATACAAGGCAAAAACCTGCTGGTACACATAAAACACCTGCTATAAATTCTTTTATAGTTCTGCCTTTAGATACTCTAGCTATAAATATAGCTACAAAAGGTGCCCAGGCAATCCACCAACCCCAATAAAATAATGTCCATTGTTTATACCAAGCACCATTTAAAAATATATTATTATTCTCCCCTATTAAAGCTAAAAAATAATTAAACATACCACTACCTAGGTTTGTAATAATCTGTTTAAATGGTCCAACTATAATTGCAGCTACTAAAAGCAATACTGCAAAAAACATATTTAAATTTGATAGGTATTTAATTCCTTTCTTTACTCCAGTACATGCTGATATTAAAAATAGAATTGTTATTATAGATATTATTGTAATTTGTATTATTTTTGTTTCAGGTACTCCTAATAAATAATTAAGACCACTGTTAATTTGAAGTGTTCCCATTCCAAGTGAAGTTACAATTCCAGAAATAGTAGCAAAAATAGTTAAAATATCAACTATCTTTCCTATAGTTCCTTTGGCTCTTTTTTCTCCTATTAAAGGTATTAATAAACTACTTATAAGAGCTGGTTTCTTTTTTCTAAAGTGCATATATGCTATTGCTAAAGCTAACACTGAGTAGCATGCCCATGCTGATATTCCCCAATGCAAAAATGATTTTTTAAATGCAAATGCTTTAGCTGACTCTGTTCCCCCTTGCATACCAAGAGGATGTAAATAATGCATCAATGGTTCTGATACACCCCAAAATACAAGACCAATTCCTATTCCAGCACTAAAAAGCATAGAAAACCAACTTATATTGCAAAACTCAGGTTTTGAATCATCATCTCCCAGTTTTATATTTCTAAACTTACTAAAGAATAACCATATACAGAAAATAAAAAAACTTATCATAAGCCCTGAATAAAACCATGATACATTATTAGAAATCACTTCTAAAGCATTATTTATAATAATACTAAAACTCTTCTTAAAAAAAAGAGCCCATATAAATATACATAAAGATATAATTATACTACTTTTGAAAATAAAATTATCATTTCTCTCTTTCATAAAATCCCCCCATTTAGCTACCTTAACTTTAAATAAAGTTGCTAGTATTAATTTTTAAAAACAACCTAATAAATTTATTAAGTTGTCAATTCTAACAACTTAATAATATCATATAAGTTGTTAATAATCAATACTTTTACTTGCAAAATTTTGTAAGCCACTTACTTTTATGTTTTACATTTATCATACAGAGTGTTAAAATCATATTGGCAAAGGAGTGTATTAATATGGTAAGAAGGGCTAAAACGCCTAATTATATAAAAATTGCAGTAGATATTGCATCAAGAATTGTACGTAATGAATTTTTAGAAGGAAGTAAAATCACAGGTAGAAGTACTTTAGTTAGTATATACAAAGTTTCTCCTGAAACAATACGAAGATCCACTGCTCTTTTGAAGGATATGAATGTTGTTACTGTTAACGATAAAAGTGGCATAGTAATAAATAGTCGTGAAGCTGCCAAAATTTTTCTTGATAAATTTAAGACACAGTCAGATTTCTCATCTATAAATAATGAAACATATGAATTACTAAAACAAAAAAAATTAATTGATGAAAAAATTGAAAATAATATAAGATCTATAGTTGAGTTTGCAACTCAGCTTAAGAATGTTGAAAATATTATCCACTTTGAAAGTACTGTGGAAAAAGGAAGTATCGCTGTCGGAAAAAGCATAGGTGAACTAAATTTTTGGCACAATACTAAGGCTACAATTATTGGTATTAAGCGTAATAATGAAATTTTTGTTTCTCCTGGCCCATACTTTACTATTCAAGAAAATGATGTGTTAGTATATGTAGGTGAAGATGAAGTTCTAGAAAACATAAATAATTACATAAAAAAATCATATAATAAATAAAAATTATATCTACTTTTAAATTATGCTTAAAAGTAGATATAATTTTTATTTAGATACTTATAATTTCAAAAAATAAAAAAAACCCTGATGTCAAGGTTACGTAAATGTCCATTATTATATTTGTTAAATTTAAATTATTTATTTTTTGATACTAATTTTTCTGCCATAAATTGTGGATCAAAGTTCATTACATATTCAGGTTCATTTCCTAAGTTATTTTCAAATTCTTCTATTACTCCTGATTTTGCTACTAATTCTTCTGCTATTTCTTTTTCATAATTAAATTTTTCTATTAAAACATCTACTACATATTTTTTAAATTGTTGTTTTTCTTTTAATGATAAAGACATAAATAACAACTCCTTTTTTATTATTTTTACTTTAATTATACTTTATATTGTATTGTATATATTTACAAAATATGAATTTTATTATGTATATATTACATAAAGTTATTTTATAATTGTGAAAATATTTATGTAAATTTAAATAATATGATAAAAATTATTAGTTCTAAACATATTTTCTCTAATCTCCTGTGTTTAGTAACTAATGATTTTATAAACCTTTATTACTAATTTAACTTAGTTTTAGCCACAAGTTTTTCTGCTATAAATTCCGCATCAAAATTCATTGCTTTTTCAGGATTATTTTCAATGTCTTCTATTACTCTATTTTCTCCTACCAATAAATTTGCTGCTTCCTTTGAAAAATTAAATCTTTCTACCAATGAATTTACTACATAATTTTTAAATTCTTTTTTATTTTTTATTGATAATGTCATATATATCAACTCCTTAATTAATTTTAACTACAAGTATATTATACATCGTTTGTATCTTAATTACAATTCTGTAATATACTTATGAATACGTTAACTAGAGTAAATTACTTATAATGTAATCGGTTTACACTAATTGTTATTTAATTTACTATTATTAATTTTAATAATTTTCTAAATTATCATATAATACTTATCTTTTAATATTAATTTTCTTGTCATACATAATAACTTTTTTAATGTTAATACTAATAAGGACATACTTAATATTATTAAGGAGTTGATAAATATGAGTTGTAAAAAATGTAGAAGTAGTAAAGAACTTGATAAACGCACTTCAAAACCAGATATTATTCGTGAAGAAGAAATGAAAAAACATAAATCTAAAAAAGCAAAAATACCTACTAGTGAAGATATATAAATTTTTAATATATGAGGTGATTTAAATGTCATCAAATAATAAAATGAAAAAAACACAAAATAATAAAAAACAAGATGGTCATTTTAAAAAAGTAAATAAAAAACATGGTCCTGCTGAAAGTGCTAGAACTATATTCGGTTGCGACTGTGAAAAACCTAAATAAAAATAAGGAACTGAATTTGCAGTTCCTTATTTTTATGATTGTAATTTATCTAATTCTATAACTAAACTTTTATAAATTTCATTGTATCTATCTTTCAGAACTCTTTCATAAAATTCTTCATCAGATTCTAAATCAAATTTTTGAAATTTTTCTTTTATAGGAGTTGCTATACAATGACCATATTGTGCTACATGTGAAACATATTCAAAATAGTCTTCGGGTTTCATATCATTTATTTTCCCATTAGAAACTGAAGATATATAAGTTCTATTCAGCGGACTATTTAATAAGTGATTTTTATTACTTCTTATCTTTTTAGAAGATTGTCCTATCTTTGTTGCATTACTTAATGGATAAATATGATGATTTTCTAATCTTATTAATTGATTTATATTACAAAAATTAAAGCTAACCTCACTTCCAACTTTCCAAGCTGATAAATACAAACTTTCATATATAAAATCCTTTGGTTCTTGACTCAATATATATTGAAGTAATGCTTTTTTTATAGCATTTTGTATCTTATGAGTATCATCTTTTAGTAACAATAAATTTTTATCTGAATATCCTATTTCATTTAATACCTTCTGTGCATAACATTCAAATGGATTTTCGCATTCTCCAAATATCCAATTATATAAATTTTTAATATCCTTAATACATTGATCATTTTGTCTTTCTCTATAGGCACCACCAAATAAACAAGCCCAATACCAATATTCTATTTTATCTAAACTTTTTTTATCAGTCCATATAATATCATCAGCTAAGCAATAAGCAATAGGAATTATCATAGTTTCATATGGTATATCTTTAATATCTATAACACCACATCTAAGTTGAAGAAATGCAGTAGCCCTAATTATAGATTGTACACTTTTTTCTGTATTTAAATTAATTTCTTCGGCACTTAATTTTAATATTTTATTTTTCTTAATATGTTCTATTCTTATATCTCCAACTTCTCCATAATCAGAAGATGAAAAAATACCTAACATATTAAGAAACTGATTTTTTATAATTTTTGTTAACTCATTATCATTAATTAATTTTATATATTTAGGATACCATTGATTTGGAATTTCACGTAAATCACTTTTAATTGCATCACTTAAACTAAGTTCATCTTGTAAATATTTTAATAATCTTTTTGAAAGTGATTCTAAATTTTTATCTTTTGCAGCTTTGGCCACTACTAAATCATAAGTATCAAGTGGAGTTCCTCCTTTATTTATACTTTCAAAAATAGCAACAGCTCTATTAATTTCCTCTATGGGTAACTCTATTGTTGGGATCTCTTCATTTAATATTCCATCTAAATAATTTATTATATCTCTACTCCATTTTGCACCTAAATTAGACCAAGCATTTTCTATAGAAATTTCATCCTTTGTTGCAATAAGTAAATCTATAGTTGGTTCAATATTTTTAAGATATGAATTAATAACTTGTCTTCTCTTTTCATAATCTGTTATATCATCTATTTCTACTTTTAATTTTTCTATTCTATTTCTAGCTATTCTTTCAACTACATATTCATGTAGAGCCTTAGTACCGCTTGTATTATATAAAGTATACAGTGGAATAAGCCCTTCTTTTGCTGCATATTTTGCTATAATAAAATTTCTTATATTTATATCATCTTTTGATATTATTCCATTAGTTTCATCTCTTACAGTAAATCCAGGATTTGACCAATCACGAGTCTTTGTTTTGAATATTTGTTTATATTCTATATAGTTTATAATTTCACTCGGCTCATATGTTTTCATATTTTTAAATTTTAAATCTTTATATCCAAATACATCTTCTTCTCCATCTTTAGGTATTACTCTTATAAACCATCTATTTCTTAAATCTTTAAAAATATTTTCCCAAGTATATGTCCAATTATCTATATCCTCAAATAAATCTGTAAATACACTTTTTAAACTAGTTATTCTTTGTTGTCCGTCAAGTAAATATGTACATTCTTCCTTTTGTGAACATGTTTCTTTTGGAAAACACATTCTTTTATTTGCAAAATCATCCTTTTTTCCATCTAAGAGCAATATACTTCCAACTGGCAAGTAAGTTAAAAATGATGCCAATAAATTTTTTTGTTGTTCTTTGTCCCACACAAAATCTCTTTGAAAATCTGGAAGCACTAATTTATTTTCATCGTTTTTACTGAAAATTTCTTTTAATTTTATACTCGGCATTATCTAACCTCCATTCTGTTCATTTTATACTTTTAGATTAACCTTAATATTAATTTTATGTATAATTATAATGTTTTCTATTAATTTATGTAATAATTCTATTTTTAGTATATAATATATCATATTATATGTCTAAACTTAAACTAAAAAACACTAAGAAATTGAAAATTATATTCCTTAGTGTGTCTTAGTTTTCTTATAAATTTAACCTGTTACAAGCAGTACATTCATTGAATTTAAAACCCTTGTTATATTATTATAACAAGTTAAAGTCTCTCCTTCACACATTGCAAGACCTAATGCATAATTAAGATTATTTAATAAAATAGATCCTGAATCACCAGGGCTAGACATTTTTGTTGTTATTATTTGATCTTTAAATATAGTTTTTATTCCATTTACCCTTGTTTCAATGGTAACATTCAACAATGTTACTTTACCAGTAGTTAGTTCAGTTATCTTTCCTACTTTTTTTACATCTTCATCTAATTCAGCTTTAACAACACCTTTGGGATTTCCAACTAAAGCAATACTGGGTGAAATATTATTCTTATTTAGTATTCTAGCCATAGCACAGTCTACATAATTTTCTCCTCCAGTAATAATCGGAACAAATTCTGACAGACTTCCAACTATATCTCTAGGTGATTTACCTCCATCAAAAATAGATGGTTGAAGCACTGGTGTTCCTATTGGAATTTTATTATCCTCTGCCAAAACATGATTACAACTTAATATATAATAATCATGATTATCTGTAACTACACATCCCATTGAACCACCATCAATTTTCGCTGCTGGGCCAATGCTATACCCACCAAGTACTGGTCTTATTCTTTCAGTTAGCTTTATAAAAGAAATATGTCCACTTTCAACCACATCAGTTTCAATTCCTCTGTAACATACAGGAATTATATTACTTGAATTTAAATTGTTTTTAGGTAATTTATTTGATACAAGTACTTTAATACATTTTCTAAAAGTATTTAATCCATTTGATATTTTATATCCAAGTCCTACAGCAACTACATTAGCTTTATTAAAAAAATATTTATATTCGCATTCACAAATAAATTTTATTTTTTCTTCCAACGTGCAACAATTATTCATATTATCATCCTCATTTTATTTTATATGAATACATATAATAAAATCACTTCTTAAATCAATAATTATAAAAAACTTTTGTTTTTATTATACTTTTTTGTACTATTTTAATGCTTTCGGATTAGCTGCTTTAAGCTCCAAAATATGACCACAATTAGTGCATACTTCAGCTATAATATCTGATGCATTCCCTATTGTAAGTATTGATCCCATAGCAATTAATTTTGCATTAGGTCCCAAAATACCTTGCTTAATTTCTTTAGAATTACACTTTGGACATTGTTTATTCATTATAAATTCCTCCTAAATACAAATTTGGCAAGTATTAAATAATTTAATTAATACTTATACATACTTCTATGATAAATTTGTTTAGAAAATTTTTACTCTTCTATTTAATCTCTAATTTTTTATAAATCTAACTTTTCTAAAATCAATAATATTATTAACGTATTTAAAATTTTTCAAAAGCCCCCGTATATTGGAGGCTTTTTATTATAAATTTATACTAATTTAAAAATATTTTTTATTACTATTATCTAACTACAAATATAAGAACTTAATAAATAACTTGGATTAGAGTTGCAACAATCATTACTATAACAATCACATGGATTATAGCTACAATAATCTTGATAATTATTACATATATATTCTGCTGGCATGAAAACCCCGTTCGGTAAATTATTTTTAATCATTGCCATTGCATCACATGGAACCTGTTTGCAACAATAACAGCATATTGAACCATATGCTATAAAACATCTAGCAAATGCACATCTATAATTTTTCCTCATTATAACTTTCCATTGACATCTACAACTACATATCTCTACAGTTAATGTAATACAGTTTGCATTATTAGGAATATATATTAATTGGTCTTCACATCTATTTATAAACTTACTTTCATATTTATGAGTTACACCACATAATCTATAAGTTCCACAAAATCTTAAATAATAATTTCCGTAGTTATATACATGAATATATGAATTACATGAAGTAGAACAATTGCAATTACAATAATAATTACTATCTATATTATATTTATCCATAGTTAATCACCTTATTAGAATTTTTTTACTACTATGGTAATATATGAATTTATCCACCTCATTGTTACCTAATTATATCCTATTTTTTCTCTTAGTCTCTGCCAAAATCCTTTACTTTGTTTTTTATTCTCATTAATATCTATACTATTTTTATTATCTTCTATTTCTTTTGGTTTAATATTTTCTATTTCTTGTGAAATATTATGTTTTTCCATTTCTTTGCAACTTGTTGCAATTATATTTGTAAGTTCATTTTTAACGCTATATGTAATATTTAAAATTCTTCTTGCTCTAGTCATTCCAACATAAAGTAATTTTTTAGATTCATCTTTTCTTTTTATAAGTCCATTATTAATTCCACAAATAAACACAGCTTCAAAGTCTAATCCTTTTGCACTATAAATTGTAGATATTTTTACTCTATCTTTATAATATTGAAATTCATATTTGTTATAATCTTTATTCAAAATATCATAATCTATAAAATTTTTCTTTAAATTTTCTTTGATTATTTTAGTATATTCTATACCTTTATATTTATTATAAGGACATAATATAGCTATCTCACCATAATCCAAACCTTGATTATTTAGCTTTATAATATTATTAATTATTTTTTCTACCTCATCTTCAAAACTTAATGCTTCAATTATTTTTGGAATTTGTCCATTTCTTAGAATAGAATTAGGTTCTATTATAAAATCATTTTCATCTTCATTATCATTTTTTAAATTACTATGTAATAATAAATCATTAGCTAGTTTTAAAATTTCTTTAGTATTCCTATAATTTTCTCGCATAATAACAGTTCTTCCAACTGCCTTTATTCCCACAGATTTCAAAGTATACTTTCTACTATAAAGATTTTGTGCACCATCAGATGCTAATAATAAATGACTTTCTTGTGAATTCCTAAGATTTTTAACTATAAATTTTAACCATTCTTCCTCTAGGTCTTGTCCTTCATCAATTAAAATAGCATCATACTTAATTAATCTTTGTAGCATTTCTTCTGTAATTCCAGAAATATTTTTAGCAACATCCTCTTCTTTATATATACCTGTCTTTAATCCTAATTGTTTAGAAATTTTATTAATCCATTCATGAAAATGTATAACTTCAACATTACTATTTTTTTCTTTTCCATTAATAACTTTTCTTAAAAAAGCGGCTAGTGTTTTATTATAACAAAGCACCAATATATTCCAATCCTTATGTACTTCTTTTAAATATTTAGCTCTACAAATTAGAACTGTAGTTTTCCCACTTCCTGCAACGCCCCTAATTACTCTATGTCCATATCCTAATCCCTTAGCATACATCTCTTGTTGTAAATTCATAACTTTAAAAATTTTATCATTACTTTCAACTAAATTTACTTCTTTAAATAAGTTTCCCCTTATTCTATTTATAATATCTTCATCAAGATTATTAAACTTAAATTTCATAGGTAACATATTTTCTAATTTTGATTTTAGCATATGCTTATCAGAATTATTTTCTATACTATTTAAATCATCTTGAAATATAATAAAATTTTCTTCAAGCACTCCATTAAACTCAACTTTATTAAATGCATTCCTAGTTATTTTAGTAAATATAACCCCATGTCCATAAGTAAACTTTAAACTTCCATTATATTTTTCATTGTTCTGAGTTAATTTTTTATCTTTTTTTAAATTATTTACAATATTAAACATATAGTCTCTAGCTTGCTTTAATGGATTTGTACAAATTCCTAAAGTTTTTAATTTAAAATAATTAATATTAGCTTTTTCTATAGAACCTACTTCCCAATCTTTAATTTCAAGAACTATAATACCTAAATCCGGTGCAAGTATTATAAAATCAGGATACCTATTATTAACTCTTAAATCAAACCAACAAATGTAATCTTTGGGTAATAAATTTTTTAATATTTTAAATACCTTTTTTTCACCATTAGTAATATTATTCAATGTACTAATGCTTTCTGGTATCATAATAGCCATTATCATCACCATCTTTCTTTATAATTCAAACTTTTAATACAAATTTTTCATAAAACTTCGTGATATATTTTACCATACATTTTTATGCAAATATTCAAATTGAAAATATTTTAATATTTTTTTGTTAATTTTTAATTATTATGGTATACTATTAGTAACATAATATAATAATTAAAAACTCAAACATATTTTTATATTGTATACCTCCAATATTCTAACTAAAATAAAAACTCATAAAATTAATTTACCACCTTTATAAAGGTGGTTTTTATGTTATATTTATTGTCCTCAATATAAAAAATATTAAATAAAAGGAGAATTTTTATGGCTAGACAAATTTATAAGATTCGTAAAACTATATCAATGAAAAGACTTATTTCTGAATTAGGTGGAAATTTTTCTAAACATATAAAAAAAAGATTACTTGACCTTGAAATAAGATGTGTATTAACAAGAGATAAAGATAACAACAGATTAGATATAAAACATGTGGAGCATATAAAAAATAATGCTGATGAAGAAACTGTATATGGTCAATTTTTTATAAACGAAGAAAATCTTTATTTTTCACAAAACTGTTTAAAAAAAGATTCTATTATCGAATCTCCTATTATAAAAGAAATTTATGACTCATTAGATAGTGAAGAAATCATTATTTCAGATGTTAAATCAAAAAAATTAGATGATACTAATATAGATTATGTAATAGACTCTATATTAAAAGTATGTCCTGATATTTCAGAAAAATATAAATCTATTGTTAATGGTATGCTATATCGTGCAAATAAATAATTCCAAGAAAGTTTTACTTTCTTGGAATTATTTAAAAACATATTAAAATTGTTTTATACTAAACAACACCTAGGTTAGCCAACATTACTATTATAATCAAAGCAATTATTGGTATTATTACAGAACATACAGCTATATCTTTATATGCCTCTTTATGAGTCATTCCACATACACCAAGTAATGTAATAATCCCTCCATTATGTGGCAATGAGTCAAGTCCTCCACTGGCTATTGCTGCTACTCTATGCAGTACCTCTGGACTTATTCCTATTTGACTTGCCATATGCAAATACTGTTGACCTAATATTCCTAAAGCTATACTCATTCCTCCTGATGCAGAACCAGTTATTCCAGATAATATATTTACAGATATAGCTTCAGAAACTATCGGATTACTTGAAATCTGCATAATTACATTTTTTATTATAACGAAACCTGCTAATATTTTTATGACATTTCCATATCCTACTACAGATGATGTATTTATTATTGCAGAAAGTGCTCCAGCTGTTCCTTCATTAAGACTTTTAACTATACTTTTCATTCTTTTAAAATTAAATAATATTGCAACAATAATTGATATAGTTAATGCTATTATTAAGCTCCAAGTACCTGAAACATTAGATAATTTCATTAAATAAGGCTCTTTTTCTAAATATGTACCATTGTACTTTCCTGCTACAAATACAAATTTAGATAATATAAAGTTTAGTGTTAAAACTAATATAGTAGGTAAAAGTGCTATCCATATAGGAGGTAAATTACTATCATCACACTTAGCTACTTCACTTTTATCTTCTCCATATCCCTCTCCAATGGCCTTAGCTTTTTTTACTCTATAAGTTAGCCATAACATCCCAGCACCAAACATAAATGTACCAGCTATAATGCCTAGTATAGGAGATGCATAGGCATCTGTTCCAAAATACGGCATTGGTATTGTGTTTTGAATTTGTGGTGACCCTGGAAATGCAGTCATAGTAAAAGTAAATGATCCTAATACTATAGAAGCTGGAATTAACTTTTTGGGTATATCTGCTTCTTTAAATAATTGAGCAGCTATTGGATATACTGCAAAAGCAACAACAAATACAGAAACACCACCATATGTTAATATACCTACTGATAAAACAACGGCTAGAACTGCTCTTTGTACACCTAATTTCTTGGCAATAATCTTTGCTATAGCTTTAGCTGATCCAGAATCATCTATTATCTTTCCAAATATAGCACCTAATAAGAATACCGGAAAATACTGCTTAACATATAAAGCAAAAGCCTTCATAAATACCTCTGTATACATTACCATTATGTGACTTTCACCGTTCATAACTACTGCAAATAATGCTAAAATTATTGATAAAATAATAACTGAAACTCCTCTATATGCAAAATACATAAGAAGAATTAGAGAAATTAAAATGCTAATTACTCCCACGTCTTTCCCCCATCTTTCGTTGTTTATATGAAATATACTACCCCTTAAGTAAACGTTTTCACATTCATATCACAATATATTTTTTAATTTTTAGCATAAAAAGTGCACTTTTTTACTGCTAATTTATAATATAAGATTTTATACTTAATGTCAAACAATAGTTATTATATAAAATTCAAGTATTTACTATAATTATAACCATTTTATTGATTTCACCATTTACTACCAATTAAATTAATACTGAATTTTCAATTAAATTAACTATTGACAATTAAATATAAAAAGATGAATCATAATTAATATGCATTCATCTTTTTATATACTTAATTTTAAACCTTTACACTTCCTGAATATTGGAATCTCCTTCTGAAGACTTACTATCTATCTTGAAATTATAGAATAATCCAGCAATTATCAATGCCCCACCAATCAATTTTCCTTTAGAAATCATTATATTTGTAAAATAGTCTACAATAGTTCCTACAAATAACTGTCCAATAAATATTAATAAAGTTGTATATATAGTCGGTATCTTAGGCATTACAAAATTTGAAACACATACAACTAATACCCCAACAGCTCCACCTAGATACATCCAAAATGGAATATTTAAAAACTCATTTTTCCGTACATTAATATTATTAAAATTAATAAATAAATAAATAATTGATGGAATAAAACCACTTATAAAATTTATAAGTGTTCCCTCTAATAATCCTATATGATCTGACAACCTAGCATTTAGTGTCATTGATATAATAATAATTGATCCACCAATAAATGAAAGTAATAAATATATCATAACTATCTCTCCTTAATAAACGGTCATTACAACAATGCCAGCTAATATTATTATAAATCCAATAATTTTTTCTTTTTTAAATTTATGAATTTCCATTCCTAATAATCCATAATGATCTATAATTCCCGATACTATTGATTGTCCAAGTAAACTAAGCGCCAATGTTAATGCCACTCCTATTTTTACAACACATATATTATTAATAAAGACCACAAAAAAACCTAAAAATCCTCCGCATAAAAAATAAAAAGGAATACCTTTAATACTAAATTTTCTTCTAGTTATCAATAGTAATATACACGTAGTTAACCCACCTACTAGATGAATAATTATTAAGGCAAAACAATTTTCCATTTTACCTGACAATGCTCCATTAATACTTATCATAGTAGCTAGCAAAACCCCTACGATTATAGCATATATTTTATACACTTAATTTTCCTCCTTTAAAATTTATATTCATCCATATAAGAATATCATTATTTATTCTTTATTAATAGCAATAAATAATATATTTTTGTGATTTCATCATATAGTTACATTAACTTCTTATATTTTACATTATAATCTATATTATTAATTTATAGTTGAGTTAAATACTAAACTTAATATATAATTAAAAGTATAAACTTGTTATTATCAAAGGGGGTTTTCTTTTGGAGAAATATAAAGTTGTGAAAGTTTTAAATAATAACGTTATTTTAGTGGATTATAATTGTACTAAATATATATTAGTTGGAAAAGGTATTGGTTTTGGTAAAAAAACAGATCAATTAATAAATGATTTAACAGGTATTGAATCTAAATTTATTTCTCTTGAAGGATTAGACTCTAATTCTTTTTCCACTTTTACAGATAATTTAGATCCTAAAATTTTAGAGATTACTAAAGATATATTAAAAATGATATCTGATGAATTTAATAAACCTTTAGATCCTAAGGTTCACGTAGGTCTTATAGATCATATTCAGTTTACAGTTAAAAGACTTAAAGATGGCTTAGTTCTAGAAAATCCATTTTTAAATGAAACAAAACTTTTATATCCAAAAGAATATGGTGTTGCAGAAAAAGCCGTAACTATTTTAAGTAAAGAATTAAATATGAATTTTCCAGATGCAGAAATTGGATTTATAACCCTTCACATATGCGGTGGATTACACCAAGGATCTAAAAAGGATGCCCTTGAAAATGCTCAATTAATCACTAAAATAATAAATTATGTTTCCGAAAAATTAAATATTAAACTAGATCCAAGTTCCTTTGAATATAGTGGATTTGTAAATCATATTAAAGGAGTTTTAAATAGAATAAAAAATAATAAGACAATAAAGAATAATCTATTGACAGAACTTAAGAGAAAGAATATAATTGAATATAAGATAGCATATGACGTTTCCAAAATAATAGAAAACGTTTTACAAATTTCCGTACCAGAAGATGAAGTGGGATACATCACTATCCACATCATGAAATTAAACAGCATAGTAAATTGTTAGCGTGTTACTGAATTATCAGGCATGAGCTAAAATTTAGACAGGATGTTCATGAATATATATTATATTTATGTTACTTTCCATATTTATCTAAATTTTAGTTCATGCTTTTTTTTGTTACATTAACCCCTAATATTGACCAGTTTCCCATAACATGTCTAACAATATTACTATGTTCCTATACATTTTACTATGCAACGTCATAGCTAGTGCTTGTTCATGTTGCCAGTTATCCCCTAACTGGCAGTGTGAGAAAGGAGATTTATTATGAAAAGTAAAAATAACAAAGGAAAAATATTTGGAACTCTTCAAAAGATAGGTAAATCCTTAATGTTACCGGTTTCAGTACTTCCTGCTGCTGGTCTTTTATTAAGATTAGGGCAAGATGATCTTCTCGGTCAATTAGGTCCAATTTTTCAGAATATTGCAAAAGCCGGCGATGCAATTTTCTCAGGTTTACCTCTTATATTTGCAGTTGGTGTTGCTATTGGATTCTCAGGTGGCGAAGGTGTTGCAGCTCTAGCAGCGGCTATTGGACATTTGATACTTCAGTCAGTTCTTAAAGCAACTGGTCAAAGACTTGATATGGCAATTGATATGGGCGTTTTTGGTGGTATTATGATTGGACTTATTGCCGCTACATTATATAATAAGTTTCACAACATAAAATTACCTCAAGTATTAGGATTCTTTGGAGGAAAACGTTTTGTACCAATTATAACCTCTGTAGCTTCTTTAATATTTTCAATAATTGGTGGTGAAGTATGGCCATTGTTCCAAGATAAAATAAATATATTTGCTCATTGGGCTACTTCATCTATTTTAGGCCCAGCATTTTATGCAGCTGGTAAACGTTTACTAATACCCTTAGGATTGCACCATATTTATTACCCATCATTCTTATATCAATTTGGTGAATTTACTTCAAAGGGTATTAAATACTTCGGAGACACAGCAAGATATTTTCATGGCGATCCTACTGCAGGATTCTTCATGGCAGCTGAATATCCTATTTTAATGTTTGGTCTTCCTGCAGCTGCTCTTGCAATGATTCTAGCATCAAAAAAAGAAAGCAGAAAAAAAATATCTGGAATGATGATTTCTGCAGCTTTTGTAGCTTTCTTAACTGGTATTACAGAACCTATTGAATTTTCATTTATCTTTGTAGCACCTATTTTATTTGTATTTCATGTTGCTGCAGCATTTTTATCAGGAATAATAACAAGTTTTCTACATATAAGACTTGGATATACATTTTCAGCTTCTTTTATAGACTATATTTTAGGATTTAAATTTGCTGGTCATCCATGGCTTATTTGGTTAGTAGGTTTAGCATTCTTTGCACTATACTTTGTAGTTTTCTATTTTACAATAAAATTATTTAATATTCATACTCCTGGACGAGAAGAAGAAGATTCTTCATCCCCTAAATTTGATAATATACAAGGTACTGAAAAAGCTAAACGTGTCTTATTAGCTATTGGTGGGAAAAATAATATTGAAGTACTAGATGCTTGCATTACTAGACTTAGACTTACTCTAAAGGATCCATCTATAGTAGATAAATCAACATTAAAAGCTTTAGGTGCCGCTGGCATATTTGAAAGTGGTAATAATGTGCAAGCTATTTTTGGAACTCAAGCTGAAATAATAAAAGACGAAATTAAGTCTATAATAGAATCAGGTGAAGATATTTCCCTTGATAATATAGATTCTATTGAAGAAATACATTCTAGTTCAAATACTGAAATTCAAGATAATGTTGTTCCAGATGGATCTCTTGATTCACAAATTTTATTATCACCAGTAAGTGGTAAAATTATGGATTTATCAGAAGTTCCCGATGATACTTTTGCATCAAAACTTATGGGAGATGGCATTGCAATAGATCCAACTGATGGAATAGTAACTTCTCCAGTAGATGGTACAGTAGCTCAACTATTTTGGACTAATCATGCTCTTGGAATTATAACTGATTCAGGAGTAGAACTTTTAATTCATGTTGGTATAGATACTGTTCAAATGGAAGGCCGTGGCTTTAAAGCTTTTGTATCTCAAGGTGATAAAGTTAAAGCTGGTGACAAATTACTTGAAGTTGATTTAGATTTAGTTCGTAAAGAAGCAAAATCAGCAATTACACCTATTATTATAACTAACTCTGCTCAACTTAAATCTATAGAAATACTTAAAGATGGAGATATTAAAAATAAAGAAAATATTTTAAAAGTAAATTTATAAATATATAAAATTTTAGGAGGAATAAAAAATGGAAAAGAAATTAGTTTTAAAAGCAGAAAATGGTATACACGCAAGACCAGCAGCTACTATAGCTACTTTGTGTAATAAGTTTAAAAGCGACATTAAATTAAATGGGTATAACTGTAAATCTATAATGAATTTAATGTGTAGTGGAATCAAATCTGGTCAAGAAATAACTATAGTAACTTCTGGTGAAGACGAAAAAGAAGCAATGGATGCTTTAGTCGACTTACTTAATACTTTAGATTAATAATAAAGATAATTACTTAAATATGGGGGGTAGTTTTTATGATTAAAGGAACTGGAGTATGTCCTGGTATAGCTATTGCAAAAGCTTTAATTCTTAAAGAAGAAGAACTAATTGTAGAAAAAAAATCTATTACTGATATAGAAAGTGAAAAAATTAAATTTAATAGTGCACTTTTGAAATCTAGAGAAGACTTACAAAAAATACATGACAATGTATTAAAGGATATTGGTAAAGATAAAGCTGAAATTTTTCAAGCACACCTAATGATTTTAAATGATCCAGAACTTATAAATCCAACTATATCTAAAATAGAAACTGGATTAAATGCTGAATTTGCTTTTCAAGAAGTTACAACTCAAATGATTCAAATATTTGAATCTATAGAGGATGAATATCTAAAAGAAAGAGCAGCAGATGTTAGAGATGTATCTAAAAGAGTTTTAACTTACCTTCTTGGTAAAGAAGTTACGGATGTATCTATATTACCTGAAGAAGTTATACTTGTAGCAGAAGATTTGACTCCTTCTGTTACTGCTTCTATGGATAAATCTAAAGTTAAAGGATTTCTAACTAATATAGGTGGAAAAACTTCTCACACATCTATAATGGCAAAAACCTTGGAAATACCTGCTATAGTTGGACTTAAAGATATTACTGAGAGAGTTAAAAATGGTGATATTCTTGCTTTTAATGGTAAAACTGGAGAAATTATAATAAATCCAAATTTACAAGAACTAGATCGCTACAAAGAAGAAAAGATTAATTTTGAAAATTACAAAAAAGAAATAAAAGAACTAATCGGTAAAAAAAGCACTACTAAAGACGGCAAAACAGTAGAACTTGCTGGAAATATTGGAACTCCAGATGATATAGATGGATTACTTGTTAATGATGCTGAAGGTGTTGGTCTTTTTAGAACTGAATTCTTATATATGAATAGAAATGAAATTCCTTCTGAGGATGAACAATATGAAGCTTATAAAAAAGTTTTAGAAGCTATGAACAACAAGCCAGTTATAATTAGAACATTAGATATAGGTGGAGATAAGGAAGTTCCTTATATGCATCTTCCAAAAGAATCTAATCCATTCTTAGGTTATAGAGCTATTAGACTTTGTCTTGATAGAAAAGATTTATTTATAACTCAATTAAGAGCTTTATTAAGAGCTAGTATACATGGAAAGCTTCGAATTATGTTTCCTATGATATCAAGCCTTGAAGAATTACTACAAGCTAAACATATCTTAAATGAAACTAAAGAGGCTTTAATAAAAGAAGGTATTAAAGTTTCTAATAATATCGAAGTTGGAATGATGATAGAAGTACCTTCCGCCGCTATAATAAGTGATATTTTAGCAAAACATGTGGATTTCTTTAGTATAGGTACTAATGATTTAATTCAATATACAACAGCAGTAGATAGAATTAATGAAAAAATAAGTTATCTATATACTCCTATGAATCCAGCAGTTTTAAGACTTATAAAACTTGTTATAGATAATGCACATAAAGCTGGAATTTGGGCTGGAATGTGTGGTGAAGTAGCTGGAGATGAAAGACTTATTCCTGTTTTACTTGGCATGGGACTAGATGAGTTCAGTATGAGTGCTATCTCAATTCTACCAGCGAGAAGACTAATATCTTCCCTTTCTTTAAAGGAAGCTGAGGCTATTAGTAACAGAGTTCTAAGTTTAGACTCTGCTGAAGAAATTGCTACCCTTTTAAGTAATTTATAATAAATAAAAATCCATGGATAATAGTTCTATCCATGGATTTTTAATATCTATTTTAAACCAAGCTTTGCAAATGCCTCTGCAAATGCATTATTAAAAGGCTCTTCATTCTGTTGTTTTTGTTGTTGCTTTAAATATTTATTTACTTCTTTTTTTGATAATTTATTATTATCTTTTTTCTTTCTTTCCTTAAATGAAGATAATTTTTCTCTATATCCACATTTACACACAAAAATTTGTCCTTCCCCTTCTCCGCGAAGCTCTAGCTTCTTATGGCATTCTGGACATCTTGCATTACTTATTCTACTAATTCCTTTTCTATATCCACAATCTCTATCCTGACACACAAGCATTTTTCCCTTTTTGCCATTAACCTCAAGCATATACTTTCCACATTCAGGACATTTTATTCTTGTAATATTATCATGTTTAAACTTCTCTTTGCTATTTTTTATCTCATCAACTGTATCCTTTGAATAATCTTTTATTTCATTTAAAAATTTATCTTTGTTAAGCTTTCCTTTTGATATTGCAATTAACTTTTGTTCCCACTCTGCTGTAAGTGCTGGAGATTTTAATTCTTCTGGTACTAATTCTAAAAGTTGTTTTCCTTTGGATGTTATAAAAATATCCTTACCTCTTTTTTCAATTAAAAAAGTATTAAATAATTTTTCTATAATATCAGCTCTAGTTGCAACAGTACCTATTCCTCCAGTTTCTCCTATTGTCTTTTTAAGTTCTTTACTTTCTTCTCTCATATATTTTACAGGATTCTCCATAGCTGAAAGCAATGTTCCTTCATTAAAAGGTTTAGGTGGCTTTGTTTCTCCTTTAGTTTTAGATATAGAATTTATCTTTAAAGTATCTCCCTTATTTATGCTAGGAAGAATTTGTTCCTTTAATTCCCCTTCTAAATCATCTTCTTCAAATACATTGGAATAAACTTCTTTCCATCCCTGAGATAAAACAATTTTTCCTTTAGCTATAAAGTATTCTTCTCCTATTTTAGCTTTTATTGTGGTTTGTTCATATTCAAATGGTGGATATAACACAGCTAAAAATCTTTTAACTACTAAATCATATATTTTTCTTTCACTATCACTTAGTGATGATAACACAAACTTTTGCTCTGTTGGTATAATAGCATGGTGATCAGATACTTTACTATTATCTACAAACCCCTTATTTCCCTTTATATTAGCCCTTAAGAGTCTATTTGTGAATTTTGAGTATTCCCCTACTCCACATGCCTTAAGTCTATCCTTAAGTGTCTCAACTACATCTACAGTTATGTATCTTGAATCAGTTCTTGGATATGTAAGTACCTTATGATTTTCATAAAGTCTTTGCATTATAGATAATGTTTCCTTTGCAGAAAAATTAAATATTTTATTAGCATCCCTTTGAAGCTCTGTTAAATCATATAATTGAGGTGATAATTTTTTCTTTTTTACTTTATTAACTTCTATAACCTCAGCATCTTTATTTTTTATTTTTATAAAAATATTTTCACATTTATCTTTATTGAAAGCTTTTATATCTTTACTTTTACCATCTTGCCATACTAACTTTAATTTATCTGCTTTAGCCTCAATTCCATAATAAGTTTTAGGTTTAAAATTTTTAATTTCCTCTTCTCTCTCAGCAATCATAGCTATAGTTGGTGTTTGTACTCTACCACAAGATAATTGTGCATTATACTTACAAGTTAACGCACGAGTAGCATTGATTCCTACTAACCAGTCTGCTTCAGCACGGGCAATAGCTGACTTATATAAATTATTATATTCTCTTCCATCCTTTAAATTTTTAAATCCATCTTTAATTGCTTTATCTGTAACTGAAGATATCCATAGACGCTTAATGGGCTTTTTTATATGTGCTTTATCAATTATCCATCTTGCAACTAATTCACCTTCACGTCCTGCATCTGTTGCAATTACAATTCCATTTACATCATCTCTATTCATTTGTGATTTAACAACATTAAATTGTTTTCCACTTTTCTTTATAACAACAAGTTTTAAATGCTTTGGAATCATAGGCAAATCTTCAATATCCCAAGTTTTATACTTATTATCATATACTTCTGGATCAGCTAAAGTAACTAAATGTCCTAATGCCCAAGTTACTATATACTTCTCCCCTTCTAAATACCCATTTCCACCTTTTCTACAATTTAAAACTCTAGCTATATCCCTTCCCACTGAAGGCTTTTCTGCCAATACTAATATTTTACTCATAAAAACATTCCTCTCAAAATTATATACCTAATACTAACATATATTATTAGATAACTAAATATATCCCTTACTATTTATGATAACATATGAAAAAATTTTTGTAATTACTTACAAACCGTGTAATATACACTATTGACATTATCCTCATAAACTTTTATCATATAATAATGATAATTTAATATTTTATTACTGTGATAAGGAATAGTAAAATTTAATTCTTTTTAAAGAGAGGGAACGTATGGTGAGATGTTTCTAAAAGAATACTTTTGAACCAGCCTTTGAGTTCTGTACTGAAATTATAGTAGGATACAGCGGTTTTTACCGTTAAAAATTTGAGAGAATATATTATTTTTATATATTAATAAGGGTGGTACCACCGTGACTCGGTCCCTATTGGGATTTGGGTTATTTTTATTTTTTGCCACTTTTATTTAAATATAAAAATAAATTTAATAACATAAATAATGATTTAGGAGGAATAAATATGTCAAAGAAAAAGAAATTCGTTGAAGCTATAACACCAATGGATGAAGACTTTGCTAAATGGTACACTGATATTGTAAAAAAAGCTGAACTTGTAGATTATGCTAGCGTTAAAGGTTGTATGATTATCCGTCCTTATGGATATGCAATATGGGAAAACATTCAAAAATATTTAGATACTAAATTTAAAGAAACAGGACATGAAAATGTTTATATGCCAATGTTCATTCCTGAAAGCTTACTTCAAAAAGAAAAAGATCACGTTGAAGGATTTGCTCCTGAAGTTGCTTGGGTTACTCAAGGTGGTAATGATACTTTAGCTGAAAGATTATGTGTACGTCCTACATCAGAAACTTTATTCTGCGATCATTATGCTAAAATTATTCAATCACATAATGACTTACCAAAAAAATATAACCAATGGTGCTCTGTTGTAAGATGGGAAAAAACAACTCGTCCTTTCTTAAGAACAACTGAATTCTTATGGCAAGAAGGTCATACAGCTCACGCAACAGCTGAAGAATCAGCACAAGAAACAATAGATATGTTAAACACTTACGCTGACTTCTGTGAAAATGTTTTAGCAATGCCTGTTATTAAAGGACAAAAAACTGAAAAAGAAAAATTTGCTGGTGCAAAAGCAACTTATACAATAGAAAGTTTAATGCATGATGGAAAAGCTCTTCAATCTGGTACATCTCATAACTTTGGGGATAACTTCTCAAAAGCATTTAACATTCAATATAACGATAAAAACAGTCAGCTTCAATATGTTCACCAAACTTCTTGGGGTGTAACTACTCGTTTAATTGGAGCAATAATTATGGTACACGGTGATGATAGTGGTCTTAAACTTCCACCAAGAATTGCACCACTTCAAGTTGTAATAGTACCTATTGCTCAACATAAAGAAGGCGTTCTTGATAAAGCTGAAGAACTTAGACAACAAATTTCTAAAGTTGCTAGAGTTAAAGTGGATTCTAGTGATAAAATGCCAGGCTGGAAGTTTAATGAATATGAAATGAAAGGTGTTCCAGTACGTCTTGAAGTAGGTCCAAAAGATATTGAAAATAATCAAGTTGTACTTGTTAGACGTGATACTCGTGAAAAGATTTTTGTATCAATGGATGAACTTGAAACAAAAATTCCTGAACTTTTAGATGATATTCACAATTCTATGCTTGAACATGCAAGAACTCATAGAGATGAGCACACTTACACAGCAAAAACTTTAGATGAATTTAAAGAAATTGCAGATACTAAGCCAGGATTTATTAAAGCTATGTGGTGTGGAGATACTGCTTGTGAAGAAAAACTTAAAGAAGTTGCTGGAGTATCTTCTAGATGTATACCATTTGAACAAGAAGAAATCACAGATAAATGTATATGTTGTGGAAAAGAAGCAAAACACATGGTTTATTGGGGAAAAGCTTATTAATAAGTTTTAAAAATACAAAACAGCAGATAGATTTTCTGCTGTTTTTTTATTTTAACTATTTACTTTTAAAACTCTCATAACACTATTATTTTTTAATAAAATTTTAAATACTGGGTATCCAATTAAAGTTACAACTACAAACTCTCCTATTGCTACTTGCAGTGATGTAAGCCAAAATGGAAGGTGCTGAAGATAGTATAGCTCCGCTCCAATAAATACACAGTTTATTGTTGGCCACAGGGATGCTACAAATAAATTTTTACATTTACTAATCATATAAACACTTATAAATGTAGCTGTAGTACCAACAACAACATCTACTATTCCAAGTGGACTAAAAAGATTTGAAATAGCACATCCAAGTACTAATCCAGGTATATATATTGGATCTATAAATGCAAGTAATGTCATAACCTCTGAAAGTCTAAATTGAATTGCTCCATAACTTATAGGTGCTATAGATGCTGTTAGAACCGCATATACTGCTGCAACTATTGCAATCTTTGCTATTTTATTTATTTTAAAATCACTCATTATTATCCTCCTTAAACCCTTCATAATTAAAATTTAAGCCTTTAACTTTCATATATATAGCTTGCCTATTTTTTATATTCATAATCATATGTTCTCAAATTTAATTCCCCCTTGTTTTTTTAGTGGCGCCAAGGAAACACTTAGTGTTTTTAATATTAATTTTTTGCAATAAAAAAACTACCTAAAACTAGGTAGTTAAACGATCAAAAATAACACCCTAAATATTTATTAATTTAGAGCATAAAAAGATTTATCGTGTTTACCTTAGTTTTGTTTATAGACAGGAGGCTTACGAACTGTCTCTCTTTACGTTATCATATTTTTATAATAAATTCAATAATTCCCTTATCTTTTTTCTATTGCTATTAATATTGGAGGATTATTTACTTGATTTATAAATTCTAATTTCATTACATTATATTCTTTTTGATTCAAAGTAGATGCAAATTCTTCTACGGCTACTTTTTCCAACTTTCCATTTTCATGACCATGATATATAACTACTAATACTACACCATTTTTATGTATTAAATTTAATGATTTTTTTATTGCTATTAATGTTGTATCTGCTTTTGTAGTAATTTTATGTTCTGCCTTTGGAAGATATCCTAAATTAAACATAACTAATTTTACATCTTTATTTATATATTTATCTATATTTTCATGTCCATCATGTATTAATTGTATATTAGTTTTAATTTTATTATCTATAATCTTTTTTCTTGTATTATCTATTGCTTCTTTTTGTACATCAAAAGAATATACGGTACCACTATCTCCAACAAGTTCTGCTAAAAACACCGTGTCATTTCCATTTCCCATTGTTGCATCTACTGCTATATCTCCATGTTGTAATTTTTTAATAGCTATTTCTTTTGCAAGATTCATAGAATTTGTTAAAAAATTTTTCTCCACGTCATCCACTCCTAACAATACATATATATTTATGATAATAGTAAATGTATATAAAGTAAACTAGTATATAGAACTTCTGATGCTTTGATAAACATTTCCCCTTTTTATGTTTATTTACATTATCATATGTACCATTCGGTATAAAACTTTTTATTAATAATAATACATTAAGTAAACCGATATACAAAATTATTTATAAAGTATTGATTTAATTATTATATCAATGATATTATTAAATTACATAATTGTAAACGTTATCTATTTTATTTAAAAATTATAGATAGTTTAGCTTTTATTTTAGAAAGGAGCCGCCTATGAATAGAAAAAAAATTTTAATGTTTCTAACCCCTTTATTTCTTTCCGGTTGTTTTGTTCTTTGTACTGCCAATAAAGTATATGGACTAGAAAATAATATTAATTCCATAAAAACAAATTGCTCAAATAACCAAAAACTTAGTTCCTTAATACCTAAATCAAATTTTTTAGTTGTAGAAAAAAATAAAACTTTGCAACTTCCAATAGACTCAAATTGCGCTGGAAATACCATATATAAAAGTTATAATTCAGATATAGTTTCAGTTAATAATGGCACTGTTAAAGGCCTTCAAAAAGGAAGTGTTATTATATCTGCTACTACTCCTAAAAATACAACTTATTATATGGTAACCGTTAAGTATACTCTTTCCCCTCCAAAAATATCCCCAAAAGAATACTGTCTTTTAAGACAAAAATGGTTTAATTCCATTATAGGAAATAACTATAATATAAATAATCCTAATATTAAACATTTAATAGATTCTCTAAGTAAAAATAGTAAACAATATATTATTACAATTAATAAAAACTCTTCTAAAAAATATTTATGGAGTGATATTCAAGATATCAAAACCTTAACCCCAACTGAGCGTTCTGCCAACATAGTAGCCAACTATAATAGAATTTTAAGTATGACAAAAGCATATGTAATGCCTGGTAGTACTTTAAAAGGAAATGTCCATTTATTAAATTCAATTCTTTATTGCCTAGATTGGATGTACAAAAATAAATATAATGAAAATTTAAATACGGAATATGGTAATTGGTGGAGTTGGGAAATAGGTGTACCAAAAATATTAAACGATATTTGCATAATCCTATATGATAATCTAGATTCTGATCGTTTAACAAAGTATATGAAGGCTATTTATTTCTATCAACCAGATCCTTTCCACTGTGGATACACTAAATTACACCCTGTTCCATATCGAGAATCAAAGGCCGCAAATAGAGTAGATGTAGCTAAAATTGCTCTAGGAATGGGAATTTTATCTGAAGACTCTGAGGAAATTTTAATGGGTAAAGATGCCCTTGAAAGCTTATTACATTATGTTAATGTAGGTGATGGATTTTATAGTGATGGATCTTTTATACAACATAATAGCGTTCCTTACGTTGGAACCTATGGAAACGTATTTATAAATGGTTTACTTGAAGCTAATAGTATTTTAAAAAATTCTTCCTTTGAAATAAATAAAAATAAGCTTAATATTTTATATGATTTTATAAAAAATTCATTTGAACCTTTCTTATACAAAGGTGCAGCATTAGATATGGTTAGAGGTAGAGCAATTTCTAGGTATAAATATACTGATAGATATAGTGGTCATGACATTATTAACTCATTATTAATTTTATGCCAGTCTGCTGAGGAACCATATTTATCTCATTTTAGAAGCCTTACAAAATATTTATTAAAATTAGATACACTATACAATCATTTACAAAATCAAACTTCTATAAATATGATAAATTATGCTGAAAAATTGTTAAATGATTCTACAGTAACTCCATTAAAAGAATATTCTTTTCATAAAAACTTTCCTATAATGGATCGAGTAATTCATAGAAGACCTAATTATCTATTTGGAGTTAGTATGTTTTCTTCTAGAATATCAAACTATGAATCAATGAATAGCGAAAATAAAACTGGATGGCATACAACTGACGGAATGACTTATTTATATAATTCTGATTTAGCTCAATATAGTGATAATTTTTGGCCAACTATAAATCCTTATAGAATTCCAGGAACTACTATAGACACTATAAAAATGATACCTGAAAAAGCTTGTGGCATTACTTCTACTAAGGATTGGGTAGGTGGTGTATCTCTTAATAACTATGGTTCAAACGGTATGGAATTTCAGGGAATTGCTCCAACTGCCACTCCAAATTCAGATTCTAAACAAAATTATTTATCCCTTACTGGTAAAAAATCTTGGTTTATGTTTGATAAAGAAATTGTATGCCTTGGCTCAGGTATAACTAGTAAAGATAATAGAACTATAGAAAGTATAATAGAAAATAGAAAGTTAAAAGATGATAATAGTAATATTTTTAATACTAATATAGGAGTTAAAGGTAATTTAATTAATACTGAAGAAACTTTGAATGGTATAAAATGGTGTCATCTAAGTGGAAATACGCCTAATTCTGATATAGGATATTATTTTCCTAAGAATACATCATTGAAGATTAGAAGAATAAAAAATTCTGGTAGTTGGAGTGATATTGGTTCAAGCACCCCTAAAAATTCTTATGGCAAACCTATAGTATTTACCAAAAACTATATTGAAATGTGGTTCGATCACGGAAAAGACCCTAATAATGCTTCTTATTCATATGTTTTATTACCTAATATGTCAAAAAATAAAGTAGTAAGTTATTGTAAAAATCCTGATGTAGATATAATAGAAAATACGCAAACTATCCATGCTGTTAAACAAAAAAAATTAAATATATTATGTGCTAATTTTTTTAATGATTGTAATCAAGCTGTAGATTATATATCTGTAAATAGAAAATCATCTATAATGGTGAAAGAATCTAAAGATTTTATTGAAATTGCGGTTTCTGATCCAACTATGAAAAATAAAGATACTATAGAAGTTACCTTAAATAAAAAATTAAAGAACCCACTACATTTAGATGATGGAGTATCTATAGTTAATCATGGATCCATTTTAAAACTTAGTATAAAAGTTTTAAATTCCAACGGTAAAACTTTTTACGCAAAATTTTTAAAGTAAACTATACTAATAAACTACTTCATAAGTAATTAATTAAAAATATACTTCTATAAAATAATAATCCACCAGCTTATCTGGTGGTATTATTTATACAATAAAAAAGCACTAAGCATTTTGCTTAGTGCTTTAACTTACCCGGCGACGACCTACTCTTCCACACCGTCTCCAGTGCAGTACCATCGGCGCTTTGAAGCTTAACCATCGTGTTCGGTATGGGAACGGGTGTTACCTTCAAGCCATAATCACCAGATTTGTTCTTTCAAAATTGCACAGTGATAATAAATATTTGATCAAGCCCTCGACCTATTAGTATTGGTCAGCTGAATACATTACTGTACTTACACCTCCAACCTATCAACCTGATAGTCTTTCAGGGGTCTTACTAGCTTACGCTATGGGAAATCTAATCTTGAGGTGGGCTTCACGCTTAGATGCTTTCAGCGTTTATCCCTTCCCAACATAGCTACCCAGCTGTGCTCCTGGCGGAACAACTGGTGCACCAGAGGTTGGTCCATCCCGGTCCTCTCGTACTAAGGACAGCTCCTCTCAAATTTCCTACGCCCACGGCGGATAGGGACCGAACTGTCTCACGACGTTCTGAACCCAGCTCGCGTGCCGCTTTAATGGGCGAACAGCCCAACCCTTGGGACCGACTACAGCCCCAGGATGCGACGAGCCGACATCGAGGTGCCAAACCTCCCCGTCGATGTGGACTCTTGGGGGAGATCAGCCTGTTATCCCCGAGGTAGCTTTTATCCGTTGAGCGATGGCCCTTCCATACAGAACCACCGGATCACTAAGCCCGACTTTCGTCCCTGCTCCACCTGTATGTGTCGCAGTCAGGCTCCCTTCTGCCTTTGCACTCTACGCGCGATTTCCGACCGCGCTGAGGGAACCTTTGGGCGCCTCCGTTACCTTTTAGGAGGCGACCGCCCCAGTCAAACTGCCCACCTAGCAATGTCCTGTGACCAGATTCATGGCCTCCAGTTAGAATTCCAGTACTGTCAGGGTGGTATCCCAAGGACGACTCCACGAAAGCTGACGCCCTCGCTTCTAAGTCTCCCACCTATCCTGTACAGACAATACCGAAATTCAATGCTAAGCTACAGTAAAGCTCTACGGGGTCTTTCCGTCCAACCGCGGGTAGCAAGCATCTTCACTTGCACTACAATTTCACCGGATTTATTGCCGAGACAGTGCTCAAATCATTACGCCATTCGTGCGGGTCGGAACTTACCCGACAAGGAATTTCGCTACCTTAGGACCGTTATAGTTACGGCCGCCGTTTACTGGGGCTTAAGTTCATAGCTTCGCTTGCGCTAACTATTCCCCTTAACCTTCCAGCACCGGGCAGGCGTCAGCCCCTATACATCAGCTTACGCTTTAGCAGAGACCTGTGTTTTTGATAAACAGTTGCTTGAGCCTATTCACTGCGGCCTACTCTCGTAGGCACCCCTTCTCCCTAAGTTACGGGGTCAATTTGCCGAGTTCCTTAGCAATAATTCTTCCGACGACCTTAGGATTCTCTCCTCATCTACCTGTGTCGGTTTGCGGTACGGGCACCACTTTGCTCCATAGAGACTTTTCTTGGCAGCGTGGAATCAGATACTTCGCCAAAATAGGCTCCCCATCACACCTCAGGCTTAATGTTAAGCGGATTTGCCTACTTAACACCCTAAGTGCTTAGACGCACATCCAATAGTGCGCACATCCTATCCTCCTGCGTCATCCCATTTGTCAAACGCATTATGGTGGTACTGGAATATCAACCAGTTGTCCATCACCTACGCCTTTCGGCCTCGGCTTAGGTCCCGACTAACCCTGGGAGGACGAGCCTTCCCCAGGAAACCTTAGATATTCGGTCAACAAGATTCTCACTTGTTTTTCGCTACTTATGCCAGCATTCTCACTTCTGTACTGTCCACCACTCCTTACGGTATGACTTCAACCTGTACAGAAAGCTCCTCTACCACGTGTACAAAGTACACATCCATAGCTTCGGTGGTAAGTTTGAGCCCCGTTACATCTTCGGCGCAGGATCTCTCGACTAGTGAGCTATTACGCACTCTTTAAATGAGTGGCTGCTTCTAAGCCAACATCCTAGTTGTCTTAGAAATCCCACATCCTTTCCCACTTAACTTACACTTTGGGACCTTAGCTGATGGTCTGGGCTGTTTCCCTTTTGACCACGGATCTTATCATTCGTAGTCTGACTGCCGGGGTACAAGTATATGGCATTCGGAGTTTGATAGGGTTCAGTAACTGTTGTCAGCCCCTAGCCCATTCAGTGCTCTACCTCCACTACTCAATTACCCGACGCTAGCCCTAAAGCTATTTCGAGGAGAACCAGCTATCTCCGAGTTCGATTGGAATTTCTCCGCTATCCACAGCTCATCCCATGGTTTTTCAACACCAACGTGGTTCGGACCTCCACGGAATTTTACTTCCGCTTCATCCTGGCCATGGATAGGTCACCCGGTTTCGGGTCTACAATATACAACTAGTTGCCCTATTCAGACTCGGTTTCCCTTCGGCTCCACACCATAAGTGCTTAACCTTGCTATATATCGTAACTCGCTGGCCCGTTCTACAAAAAGTACGCCGTCACACTTTAATGTGCTCCGACCGATTGTAGGCACACGGTTTCAGATTCTATTTCACTCCCCTTCCGGGGTTCTTTTCACCTTTCCCTCACGGTACTGCTTCACTATCGGTCACTAGGTAGTATTTAGCCTTGGGAGATGGTCCTCCCAGCTTCCCACAAGGTTTCACGTGTCTCGTGGTACTCTGGAGTAGATCTACTTTTCTTTCCTTTTCGCCTACAGGGTTATTACCTTCTACGACGGAACTTTCCAGTTCTCTTCAACTAAAGAAATCAAAGCGTTATGATCTATCCGCAACCCCAGGAACAAGTTCCTGGTTTGGGCTCTTCCCCTTTCGCTCGCCGCTACTTAGGGAATCGAATTTTCTTTCTCTTCCTCTGGGTACTTAGATGTTTCAGTTCCCCAGGTGTACCTCCATATACCTATGTATTCAGTATACAGTATCTAGCATAACTAGATGGGTTTCCCCATTCGGAAATCTACATATCACAGGCTATGTGCGCCTACATGTAGCTTATCGCAGCTTATCACGTCCTTCATCGGCTCCTAGTGCCAGGGCATTCACCGTGCGCCCTTTGTAGCTTGATCTATCATCAATTACTATTATCATTAACAAATTATATTTGTTAACTAGGTTTTTTCGTTTCTTTATCACTGTGCAATTTTCAAAGAACAAATAGAAAGACTTAGTCTTTCAAAATTAAACAGAATTAGGTGCCAGTCTGGAAGCTTTGCTTCCATTCTCCCTAGAAAGGAGGTGATCCAGCCGCAGGTTCTCCTACGGCTACCTTGTTACGACTTCACCCCAATCACCAATCCCACCTTCGACCGCTGGCTCCTTACGGTTACCTCACGGGCTTCGGGTGTTACCGGCTCTCATGGTGTGACGGGCGGTGTGTACAAGACCCGGGAACGTATTCACCGCGACATGCTGATTCGCGATTACTAGCAACTCCAACTTCATGTAGGCGAGTTTCAGCCTACAATCCGAACTGGGACTGGCTTTCAAGTTTTGCTCCCCCTCGCGGGTTTGCTGCTCGTTGTACCAGCCATTGTAGCACGTGTGTAGCCCTAGACATAAGGGGCATGATGATTTGACGTCATCCCCACCTTCCTCCACGTTAACCGCGGCAGTCTCGTTAGAGTGCTTAACTTAATAGTAGCAACTAACAATAAGGGTTGCGCTCGTTGCGGGACTTAACCCAACATCTCACGACACGAGCTGACGACAACCATGCACCACCTGTCTTCCTGTCCCCGAAGGGACTTCCTCGATTAAGAGTAATTCAGGAGATGTCAAGTCTAGGTAAGGTTCTTCGCGTTGCTTCGAATTAAACCACATGCTCCGCTGCTTGTGCGGGTCCCCGTCAATTCCTTTGAGTTTTAATCTTGCGACCGTACTCCCCAGGCGGAATACTTAATGCGTTTGCTGCGGCACCGAGGGTGGTACCCCCCGACACCTAGTATTCATCGTTTACGGCGTGGACTACCAGGGTATCTAATCCTGTTTGCTACCCACGCTTTCGTATCTCAGTGTCAGTTACAGTCCAGAAAGTCGCCTTCGCCACTGGTGTTCTTCCTAATCTCTACGCATTTCACCGCTACACTAGGAATTCCACTTTCCTCTCCTGCACTCTAGATGCCCAGTTTCAAATGCAGCGCCCAGGTTAAGCCCGGGAATTTCACATCTGACTTAAGCACCCACCTACATACTCTTTACGCCCAGTAAATCCGGACAACGCTTGCCACCTACGTATTACCGCGGCTGCTGGCACGTAGTTAGCCGTGGCTTCCTCCTTAGGTACCGTCATTATCGTCCCTAAAGACAGAGTTTTACGATCCGAAAACCTTCATCACTCACGCGGCGTTGCTGCGTCAGGGTTTCCCCCATTGCGCAATATTCCCCACTGCTGCCTCCCGTAGGAGTCTGGACCGTGTCTCAGTTCCAATGTGGCCGATCACCCTCTCAGGTCGGCTACGCATCGTCGCCTTGGTGAGCCCTTACCTCACCAACTAGCTAATGCGCCGCGGGTCCATCTCAAAGCGGATTGCTCCTTTGATTATTCTATGATGCCATAAAATAATGTTATGCGGTATTAATCTCCCTTTCGGGAGGCTATCCCCCTCTTTGAGGCAGGTTACCCACGTGTTACTCACCCGTCCGCCGCTAATCCACTCCCCGAAGGAAGCTTCATCGCTCGACTTGCATGTGTTAGGCACGCCGCCAGCGTTCGTCCTGAGCCAGGATCAAACTCTCAATTTAAAAGTTTAATCTTACTCAAATTTATTGACTGGTTTCTTACCTTAATTCTGTTTAATTTTCAAAGACCATTTTCTTTCGCCATCTCTCGACGGCTTATTCATTATATCAATTTCATTTCTCTTTGTCAACAACTTTTTTGAATTTTTTTAATTTTCTCAAATTATTTAAATTCTTTTGTTGTTTCCTTTGTTTCCGTCGTCTCCGTGACGACAAGGAATATCTTATCATACTTTTATATATCGTTACTATTTATAATCGACATTTCACTAATTTAAATAACTTTAACTGCGTTTTTCTTCTCTTTTCTATGTATTTTTACTATAGACACACGTGGCAACAGGTACAGTAATTATATTAAATATATATAATTAGTACCATCACTTTTGATATTTTCCAATAAAAATAAAAAAACAACTTCTATAGAAGTTGTTTTTCGTGGAGCGGGTAAGGGGAATCGAACCCCTGTGTTCAGCTTGGAAGGCTGACGTTCTACCATTGAACCATACCCGCATACTATTTAATTATTGGTGGGTCTAAATGGACTCGAACCATCGACCTCACGCTTATCAGGCGTGCGCTCTAACCAGCTGAGCTATAGACCCATATATATGGTGGAGATAAAGAGATTCGAACTCTTGACCCCCTGCGTGCAAGGCAGGTGCTCTCCCAACTGAGCTATACCCCCAAATATTATATCCTTTAGCGGACAAACATTATTATACTATAAACTTTAATTTTGTAAACTAAAATATATACTTATAATATAAATTTAACTTAAAATTACTCTATTTTTCTTATAAATTTAAAAAATTTCATACAAAACTTATATATACTAGTTAAATTGAAATATATAACTTAAATACAAAAGGAAGATATAAAAACATTATTTTAAGTTAGTTTTTATATCTTCGTTTTGTATTATATATTTAAAATTTTCTTTTCTTCATTTAAAAACACTTCATATGTTTTATCATCAAAATTACACATAATTATTCTTTCAATACTTTTAGCACTCGTTTTTAAAAATTCTATAGCTGTATTTATTAAAATGTTGGCACATCGTTCTTTTGGGAAACCAAATATTCCAGAACTTACAGCTGGTATTGATAATGACTTTAAATTATGTTGTTCAGCTAAACATAAAGCACTTAAAATAGCATTTTTTAATTTAATTTCTTCATCTCCTTCACCCATTCTTGGACCAACAGTATGAATTATATATTTGCAAGGAAGCTTATAACCTCTTGTTATAACTGCTCCTCCAACTGGAATTATTCCTTCTTTTCTAACAATCTTATTACTCTCTTCTTGAACTTCACGTCCACCTTTTTTTACTATAGCAGCTGCAACTCCACCTACATGCTTTAACATACCATTCGCTGCATTAACTATGGCATCAGAGGATTCATTTGTAATATCACCTTTTTTTATAACTATTTCTTTATTCCCTATTTTAATCATATAATCACTCCTCTAATACATATTTTTATTAAGCAATGAGTACTTTTATAACTAATTTAATAATTCTAGATTTATATAATATCTCCTTCAAAATATCACTCTCTTTTCAAATTTATATATATCTTATTTTTTATTGTTACCTTATTTTATGTCACTATCTTTATATATATTATAAACTTCATATAATATTCACTAAACTTATAAATCATATATAAAGTTTTAGATATTTTATTACGACAACTATGTAATATAGAATTATTTCTTATTATTAAAAGGTTGGTGAAGTTATGGAGATAAACAACGCTAAAATAGAAGAATTTGTAAAATTTCAAGTAATGACAGCAATGCTTAAACAAGCCACAGGAAATTCCCCTGCTTTCCAAGTAGCTATGGAAAGTCTATTAAATTCTGTATCAAATATTAATGGTACAAATAGCTTTAATTTAAATGATCTTTCTCTTAATAAAGATGAATTAGATTCTCTTGGTTATGCTGCAAAGGAAAGGGTTCAAAATATAAACAATAGTATAAAATCCTCTATTAAATCAGGAAATATTACCATTGAAAAAGCAGTTGAAAAAGCTTCTAAACAATATGGTGTTGATGCCGATCTTATAATGGCAGTTATAAAACAAGAATCTGATTTCAACCCTAAATGTGTATCACGGGCAGGAGCAATGGGACTTATGCAGTTAATGCCTGTTAATTGTAGAGAACTTAATGTTAAAAATCCATATGATATTGCAGAAAATATTGATGGCGGTACTCGTCATTTAAAAGATATGTTAAATAGATATGGCAACAATAAAAAAATGGCTCTAGCAGCATACAATGCCGGATGCGGCACTTTAAGAAGAAGAGGTGTTCACGATGTAAATGGAATATCTAAACTTCCTCTTGAAACAAGGGACTACGTAAAAAAAGTAATGAAATATTACGGTAAATAAATCCAAAAATACAGAAGGTATTTTGTTTAATTATCTTCTGTATTTTTATATTTATTTGTTAGAATCTATTTCTTATATTTTTTCTTATTTCTTTTGCTTTACTAGACGATGCAAATCTCAAAAGTTCCTTAATTCTAAGAGGTCCATATGGAGTTTGCTCATCTAATTTGGAATATCTAGCCATAGTACTATTATAATCTTCTAATAAATCACTTTGTTTTATATACTCATGTAAATTTAATTCTTTAGCTAAAAAATCATTATTTAAAATAATCTTTTTAATAGCACTTACACATGCTGTAATATCTCCTGAAAGAAGATAACCACATGCATCACTAGAATATTCAGCAACTCTACTCCATTTATACATTATAATTTTTAATCCCATTTCTAAAATTTCTCGTTCATTAATAATTCCCACAATGTTTTCATTATATATACTATCTATTAATTGAGGTGCTTTTATACATTGCTCCATAAGTATATTCCAATAAATATGTTTACTCTTTATATGAGCTAGCTGACTTCCTATTAAAAATCTTAATTCGTTTTTATTAAACCTTTCAATGGTTTTTGCAGATATCTCTAACCATGATTTATTTACTCCCTTTACATAAGCATTATAATTTACATCTTCAAAAACATATGTATCAGGTTGTTTTATACATAAAATATTACTCATTTCCTGTACCATTTTATAAATATGTGATAATTGTTTTTCAGTTACTTTTACATTTTTTCCAACCAAATCTGGTTTCATGGCTTCTTCAATAAAATTTTCATGGTAACTTGCAAATGTTTCTTCACAAAATATAGCTTTTTTCATATTTCTTAAACACTCATCTTCTAATTTATGCTTGTACATTTCAACTTCTATATTCATACTACTTCTCCTTTCACAGTAAATTACAATAATTTTAACTCTCTAGCATATATATAATAGAATCTTCAAGTCTCTGTTCCTCTTCTTCTCCTAATACTTTGTGAACCTTGGATAATATTTTATGAATTTCTATTTCTTCTGGTTTATCCTTTAATGCCTCCATAGCATATTGTTTTGCTTCTTCATATCTATTATTTTCTATTAAAAGCTTTGCATATATTTCTCTTATATAATAATTTTCATAAGGTTCTTCTTCTCTTTTGAAATAATTATCAAAATTATTAAGCGCCTCTTTATATTCTCCTTTATTATAATTTAACATTCCTTGAAAACAGTATTTTGTAAATGAAGTTTTTTCTCCTATGTTCTCCGCAAATTTTAAGCATTCATCTAAGGAACTACTTAAAATCATCAAACATAACTTTTCATTTTTTTTCTTTTCAATTACATGCTTGTGGTTATAAATTAATTCTTCATTTGCTCTTATATCCATAGTAATTACATCAATTTTAACCTTTAAATTTATTACTTTTTCTTCTAAGCTTTTTGTAGATTCAACTATATTAAGAATATCTTCTCTTACATCTTCCTTTTCTTCATTATTTAATTTATTTGAATTTGTCTTTGACTTAAGATTATTTTCTTCTTTCCTTAATTTATCTAGTTGCACCTGACTTTCTAATATTTCTTGCGATAATATTTTTACACTTTGTTCCAATTCTTTATTTTTATCATATATCCTTTGAATTTCTTCATTAATTTCCTTTATATCTATTTCAAAATTATTAATTTTCTTAATATTTATATTATAGTTATAAAAATCATTTTCATATTCTGTAGATAATACTTTTGTAGATATCTTATCTACTGATTTTCTATAATTGTCTAAGGTTAAATTAACCGCTTTTGTTAAAACTCCAAGTTCCGTAGTATCTATTTTCTTTGAACCCTCTTTAAAATCATCATCTAAAGATTTTCTTAAAACCATTTTTTTTATCGAATTAAAAAACCCCATAACTTTTCTCCTTTATTTTCATATATTGGAATTTACACTCTAATTTATATTATAAAATACTAACCATTATTATTAAATTACTTTTTTATAAATAAATATTTATTTTTCTATAATAAAAAAGGAACCGACTAGCAGCTCCTTTAAATTCTATCCTCTGTTATTTCTTTGTTGTTTTCTTTTTCTTCTACATTCTGGGCATCTTACTGGTTCATTTTCGAATCCTTTTTCTTTATAGAATTCTTGTTCTCCTGTAGTGAATACAAATTCATTTCCACAATCTTTACATACGATAGTCTTATCTTCCATTCTAAACTCTCCTCTTTTTAAGTAACGATTTCCTTTATCATATCAATAAATTCTATAAATCCAAGTTCGAATATACCTCCATGATACCCTCATCGCTTTATTTTAATCTATTTTATTAGTCTAACATATTAATATATATCTTTCAACCATTTTCTTCTATTTTTTTAATTCTTATTCAATAATATATTGTATAACTATCCTTTAGACTTCCTATATCCTGCAGATTGTGCTTCAGATTCTGTATTAAACCAAACTTCTGCCACAGTTTTGTCATAATATAAAACTCCAGGAACTTAATATATTTTTTCACCTTTAGTATTTATATTACCTTTTATTTTTCCAGTTCCACTTACCTTTTTAATCTAACTTTTCCCTTTACATTATCATTATAATTATAGCTACCTGGCTTAGTATTAAAACCTATATTTTTACCATCACTTGTTGCAATTACAGTACCAGATTCATCTGTTCTATATACTTTTATATGTTTCTCTTTTAGCTTCTCCATAGTAGCTTTATGTGGATGTCCGTAATCATTTGCTCTTCCACAAGATATAACAGCAACATCAGGATTTATTTTATTTAAAAATGCTTCTGATGTTGATGTTCTACTTCCATGATGTCCAACTTTAAGTACATCAGCCTTAATATCGTATCCTCCCTTTAAAATTTCTGATTCTGAAATTCCTTCTGCATCTCCTGTAAATAAGAAACTTTTACTTCCATAAGTTAATTTTATTACAATAGAGTAATTATTTGCACTTTGATAATCTTGATTCTGTTTTGGTGCAACTATACTACAAGTTGCTTTTCCTAATTTAAAACTTTCACCTGGTTTTGGTATTGTAATTTTCATATTTTTATTTTTATAGCTTTTATTACATCTTTATATGTTTTTGTTGTACTTACCTTTTTAGGCATATATATTTTATTAATATCAAATGTGTTTATTACATTATCAAGTCCACCTATATGATCTTCATGTGGATGTGTTCCTACTATATAATCTAACTTTTTAACTCCAGCTTTCTTTAAATATGATACTACCATATCTCCATCATCATTATTTCCAGCATCTATTAGCATGCTATGATTTCCTTCTGTAATTAATATACCATCCGCTTGTCCCACATCTATAAAATGAACTTTTAAATCTCCATTAATATTATTTAAACTATTTTCTTCATGTGTATTTTTAGTATATTTATTAACTTTACTGGAGTTATTACATCCTGTAAATAATACCACCACCAAAAGCAACAGTGATATAAATATCCCTCTATTAAATTTTTTCATAATTAATATTATCCTCCTTATATACTTTACATAATAAAAAACAAAACCCTGCATTTAACACTCTAGGATTTTATTTTAATTTACTTTAAACCATGATACCTTTATAAATATCCTCCATCAACAGTTATAACTTGTGATGTTATATATGAAGATTCTTCACTAGCTAAAAAAGTTGCAAGTTTACCTATATCACTTCCATTACCAAACCTCATCATAGGTATTTCCTCTTCAAGTTGACTTCTTTCTTCTTCTGACATCCATTTATTCATTTCTGTATCAATTACTCCAGGTTCAATGGCATTTACTCTTATTCCTGATGATGCAAGTTCTTTGCCCAATGCTTTTGTAAAAGAATTTATACCACCTTTTGATGCAGAATATACAACCTCACAGGAAGCTCCTACTCCTCCCCAAATAGATGATATATTTATAATGCTACCACTTCTTTGACTAATCATATATTTAGCTACATTATGACATGTATTAAAAACACCTTTTAAATTTATATTTATTATATTATCAAAGTCTTCTTCTTTCATATCTATAAACAATGCAACTTTAGATATTCCTGCATTATTAACTAATACATCAATTCTTCCGAATTTATCTATAATTTCTTTTATCATTTTATTAGTAAAATTATAGCTACTTACATCTCCTTTTATAGCAATAGCATAGCCACCATTTTCCCTTATTTCTTTTAAAGTTTCTTCTGCTGCTTTATCATTATTTTTATAATTTATAACTACAGATGCACCGAGCTTTGCAAACTCTAACGCAATAGATTTACCTATTCCTCTACTAGCCCCTGTAACTAAAACAACTTTTCCTAAAAAGTTCATATAATTTACCACCTTAATTTAGATATTAAATATATTATTTTTCTATACCTTTTCTTGCTTCCACACCCTTTGAATAGTAATGTTTTATTTCTTTCATTTCAGTAACTAAATCAGCTTTCTCAATTAATTCACTTGGAGCATATCTCCCCGTAATTATTACTTCTACATTTTCTTTTCTACTATCAAGTATCCTTATAACTTCTTCAATAGAAAAAAGTTTATAATATAATGCAATATTCAACTCATCCATTACAACAATATCATAATGGCCTTCTTTTAATATATGTGCAATATCTTTTAATCCTTCCTTTGCAATTTTTATATCTTCTTCTGAAGGATTATTAAATATAAAGCAATCTCTTCCATATTGCTTTATTTGAAATCCAGGAAGATATCTCACAGCTTCAAGTTCACTATATTTCATTCCTTTTACAAACTGACCAAAGAAAACTCTTTTTCCTGCACATATAGCTCTTAATGAAAGTCCTAAAGCACAAGTAGTTTTTCCTTTTCCATTGCCTGTATAGATATGAATATACCCTTTACTTCTTTTCATAATATATACCCACCCTTATATATTTTTATAAAATCCATAAAAGTCGTAAGTTTAGATTCACATTCTATACTTACGACTCCAATTTTTATTCTTATTTTAATTTAGCTATTAAGAACTTACTCTTTATTCCTTTTTCTTTAAATTTGCTTTCATACTCAGTCATTAAATTTTCCTCGGCATAATCACTATTATGTAAGTCATATGTTTTATATAGTATATCAAATCCAGATTCTTCAAAATATAATAATGAATCATTAAATAAATTCAAATCATCAGTTTTAAAGTGTATTTCTGTTCCCGGCTTTATAAATTTTTTATATTCAGTTAAAAATCTAGTATGAGTAAGTCTTCTCTTATTATGTCTGTCTTTAGGCCATGGATTACAAAAATTTATATATATTCGACTTATTTCGTTTTCATCAAAAATTTCTGAAATCATACCAATATTCATTGCAATAATTCTTACATTTGTAAGTTCAGCTTTTTCTATATTTCTAAGTGTATATACTAAAACTTCATCTTTAAGATCTATTGATATTAAGTTTTTATCATTAAACTTTTCAGCTAATTGTACTGCAAATCCTCCTCTGCCACAACCTAGCTCTAAATATATCTCATTATCATTCTTGAATTCATTTTTCCAATTTCCCTTTAACTCTCTTGCCTCATCAAGGGACTTAAAAAAAGCACTCTCCTCTAACTCCGGTCTAGCCCACCACTTTTTTCTAAGCCTCATAGTTCTCCTCCTTAAAATAACCTTTAATGTTTTTAGTATTCGTGTAGTACCTTTAATTTACATGCCCGCAATTAAAGATGTTATTTTCATAAACAACTTTGAAAGTATTGCCGTTGGTTCTGATAAAATAAATCCTATAATAGATCTTCCCACTCCAGGGATTGGTATTATAAATAAGAATAATATCAAAAATTGATATCTATATAATGAATCTGATATTTTATAAAAAAACTTAGGAAATAAGTCTTTTAATATATGAAACCCATCAAAACCTGGAAGTGGTAATAAATTTAATATAACTAACAATGCATTTATTTGGACAGTATATACAAGCATTGTTAGTATTATTTCCATACTTAACGTTTGATTTAAGGACAATGCTAAAAATATTCCTAATATAATGGATGCAACTGTTGCAACAAATATATTTCCTACTACTCCCGCTAATGAAACTTTAAGATCATCCTTATAATAATTTTTAAATGAATTAGGATTTGTTTGTACTGGCTTTGCCCATCCAAACTTAAAAAACAAAATCATAAGAAAACCAATAATATCAATATGCGCTAAAGGATTAAGTGTTAGTCTTCCTTGAACTTTAGGAGTATTATCACCTAATTTATAAGCTACCAAAGCATGTGCATATTCATGAAAAGTAAATCCTAATAATATTGCTGGTATAACTAATATTGTATTTAATAATTGTTGAGTGCTAAACATTTACTTCCTCCTAACTTATCAATATTTTTATTATATCAAAACACTAATAAAAATAATATAAATATAAACAAAAATCTCCGTTATTAAATATCGGAGATTTTCATTATATTATTTACTTTAATGGTGTATCTACTAACTTTCCTTCACTTATGGAAGCTATTCCTCCATCATACATCTGCAAAAATATTCCCTTGTATTTGAATTCTTCTTTAGATGTTAATTCTGTAACTACTCCCCTTAAATTGTCATTAACATAAACTTTACCATTTCTAGAAACATATATATCTTTCTTATCTACAGCTCTGTCCAAAGTTATTCTATTCCATTTATAACAAACATTTGTATGAACTTTAGACTTTTTACATTTTCCCTTTTTAGATTTTAAAATATTATCATAATTTTTAGGTTTATCAAGTGATTTTTCTCTTATACCACAATAAATATTTTTCACTTTAGTACCTTCTAATACAAGAGAATTTTCTACCTCACCTAAATAAACCACATCATTGTCATCAACATCTATAAGGCACAACTTGTCTACTCCATCAATATTTAATGAATCACTCTTCCCAGTAATATATACCTTATGCTTATTAGTAGCCTCATAAGCTATACTATCATCATTAGGTATTATTTTTATATCTCCTATCATACTAATTTCAGATTCTACTTTATCAATTTTCTGCATTATATTTATTTTATGTATATTATTTTTTCCACCCTTAACTCCGGATTTTATATATATCATATTAGTAAATGGAGATAATTCTATATCTTGTACTTCTGCTTCTCTGCTTGCAGTAAAAGATGTTTCTTTTTCATCTTTTGTTTGCAATTTTGTTTTTTCACCTTTATCTGCATCATAAGAATAGAAGATAAATTTAGACTTGTCCTCACTTCTTTTTTTTGCAGCCATTAATAATATATTTCTATCTGGTGCCCACTTATAATATGACATATGCAACCCATCTTTAAGTTCAATGTTTTCTTCATCACCAGTACATGTATCAACTATCTTTAGTCTATCATTTTCTATATAGGATAAATATTGTCCATCACAAGAAACTGATTTATTTTCAGCATACTCTGGGATTTCTATACTTATATTACTCTTTTTATGTCCCTTATTATCTTCAACCTTGGTAGATACTATTTTACTGCTTACATTTTCAGTAGAAAATAAGTACTTATCAACATAATATAATACAGCTATTTGCATGCCTAACGATATACATATCCATGCTATTATTCTTTTTACTGCTTTCATCTATTTCTCTCCTTTAAGGTTCAACATATATAACTGAAGGTATAGAACGTTCCCCCAGTGCATTAGATGGTTCATTAATAACTTTTCCTTCATAATACATAGTAGTAGATGATCCACCATCTAAATTACTAGCATTATAAGCTCCATATTCATATAATACATCTTGTACATCTCTTAAAGTTGCAGCTAACCTTTTAATATGTTTACCATCAAGTACTAATAAAATTATGCTTCCATCTTTTCTTTGACCTATAGCTGTTCTTGGAGCTGTACCCCAATTACCATCCCCACTTTTAATAGTCTTTTTACCATTAACTATTAATGCTGGACCAAAAGAAACCGCATCTGTTACATTTTTTTCTTTAAGTTCATTTACTGTATGTTTTCCCACTAATAGCTTGCCTTCTTTAGTCATAGCTACAATATCATCTTTTATAGAATTATTCTTATAGTCATTATAAATTGTAGTTCCATTTGACATTATTATTCCACTAGGCTGTCCACCATTTCCCGCCCATTGTTGTCCATTAGCAGATGCATCAGTGAATCCACCTGCATTTACTGCAGCTATAGCACGATAGTTTCTAGCTATCTTACTTGTAGTTTCTCCAACTTTAGGTAGCTTACTACTATAACCAACTTTTACACGTTTAGGATTATGAATTATTAAAACATATCCCTTATAAGTACTTCCTTCACCATCAATATTATATCTTTCTATAGTATTATCATGCGTATTTTTTATTTTTATTTCATCACCATCAGAATTATCTTGCCTTATATCTTGAACTTTATTTTTATTTAAAATTTCATTTATACGATCTTGTGATAAAAAAGTAGTAGCAATCCATTGATGAGTCATTGTAGTCATAGCTGCCCCTACCATTGTATTTTTTGCATTTTCAAATGGACCATAATAAAGCATAAACGGACCTGTTATACCTGTAAATATGAACTCAAAAACAATGAAGGATATGAACATTTTCCATGAAAATTTCGTTTTCTTGTTACCCTTGATATTACTATGTTTTTTCGTTGTTTTCATCTATTAATCATCCTTTTTAAGTATTTATCTTTTAAGTAACCTAAATTATATTTTACAATAAATTTATATTTTTTCAAACTTAATTTTTATTATAATTAAAAACTTAACACTTATTTAACGTTTATACTTTATCATAGTCTTTATTTTATATATATTATTTTTCTTTGTTTTTATAATCTTCCTTATTATTTTCTTCTTTGTTACTATTCTTCTCTATACTGTTATAATCTTTAGAAATTACTTCTTCATTTATGTTTTTTATGTCATCTTTATATTTTTCATTCTTCTTTATATTTTTAGGTTTAAGCATACTATCTTTTTTATTTATTGTTTTATTATTTTCTTTTTCTAAATTTTTAATAGGTTTGTGAAGGTTTTTACTTTTACTTTTTATTTTATTTTTGTATTTACTTGAAGATTTATTTATTCGATTACTTATATCCTTTTTATCTATTTTTATATGACTTTCATATATATCACATTCTTCTTTATCATATTCATATGGTTGAACTTTATTTGTTGGCTTAGTAATATTTTTAATATCATTTTTGTATTTTTCCATAGCTTTTTTAAATGAATTATAATCTAAACTCTTAGAATTATATCTTTTATTATTAAATATAAAATCATGCATAATTTGAGCATTTTGTTCTTTATCCATAAGTACTACCCAACCTTTACCATTAATGATTTGTGGTTCGGTTATCTCCGGAACTGGAATAAGCATTTGTTCTGGTGTAAAACTACCTATTTTATATACTGTATATGCATAATTTAATATTTCCCCAATATCCATATTAGTTTTTATATAAGGAAATAGTTTTGATGCTAATATAGGATACTTTAAAACATTTGTATCCTTTAATTTATCTATTATAAGAGATATAACTACCCTTTGTCTTTCTGTTCTATCATAATCCCCATTTCCTATTTTTCTTATTCTTGAATAACTTAGTACTTGTTGTCCATCCAAATGCTGCATTCCTGCTTTTTTAACTAAGTGAGGATCTTTAGGATTTACTTCTGGTATAAATTTATTCATTTCCTTTCTTTCTATTTCACTTACATTTATATCTAGTCCCCCAATGATGTCTACCAATTCTTGAAACCCATTAAAATTTATAATACCATAGTCATGTAACTTTAAGTTAAAATTCTTTTCTATAGTATCTTTTAACAATTCAGGTCCCCCATAAGCTAAAGCATGATTTATCTTTTGTTCTCCATATCCAGGAATTTCAACATAACTGTCTCTCATTATAGATATTAGCTTTAAATTTTTATTAATATTATCTATAGATAGTATTAATATAGCATCAGATCTTGATTTCTCATTTAAATTTCTTGCATCATTTCCTATTAATAATATGTTAGATATTCCATCTACTTCTTCATAATTATCTTCTTCATGTTTATCTTCTTTACTTAAATAATTATTTTTAATATAAGTGTTATTTTTAAAAGACCAATATAAGTATCCACATACCCCTGTTAATACTACAACTAAAATCATCAATGTACTAAATATAATCTTTTTAATACTTATTTTTTATTGTTCTTCTTTTTTTCATGCTTTGCCAATCATTTCACTCCCTATGTTATTATAGTTATATAGTTTTGTATGTTTTTTACATATTTGTAATTATAATTATATATTTTTTCTATCATACCTGTAAACTATAAATTCATCTTCTGATATTTACTAAAGTCTTTTAGATGCATCATAAGCAAGTTTTGATCTCTCACATTCATCATATTTTAATGTAACTTGATAGCAAAGCTTACTACCTTTCATTCTTTCTGATGCATAACATAAACCATTAGATCTATAATCTAAAAAAGGTTGATCTATTTGTTCTGGATCCCCAATTAATATTAATTTGCTTTCTTCTCCCACTCTAGTAATAATGGCCTTAATTTGTTTTGGAGATAAATTTTGAGCTTCATCTATTATTACCCAATTTTTAACTATAGATCTTCCTCTTAAAAATGCTACTGCTTCAGTTGTAATTATTCTTCTATCAAATAATTCTCTCATTTTATCATTTAATTCTTTTTCATTTTTATATCTTTCTTTTTCATCAGAATCAATCAATATTTCTAAATTATCTAAAACTGGTCTCATATAAGGCGCTATTTTTTCTTGTTCTGTACCTGGAAGATATCCTATTTCTTCATCCATAGTAACATTAGGTCTACACACTAAAATTCTTCTATACTCACCCTCTTCATTTTCTAAAATTTTATGAAGTCCAACAGCTAAAGAAAATAATGTTTTAGCAGTACCTGCAGGTCCTTTTATAATAGCCAATGGTACTTCTTTTGCACTTGTCATTAATGCTTCTAACATAAACTTTTGTCCTACATTCCTTGGAGAAATTCCCATAGGAATAACATCTTTGTATATTAAAGGTACAATTATTTTTCCATTAAATTTTCCTAATGCACTTTTTCTATTGTTTTCTGCAGAATGCATTATTATAAATTGATTAATATATAATTTAGGTTTACTATATTCTTTATTTTTTTCACAATATATCTCTAATGTATCAGGATATAAATATTTATTTTTATAAAAAAAGTCTATATTTTCAGAAGATGTATATGCTTCTATTCTCCCTGTATACTGATTGTCATATTCCGGAACAACTTTTTCATGATAATCACTTACCTTTATACCAATAGTATCTGCTTTTATTCTTTCAAATATATCTTTTGTAATTAAATAAACATCTTCACCACTTTCTTTTAAACCTTTACACACTTGTATTATTCTATTATCTGCTTTACTTCTATCCCAATATTCTGGAATGTCAATATTATGATGATTCATTTCCACTCTTAATTTACCACCATTAGGTAAATCTATACCCTTAGCTAAATCTCCCTTTGTCCTTAACTCATCTATAATACGCGCTGACATACGTGCATTTACCCCTAGTTCTCCACTTTTTTTCTTTAAAGCATCTAATTCTTCTAATACAACCTCTGGTATAACTACATTAGAATTTTCAAAACATAGTATTGAACGTGGTGAATATAAAATTACATTAGTATCTAACACATAGGTCTTAATCAAATTATAATCCCCCTCTTTTTTCTATAATTAATATTGTGCTTTTAGCATTATATATGTATATAAAATCAGTAAAATGACTATATTTATATGGAAATTTTATGTGGTTACATGAGAATCATTGACAATTAATAATTTTTATTATACAATACTTAATCATAATGAAAGGGGATAAAATTATTATGGATAATATAAAGACCATATTTAAGGAAAAAAAATTAAAGTTAACCCCTCAACGAATTGCAGTATATAATTATTTACGTTCTACTAAAGAGCATCCATCAGCTGAAACTATCTATAAAGCTCTTCATGATGCTTATCCTACTATGAGTTTAGCTACAGTTTACAAAACTTTAAAGACACTTGTAGACGTTAATCTAATACAAGAATTAAATGTAGGTGAAGGTAATTTTAGATATGATGCTAATTCAAAATCTCATCCTCATATACAATGTATTTGTTGTGGAAAGGTAGATGATATCGAGGGAATTTCTTTCGATAATCTAAATGAAAAAGTAATAAACCATACCGATTATAAAATTCTATCAAATAGAATTTATTTCTATGGAATATGTAAAAATTGCAATAATATAAGGGATTAAAAAAGAAAATTTAATTAATTTATAATTTATAAAAAGAAAACATCACTTACATGTTTTCTTTTTTTATAAATAATTTCTTTATTCATTTCATAAATATAATTAAAAGGAGGTGAAAATTTTGAAATTAAAAGTATTTTTTTTTAAAAGAAAACATCTTTATTATTTTGTTTTCATTCTTGTATTAATAGTATTTTGTGCTTTTTCAATACTCTCCAATGGGAAATCATCTTATATTACTTTTAATACCAATTCTAATAAAAAATTTTTAAAATCAGATCTTACTGGTGATGGTAAAGATGATATGCTTTACATATTAACTACCAAAAATAAATACCATCTTCAAGCAACTACAGAAAAAGGGAATTTTAACATACAACCTAATAAATCACTGAAAACACTTGGAAGCTACTATCCTCATTGGCCAATACGCATAAAATTATTAGATGTATCTCGTGATAAAATTCCAGAGATATTTGTTCAATCTTCTCAAAGCAATGTATCAATACAGCATATTTTTACTTATAAAGATAATAAATTTAAAGATATATTTTGTAGTTATAATAATATACTGGGATTTATAGATAATAGTAATAATAAAACTCCCAAAATACTTTCTGGTAAGTTATATGGTGGAGAATTTAATTTTGAAAATTATATAATTATCGATAATAAGTTAGAAAAATATAATGGTAATATTAAAAGTACCTTTATGGGGAAAGATTCTATTTCAACTTTTATAAATATAATAACGTCGTTAAATGGATCATATATACCAACTAAAGAAAACATTTTTCATAGTAATATTGATAATAATTCATTAGATATGTTACCTCATCTAGCTGGATATGCCAATAATTATTTATTTCAAGATGCCATGTTTATAGATACAAGATGTGATAAATCCGGCGAACCAACAAATGTTCAATGGACTTTAAATTTTAGAGGTACTCCCATGGATTCTAGTGGTGAACTTAAAAATTATACATTGAAAATAAATCTTTGTCGTTGTGACAACTGTACTGATAAATATTATTTTAAAATCTTATCTATTCAACTTATCAAATAAAAAATGGACCGCTTTAGCGGTCCCAATCAAAAGGGGGATGGGGGGTTTTAGCACTAGTGAAGAGTAATTATTCTAAATTACTACTCCTCCTTTGTACACTATATATGCTAACCTATAACTAAAAATTTATTCACTCCAAACCAATTATTTTTCACCACATTTACCTATGTATATAATAAATTGTATTTCAAAAATATAAACTTCCTCTCCTTAGGAAGTTTATACTATTCATTGATTTATATTTTACCTTCCATGTATAACTTTAACATCTTATTAATTATTTCTGCCTTATCAGGTACTATAAGAGGTTGCATAGATCTTAATAATGTTACTACAGGATCATTTGATTCTTCCTGAGTATTTTTCATAGAATCCTCTTTAGATTCATTTATTGTTTCTTTTTGCTCTTTTCTACTCTCCTTATCTTTACGAGATCTCTTTTTACTATGTTTATTTTTTTCATCTTCATTCTCTTCATTCATTTCTCTATTATATGATTGATTTTCTTCATTTTTATATACTTCTGCATTGTCATTCATTATCATATCATTAACAGCTTTAGCTTGGCTTACTAAATCAAATAAATTTATATCACTATTATATGAATCATCACTCTCTTTTTTACTTTCTTTTGAATTGTCCACATTTGTTGAATTATCCCCTTTATTAAAAGTACCTATTGCATTCAAAAGAGAGGTTATCTGATTTATATCTATATTTCCTAATATAGAAGATAATTTGTTAAGAACATTATTATTCTCATATCCGGTATACGCATTAGGATCATTATAACCATTATATTCATTTAAGTCATCATATCTACCAGCATATTCTTTATGCCTTCTATGTTTTGACATATTCTCACCTCTCTATAAATTAAGAGGGCTATATAGCCCTCTCATTAATTTTTAGCAACTAATTCTTAAGCACATATGCTGCGTGAACCAAATCCTCTACTACAGCAAAGTAAGAATAAGAATATTAATATTGTTGCAGTTTCGTGGTCAATTATACATGCTCTTTTTAATATTAATAAGAACAATGCTAATCTACATGGATCAAATCCACCACATCCTGATCCTACTACTGATACTGGAATTGGGGCTGGTTTTGGAGGTGCAACTGGTAAACATGCACAACCGCAGCTACAACCACAACTACATTTACATTTTCTTGACATAAAAGTCCCCCCCTTCTTGGGCCATGGTTTCAATGTAATCTATTCTTCTTCCTTAGCATCTACAAACTCTACTTCTTCTTCAGTTGTTTTAACATCTCTGGCATCAAAGTTGAAGATATCGTTTGAAGCTTCTTCTTCTATATCGCAAGCTCTTCTTCCTCCACGAACCAATAGTAGAATTAATATAATAAAAATTATATTTCCATATCCACCAAAACTACCACGGTTACCACCATAGTTACAACTATTAGTGTTATAACCACAATAGTTATTAGGCTCGCAGTAGCAACAACAACAATTCTTCTTATGGTCTTTGTGGTTACCTTTTTTATAGCAATAGCATGAATATTGTGGGTAATTACTAGTATTTTGGCAGTTACCTCTGTTACCAAATATAGATATGAGGAATATAAATAGAATTAAAATATATTTACCCCCAAATCCAGGGAATCCTCTACCGCAACTATTTCCTAACAAACCTACCATTTTACTAATATTGCCGATACCCTCAATACCAGATCCGCCCATTAGATTGTTTATCATCGAGCCTACGCCCTCCAAGTTGTTTAGATCCACTTTACCTCCCCCTTTCTGCCCATCCTTCTTCATCATTTGTTTGATAATATATACTATTCACTTTTCATCACTTTTGACACAAAAAACAAAGGTGATTTCAAATTTTTCGAAATCACCTTTGTTTTACATCATAAAATATTTTATTCTTCTATTACTCCGTCTGCAAGAAGTTCTAATAATTCTTCTTTACCACTCTTATTTAGTGCTGAAAAGAATGTAAATTTGTCTTCTTCTCTAATATTTAATGTTTCTCTTATTATTTTTTTATTTTTTTGAAAATCATTTTTCTTAAGCTTATCACTCTTTGTAGCAACTATTATAGCTTCATATCCATAATATTTAATCCACTCATACATTTGAACATCATCTTTAGTTGGCTTATGTCTAGAATCTACTAATAAAACTATTTTCTTTAATTGTGGTCTATTTACCAAATAAGTTTCCATCATACTGCCCCATTTTTGTTGTTCACTCTTAGAAACTTTAGCAAATCCATATCCAGGTAAATCAACAAAGTAAAAATCATTATTTATTAAGAAAAAATTTATTAACCTAGTTTTTCCTGGAGTAGAACTAGTTTTAGCAAGCTTTTTTCTATTGGTAATAGTGTTTATAAGCGTTGATTTTCCAGCATTAGATCTCCCAACAAAAGCCATTTCAATTCTATTATCAGTGGGATATTGAGCTGGCTTAACTGCTGATATTATAAATTCAGAATTCTTTATTATCATCAAAACTACTCCTCTACAAGTGCATTTTCTAAAACAGTTTCTATCTTTTCTGCTGCTATAACCTTTATCTTTCCTAAAACAGACTTAGGTATATCTTTTAAATCTTTCTCATTATCCTTAGGAATTATTATAGTATCTATTCCAGCTCTAAATGCTGCAAGAGTCTTTTCTTTTAAACCGCCAATAGGAAGAACTCTACCTGTAAGTGTTATTTCACCTGTCATAGCTACATTATGCTTTACTTTTTTATTGCTTAATGCAGATACTATTCCTGTTATCATTGTCACTCCTGCTGAAGGTCCATCTTTAGGAACTGCTCCTTCTGGGGCATGAATATGTATATCCTTTTCCTTATAGAAATTAGGGTCTATACCATAACTTTCACAATTAGCTCTAACATAACTATAAGCTGCCTCACCTGATTCCTTCATTACATCTCCAAGTTGTCCTGTTAATTGTAATCTACCTTTTCCATTCATAACAGTCACTTCTAAAGGTAATGTATCTCCGCCATAAGCAGTCCAAGCCATTCCCATAACAACACCTATCTTATCTTGTTTATCTGCTTTATCATAAGAAAAAATCTCTGGTCCTAAGTACTTTCTAACATGATTTGAAGTTATATTAACTTTATCTTTATCATTTTCTAGCATATCTGCTATAGATTTTCTTATTACTGCTGATATCTTTCTTTTTAGACTTCTTACACCTGATTCTCTAGTATAGTTTTCTATTATCTTATATATTGCTCCATCAGAGAATTTAATTTTATCTTCTGATATACCATGTTCCTCAAGCTGTTTCTTTATAAGATATTTCTTTCCTATATGAAACTTTTCTTCCGTAGTATATCCTGAAACATCTATAACTTCCATTCTGTCTAAAAGTGGTCTTGGTATAGTATCTAAACTATTCGCTGTAGTTATAAACATTACTTCAGATAAATCTAATTCTAATTCTAAATAATGATCCCTAAAAGTTTTATTTTGTTCTACATCTAAAACTTCAAGTAATGCACTAGCTGGATCTCCTCTAAAATCTCCACTTAATTTATCAATTTCATCTAATAAAAATAAAGGATTCTTAGATTTTGCTTGTTTCATTGAATAAACTATTCTTCCTGGTATTGCACCTACATAAGTTTTTCTATGTCCTCTTATTTCAGCTTCATCTCTAACTCCACCTAAAGACATTCTAACAAAGTTTCTATTAAGTGCATTTGCTATAGATCTTGCTATAGATGTTTTTCCTACTCCTGGTGGTCCAACTAAACAAAGTATAGGACCCTTTAATGATTTACTGATGCTTTTAACAGCTAAAAACTCAATTATTCTATCTTTAACATCTTTTAATCCATAATGTTCATTTTCTAATATTTCTCTTGCTCTCTTTACATCTAAGTTATCCTTAGTTGTTTTATTCCAAGGAATGTCTAAAATCCAATCTAAATAAGATCTAATAACTCCGCCTTCTGAGGAATAGCTCCCTATATTTTTTAACCTATTTAGTTCATATATAGCCTTTTCCTTTGCTTCTTTAGGTAACTTAGTCTTCTTTATTTTCTTTAAATATTCTTCAAATTCCTTTTTACCTTCATCTTCTTCTCCCAATTCTTCTTGTATAGCTTTTAACTGCTCTTTTAAGAAGTATTCCTTTTGGGACTTATCTATCTTTCCTTTTACTTTTAATCCTATTTTCTTTTCTATTTGTAAAATTTCTATTTCATTTTTTATTATTAATAAAAGCTTTTCTAATCTTTCATTTACATCAAAAGCTTCTACTAATTCTTGTTTTGTGCTTTCTTTTAATACTAAATAAGAACTTACAACATCAGCAAATCTACCTGCATCATCTAATTCTTCTATGTTAATAAGAACCTCTGCAGATGCTATATTGGATAATTTTATGTATTCTTCAAAGGCATCTCTTACTGAACGAACTAACGCTTCACATTCCTTTTCATTAGTAGAATTATTATCTTCTAATATTTCTACCTCTGCTTTAAAAAACGGATCTTTTTGTATATAATTAGTTAATCTTGCTCTATTTTCTCCTTCAACTAATACTCTAACAGTATCTCCTGGTAGCTTAAGAATTTGTTTTATATTACAAATGGCACCTATATTATAGATATCACTTTCATCAGGATCTTCTATCTTAGCTTCCTTTTGGGAAGTTAAAAATATTTTTTGACCATTTAACATTGCCTCTTCAACTGCAAGAAGAGATTTTTCTCTACCAACATCAAAATGTAAAACCATATGAGGAAATATAGTTAAACCTCTCAACGGAATTAAAGGAAGAACTTGTAGCTTTTTCTCCATAATTTCCCCCCACTTCTATTATGTTTTCTATAAATTTTATTATATTTTTCTATAACAATTTGTTATCATTTAAAAGTATTTATACTATGCTATTATACCTATAAAACTGTTTTTTTTCAATTAATTTAAACTTCTACGAATTAATTGCAGATTCAGCAGTAAGAATATCTACATTGGTTTTTACTTTTATTACAGATTCTTTATTTTCACACTTTTCTTCTGGTATTAATGCTAATTCAATAACTTCTTTAATATCAGTAACAGGAATTACATTAATACTTTTATCATTTTTAAACCTTTGTTGCCAATTTTCTTTTGGAATAATTACAGTCTTAGCTCCAGCTTTTTTAGCAGCATTTACTTTTGCATTAACTCCTCCAATAGGTTTTACTAAACCATGAATTGATATTTCTCCAGTCATTGCAACTTTATTGTTAACCGGTATTCTCATTATTGCACTATATATAGCAGTAACCATACTTATTCCCGCTGAAGGTCCATCTACAGGCATTCCTCCTGGAAAGTTTAAATGTATATCATATTGATCACAATCTATATTAAATACATTTTCTAATACTGTTAATACATTTTCAGCAGAAGAACATGCTGTGCTTTTTCTTTTAATTTTCTTATTGCTACTATCCATTTCTTCTTCTTCAACTATTCCAGTTATTTTAAAATTTCCTTTTCTCGATAAAACCTTTGTAGCCGTAGCTTCAATTTCCATAACAATTCCAATATTAGATCCATATACCGCAAGCCCATTTACATAGCCTACCTTAGGCTCTTTAGGTACTATTTTTTCAGGTCTAGGAGCGTACTGTCCATTTTCAATTATCCACTCCATATCTTCTACTTTAATTTTTTTTCTTCCTTCATTTAAAGCAATACCGGAACTAAGTTGTACCAAACTAACAGCATCTCTCCCATTAGTACAATACTTTCCAACAAGAACTTTAGCTTTATCTTCTATAGTAAACCCTATCTTTTTTATAGTATTATCTGCAATATCTTCTATTTCTTCAGCTGTAAGTGATCTAAAAAATATTTCTACACATCTAGACCTTATAGCTGGGCACATTTCTTGTGGACTTCTTGTAGTAGCACCTACAAGTCTAAAATCCGCAGGAAGTCCATTATCGAAAATATCCTTTATATATGATGGCATATTAGGATCTTCTGAATTATAATATGCACTCTCTAAAAATACTTTTCTATCTTCCATTACTTTTAAAAGTTTATTGGTTTCAACTGGATGAAGCTCACCAATTTCATCTATAAATAATATACCTCCGTGAGCTTTTGTAACTGCTCCTGGCTTTGGTTGAGGAATTCCAGCACTCCCAAGGGCCCCTGCACCTTGATAAATAGGATCATGTACAGAACCTATTAAAGGATCTGCAATACCTCTATCATCAAATCTTACAGTAGTAGCATCTATTTCTACAAACTTGGCATTTTTATTAAATGGTGAATACTCTTTGTTTTTAGCATTTTCTAATACAACCCTAGCTGCTGCCGTCTTACCCACTCCTGGTGGTCCATAAATTATTACATGTTGTGGATTAGGACCACATATTGCTGCTTCTAATGCTTTTAATCCCTTTTCCTGACCTATTATTTCTTTGAAAGACTTAGGTCTACTTTTTTCAGTTAAAGGTTCTGTCAATTTGATTTCTTTTAATTTCCTTAACTTTTCCACTTCTTTTTTATTTTCCCTATTTACAATACATTTATTATTCTTTTGTTCCTTTAATGCATTAAAAAAATACATTCCCATAATAATCGTTACACCTAAACTAACAAATCCCATTAATGATCCAGACATACATATCCTCCAATTATACTCCATATTTTTAGGTATTTATCCCTTTTATATATTTTGTACAAATAAGAATAATCTATTCCAAATATACTATTTTTATAATAAAAAAAAGTTTAGAAATCAGGCTATTACTTCAGTAAAACTTATCCCAAATTCTAAACTTATTTATATATTAAATTAAGCAGTTTCTGTTCCTCTATTGCTTCTTTTAATTTTTGGCAAAGCAATTTCTGGTCTTTCTTCTCCATTTTCAGTTAATACTAATTCTGGTTTTTTATTTTCTATTGTATCTTTATTTATTATAACTTTTTTAATATCATATTTAGATGGTATATCAAACATTATATCTCTCATTACTTCTTCTATAATAGATCTAAGTCCTCTCGCACCTGTTTTTCTTGAAATGGCTTCATCAGCAATTGATTTTAATGCTTCCTCTTCAAATTCTAATTCTACATTATCCATTAATAAAAGTTTTTTGTACTGTTTTACTAATGCATTTTTAGGTTCCTTTAATATTCTAACAAGAGCATCATTATTTAAAGATTGAAGTGTAACCATTATAGGTAATCTTCCTATAAATTCAGGAATCAATCCAAATTTAAGCAAGTCTTCTGGAACACTTTCTTTTAATAATTCTCCAATATCTTTTTCTTCTTTAGATTTTACTTCAGAACCAAATCCAAGAGAACTTTTCCTTGTTCTTTTTTCTATTATTTTATCAAGTCCATCAAAAGCACCACCACAAATAAATAATATATTTGAAGTATTAATCTGTATAAATTCTTGATGAGGATGTTTTCTTCCTCCTTGTGGTGGAACTGATGCAACCGTTCCTTCAAGAATTTTTAATAAAGCTTGTTGAACACCTTCTCCTGATACATCTCTTGTAATTGAAGGATTTTCAGATTTTCTAGCTATTTTATCTATTTCATCAATATAAATTATACCTCTCTCAGCTTTTTCTACATCATAATCTGCATTTTGAATTAACTTAAGAAGTATATTTTCTACGTCTTCTCCAACATATCCCGCTTCTGTTAAAGTTGTAGCATCTGCTATAGCAAAAGGAACATTCAAAAGTCTAGCTAAAGTTTGTGCAAGTAAAGTCTTTCCTGAACCAGTTGGACCTAAAAGAAGTATATTACTTTTTTGAAGTTCCACATCATCTATATCTACATTAGAATTTATTCTCTTATAGTGATTATATACTGCAACGGCTAATGCTTTCTTTGCAGAATCTTGACCTATAACATAATCATCTAAATAAGTTTTTATTTCACTTGGTTTTGGAAGCGAGCTAATATCAACTTGAGTATTTTCTTCAAATTCATCTGCTATAATTTCAGAACATAAGTCTATACACTCATCACATATATAAACTCCTGGTCCTGCTATTAATCTTTTTACTTGTTCTTGACTTTTGCCACAAAATGAACACTTTAATTGTTTTTTATCATCGTATTTTGACATTCCTACACCTCTCTAAGGTTATTTCTTTCTACTAGTTATAACATCATCAATTAAACCATATTCTTTAGCTTCATCTGCTTCCATAAAGTTATCTCTTTCAACATCCTTTTTAATTACTTCTAAAGGTTTTCCTGTTCTTTCGCTTAAAATCTTATTTAACTTATCTTTAATTTTTAATATTCTATTTGCATGTATTCCTATATCTGTTGCTTGACCTTGAAATCCTCCTAAAGGTTGGTGTATCATTATTTCACTATTAGGGAGTGCAAATCTTTTACCTTTTGCTCCTGCTGTTAAAAGGAAAGCTCCCATGGAAGCTGCCATACCTATACATATAGTTGATACATCTGGCTTTATATACTGCATTGTATCATAAATAGCCATTCCAGCTGTAATTGATCCACCTGGACTATTTATATAAAGATATATATCTTTATCTGGATCTTCTGCTTCTAAAAATAATAGTTGTGCAACAACTAGACTAGCAGAAACATCATTTACTTCCTCTCCAAGAAATATTATTCTATCCTTTAACAATCTAGAATAAATATCATAAGATCTCTCTCCTCTATTAGTTTGTTCAACTACTACGGGTACTAAACTCATATTAAACTTTCCTCCTTTTATTAAATATTACTTTTATGATTATCACCCATATCAGTAATGATATTCATTTTCTAAAAAATTTATTGTAAAATTAATTGCCAGAAAGATTTCTGGCAATTAATTTTTGTCTTTTATATTACGTATTATATATTACGTATAATTAAGCGATTTCTTTACTGTTTTCAACTAAGAAATCTATAGCTTTTTCATTTGCTATTTGATTAGCTAAAACATCTTTTTGTGCTCCCATTATAGCATCTACTAGTTTATCAATATCTTGTCCGCCACCATATTGTTGAGCCATTTCTTTAGCTTTTGCTTTTATTTCTTCTTCAGTAGCCTCTATTTTTTCATCTTTTACTATTTTTTCAAGAACTAATTCAGTTTTAACTTTCTTTTCAGCAGTTTCTTTCATATATTCTCTAACTTTCGCTTCTGAACTATTTGTATATTGATAGTAAGATTTAAGATCTAATCCTTGATATCCTAATCTCATTTCTAAGTCTTTAATCATCATATCAATTTCTTTTTCTATCATAACTTCTGGTATATCTATTTCAGCTTTATTTGAAACAGCTTCTATTACAGCTTCTTCATATTCATTTTTTTCTCTTATTTTGTTAGCTTCTTCTAATTTTTTTGTTACATCAGCTTTTAATTCTTCTAAAGTATCAAATTCAGATGTTTCTTTAGCAAATTCATCATCTAATGCTGGTAATTCCTTTGCTTTTATTTCTTTTATTTTTACTTCAAACATTGCTTGTTTTCCATTTAATTCGTCTCTTCCATATTGTTCTGGGAATTTAACGTTAACTTCTTTTTCTTCTCCAACTTTTAATCCAACTAATTGATCTTCAAAGTTATCTATAAATGTACCTGTTCCAATTTCTAAAGAATAATCTTTTCCTTCTCCACCTTCAAATGCTTTTCCATCGATAAATCCTTTAAAATCTATTACAGCTATGTCACCACTTTCTACTGTAGCGCCTTCTTCTTTAGTTATGATTCTTGCATTCTTTTCTAACATAGCATTTAACTGTTTTTCAACATCTTCTTCTTTTACAGTATATGTATTTCTTTTAGCTTCTACGCCTTTATAATTATCAAGTTTTACTTCTGGTCTAACTACAACTGTAGCAGTAAATACAAAATCTTTTCCTGCTCCTATTTCAACAACATCTATTTTAGGATAATCAACAGGTTGTAAGCTATGTTCTTCTACAGCTTTTGGATATGCTTCTTCGCAGCAAGTATTTATAGCATCTTCATAAAATACTCCTTCACCATAGAATCTTGTGATTATATTCATTGGAGCTTTACCTTTTCTGAATCCTGGAATATTAAATCTCTTTACATTCTTCTTATATGCTTTTTTTATAGCTTCATTAAACTTTTCTTTTTCTACTGTTATCTCTAGTTTTACAACATTATTTTCTATTGTTTCAATTTTAGTGTTCATTAAGTTTTTCCTCCCAATCACCGTAAATACTTATTTTGACATGATATATTATAACATACATTATATTTTTTTTACAAATATATATACATTTTTTTTACTATAAATAATTATACACTAATTATATACTATTTTCTCAAAATTACAACAACAGTTAAAACATTACAAATGTTTTACTGAATTTTCTTTAGAAATTGTCTACTTTCTTGTAATTCTTCATAAGTTGAATAGTTATCTTTATAGACTTCTATTATACCCATTCCTTTATAATTCAATTCCCTTAATCTGCTAAATAGCTTGGAATAATTTATTTCTCCATTACCAGGAAGCAAGCAGGAGCTTTCTTTATTTTTATCATTTATATGTAAATTCACTATATTTTCCTTCATTATATTTATATATTCATCTGGCTCTTTTTTTGTCCTGTATGCCTGTTTTAAATCTAAAGTAAAATGTATAGGATATTTACATTTTTCTTTTAGATTTTTTAAGAAATTTAAGTCAGAAGACATACACCAAGATACATTTTCTTGAGCTAATGTTATTCCTATCTCTTCTGATATATATATAAGTTCATTATACACATCAATAACGTTTTTTATGTCAATTAAATTACTGTCAATCTTTCTCATACCATGAAAAGTATATGTTTTAGCTCCTAATCTCTTTCCTTCAATACATACTTTTTTAAAATACTTAAACATATCATTTCTTCTTCTTTTATAAGTATCAAATAAATATGGTTCAAAAGATGATGAAAAAGCATGAACGGAATTTACATAAAACTCATATTCTTTACACCGTTCAGAAAGCATTTTAGTAAATTCTTCATCAAATTCACTAGGACAATTAAAGAATATTTCACCTTTATCAAAGTTCAATTTTTTCATTAACTTTATACTATCCTCTAAAAGTACTTTTGGATAAAAACAAGCTGTTGAAATACCTATTTCCACTTTTACAACCATCCTTTTAATTATTTTAAATTATTTTTCACTCCATCTACTATAACTTCTAACCCTTCACTTGTAAGATTCCCATATTCAATTTTTTTACCTGAAACCTCTCCCATATTGGGTAAATTATTTTCATGAATATTGTTACTTATATTATACTTCCATAAATATTTAGTATCTGACTTATTAAACCAAGGCAATTGAGATATATAAACTATATTATCGTCATCCAAAAACCTTGGTTCATCACACCATATATAATTAGGATTTAACTTTAATATATTTTCTCTCTTAAATATATCTCCTTTACTTGATACATATTGCAGTTTAGTTATTTCCTTTGATGTTCCATTTATATCTATTAAAATAAGTTTTTGAGTATCATTTTCTACTAAGGCTATACTTTTTTTCGATGGGCTTATAGTATATTTTGTTTCCTTTGGCATAACTCCTATATATTGTTTTTCATTATTTACTACATCATATAATAATTTAACTTCTTTTCCATCAGAAAGTTTCAATAAATATTCTTTATTAATATTATCTTTTTCTTTTGAATCCTCAATTTTCTTTGAATTATTTATTTTAGTATTATTTACTTTCTTACTTTGTTTTACTTGAACCTTTGATTTAGATTTTTCAGCAGAGTTATGTCCAAATAACATATTACCTAGAATACCGCTTGCTATTATCAATAAAACTAATACTGCAATTACTATAAATATTATCTTGATTCTTTTCCTTTTTTTCATTTGTTCATCATACCTATTGCTAAAAATACTAGGTTTTCGCATTTGATCACCTCCAACCGAAATAGTTCATAGTTATGACTTTTATAAAGATTTTAATATTATAACAATACAATTATAATATATTATCAGCTTTTTACCAAATACATTCTAAAAAAAATCCTAAGTTTTTTAATCTTAGGATTTTTTTGTTTATATTACTTTTATTTACCGAAATATTCATTTAAGGCTCTATATTCTACTTTTTCATTATGTTTAACAATCTCTATTGTTTTTAAAAATACTTTTGCAGTATCTATACATGTAAATACAGGTATTTTATATTCAGCGCCTTTTCTTCTTATTTTAAATCCTATGCTAGCACTATTATTTCCCTTTGTAGGTGTATTTATTATTAAATTTATTTGCGAGTTAGTTATAAGGTTAAATACATCTTCTAAATTTATTATTTCACATTCTATACCCTTTAGTTTTAATATTTCTCCTGTTCCTTTTGAAGTATATATTTTAAATCCTAAATCATAGTAGTTTTTAACTATACTACTTCCTTCTTCTTTATCTACATCTTTAAGTGAAACATATATAGCTCCCTTTGTTTCTATACTTATACCAGCTGCTTTAAATCCTTTATATATAGCTTTATTTAAATCATAGTCAACTCCAAGTACTTCTCCTGTTGATTTCATTTCCGGTCCTAAATAAGTATCCACATCTGATAATTTTTCATTTGAAAATACAGGAACTTTTACTGCATGTATTCCACTTGGTTTTAAAAGTCCTATTCCATATTTAAGATTTTTAAGCTTACTTCCTAGCATAACTTGAACTCCTATATTTACCATAGGAACTCCTGTAACCTTACTTAATATAGGAACTGTTCTAGATGCTCTTGGATTAACTTCTATTACATAAATATCCTTTCCATCAAAAACATATTGAATATTCATAAGACCAACTATCTTTAAAGCCTTGGCTATTTTTTTAGTATTCTCAACTAATTTATCAATTACATCTTCATTTAATGTGATATATGGATAAACCGTTATACTATCACCAGAGTGTACACCTGTTCTTTCAATATGCTCCATTATTCCTGGCATGAGTACATCTTCACCATCACATATTGCATCTACTTCAATCTCAGTTCCTCTTACATACTTATCTACTATTATTGTATGTTCACTACTTAAACTTACAGCTTCTTTCATATACTTTTCCAATGCCTTATCATCATATATAACCTCCATTGCTCTACCACCTATTACATATGACGGTCTAACAATTACTGGATATCCTAGCTTTTCAACAACTTTATATGCCTCATCTATACAAGTTACTGGTCTTCCCGTAGGCGTTTTTATATTTAAACTTTCTAGTAATTCTCTAAATTTTTCTCTATCTTCTGCTAAATCTATAGATTCAAAACTAGTCCCTAGTATATTCACTCCTCTTTTAGAGATTTTTTCAGCTAAATTAATAGATGTTTGCCCTCCAAATTGTAATATTACTCCTTTTGGATTTTCTTTTCTAATTACATTCATAACATCATCTATATATAAGGATTCAAAATACAATTTATTAGAAATATCAAAATCTGTACTCACTGTTTCTGGATTATTATTTACCATAATTGATTCGTATCCTGCATTATTAATTGCCCAGGCTCCATGTACACAACAGTAATCAAATTCAATTCCTTGTCCAATTCTAATAGGCCCCGAACCTATCACCATAATCTTCTTATTATCTGTTACTATATTTTCATCTTCTTTTTCATAACATGAATAATAGTATGGAGTTTTAGCTTCAAACTCTCCACTACATGTATCAACCATTTTATATACTGGATATATATTTTTAAGCTTCTTAACTATTTCTATCTTCTTAACATCTATATTTGATAACTTACTTATTTGTTCATCTGTAAATCCTAATGTACTAGCATCACATATCAATTCATTATCTATATTTTTGCTTTCTAATCTTTTTTCTATATTTACAATATTATTTATCTTATTTAAAAACCACTTATCAATTTTAGTTATTTCATATATATAATTTATTGAAAATTCTCTTCTAAAAGCTTCTCCTATGGCAAATATTCTTTCATCATCTTGCATTTTTATCTTATTTATAAGCTCTTCATCTGTTAATTCATGACCATTTTGAAGTTTTAATCCTATAATCTTACTTTCTAAACAAGTTACAGCCTTTAAAAATGCACTTTCAAAATTTCTATCTATAGCCATAACCTCTCCTGTGGCCTTCATTTGAGTTCCAAGTCTTCTTTCTGCAGTATTAAATTTATCAAAGGGCCATTTTGGCATTTTTACCACTACATAATCTAAAGCCGGTTCAAAACATGCACTTGAACTCTGAGTTACGTAATTTTTAAGTTCATCCAAACTATATCCTATTGCTATTTTAGATGCAATTTTAGCTATTGGATATCCTGCCGCCTTTGAAGCTAATGCACTGGAACGACTTACTCTTGGATTTACTTCTATCACTATATATTTATTGCTAATAGGATCTAATGCAAATTGTATATTACAACCACCTTCTATTTTTAAGCTTCTTATTATTTTAAGAGCTGAATTTCTAAGCATATGATACTCTCTATCTGTTAAAGTTTGAGAAGGAGCTACAACTATACTATCTCCTGTATGTACACCTACTGGATCAATGTTTTCCATATTACATATTATAATGCAATTATCTTTTTTATCTCTTATTACTTCATACTCAAGTTCTTTCCATCCAGCTACACTTTGTTCAAGTAATATTTGATTTATTGGACTCATTTTCAATCCAAGATTACATATTTTCAAATACTCCTCCATAGTTTCAGCAATTCCACCGCCAGTTCCCCCTAATGTATATGCTGGTCTTATTATTATTGGCAAACCATGTTTTTCTACAAATTCTTTACACTCTTGTATATTTACAGCTATTGTACTTTCTGGAATAGGTTCTCCTATTTGCAACATTAAATCTTTAAATTCTTCCCTGTCTTCAGCTTTTTTTATAGCTTCTCCATTTATCCCTAATAATTTAACATTATATTTTTTTAAAACACCCTTTTCTTGAAGTTCCATTGCTATATTAAGAGCTGTTTGTCCTCCAAATCCAGCAAGAATACCATTAGGCTTTTCTTTTTGTATTATCTTTTCTATAGCTTCAACATTTAATGGTTCTATATAGACCTTATCTGCTATATTTAAATCTGTCATTATGGTAGCAGGATTACTATTTACAAGTATTGTTTCTATTCCCTCTTCTTTTATTGACTTACAAGCTTGAGTTCCTGAATAATCAAATTCAGCTGCTTGCCCTATTATTATTGGACCCGATCCTAAGATTAATACTTTTTTTAAACTTTTATCTAATGACATAAATTTACCCTCCTCTATCTTCTACATAATTTCCATAAATTTATCAAATAAATAAGCAGTATCACAAGGTCCTGGTGCACCTTCTGGATGGAATTGCACTGAAAATACTGGCAAACTTTTATGCTTCATTCCCTCAACTGTTCTATCATTTAAATTTATATGTGTAATAATTAATTCATCATTTTGTATACTATTTTCATTTACTGCATACCCATGATTTTGAGATGTTATAAATGCTCTATCTCTTTCTATATCATAAACACCATGATTTCCACCTCTGTGTCCAAACTTCATTTTGTACGTATCTGCTCCAAAGGCAAGTGCTAAAATCTGATGTCCTAAACAAATTCCAAAAGTAGGCTTTACTTTAACTATTTTCTTTACATTTTCTACAACTTCTAGCACATCTTTAGGATCTCCAGGTCCATTACTTAACATAACTCCATCAGGATTCATTTTTATTATTTCTTCAAAAGTTGTATTATATGGAACTACTGTAATATCACATCCCCTTAACTTTAAATTTTCTATAATGTTAGCCTTGGCACCAAAATCCATTAAAACTACTTTATGTCCCTTACCTTTTATATTGTAAATTTCCTTTGTACTTACTTCTTTTACAAAATTATTTTTCTCTTGAACATTTTCAAAATAACTTTGAAGTTGTCTTACCGTTAAATCTTCACTAGTAATAACACATCTCATAGTGCCTTTATTTCTTATTTTTTTCGTTATACTTCTAGTATCAACAGCTTCTATACCTATAACATTCATATCTTTAAGAATATTATCCACTGTTTCTTCTGATGTGTAGTTTGAAGGATTCATACAAATAGACCTAACCACAAGTCCTTTAGCAAATATTTTTTTAGATTCAAGATGACTTTTATTAATACCATAATTACCTATTAATGGATAAGTCATGTTTATTATTTGACCTGCATAAGATGGATCTGTAAGTATTTCTCCATATCCTGTCATAGAAGTATTAAATACTAACTCTCCTACAGTAGTTCCTTTTTTTCCAAAACATCTACCAGTATAAACCGTTCCATCTTCAAGATACAAAATTCCATTCATTTTTTATTACCCCCCTAGTATTTATAACGCCTATAATAACCCCTGTATTTTTATACATTTAAATTTATATTTATACAAAGATTATCATGTTATATTTCTTATGTCAACATACAAAAAAAACCTTCTGCTAGAGAGCAGAAGGTTTTTAAATTAATATCATTTAACCATCATTGTAATTATCATATTAAACTCTGGTGAATATATACAGAGCTATCGTATTACCTTTCTAATCTCTCAGGACTAAATTAAAGGTTGCTATTCTATTTTTGTGCATAAAAAAACTTCTGTTTTAAGACAGAAGGATACCATATCATAACTATATTAAAATTATAAATATAAGTACCTTATTAGTCTCTCGGACTACCTTAAAGGACTCCAATAAATTCTTTATTTTTATTAATAATAGCACTCTTTATTATATATGTCAATAAAATACACCTCTTATTCCCCTAACCTTTAAAATATTTTTAATTATATAGATTCTTTATAGAATTTAATATACCTTTGAAATTTTTAATTATTTACACTATTTATGTAATAGAAATAATTATTAATATATACTTATTACCAATTAATAACTTATTGCTCACAACAAAATTTAAACATTTTTATACTTTAATTACATTATATTGCAACTATATTTTGTGTCAAGCTTCTTTAATCTATATTATTATTTATATTTATACCTATTAATGATATTATTACTTATATAAATATTTTTCAAGGAGGATTAACATAAGTGAATTTTAAAAAAATTTTTAGAGAATGGTGTTTACCAGTTGGAATTGCTCTACTTTTAGTACTATTTATATGGAATTTTATAGGTTTTCAAGTTAAAGTACCCTCAACATCAATGTCCCCAACTATTAAACCTGGTGATCATATATTAATTACACGAGTACATAGCGAAAAATCATTACATCGTGGAGATATTGTTGTTTTTTATTCTAAAGAAAATAATCAAACTATGATTAAAAGATTAATGGGTCTACCTGGAGATAAAATTTCAATAACCCTTGACTATGATGTGTATATAAATGATAAAAAGATAGATGAGCCTTATGTTGTTTTTAATGGAGGTCCAATTGGAGATTTTAAAGTTCCTGAACACTGCTATTTTTTCATGGGAGACAATAGAGCTAATTCTTTAGACTCAAGAAAATGGATGAATCCATATATTCACTGGAAAGATATAAAAGGAAAAGCGCAATTTATAACGTATCCCTTTAATAGATTTGGTAAATTCAAAATTGGAAAATAAATATAAATCACAGGATTAGTATCAATCCTGTGATTTATATTTATTTTATTTTTCTACTACCTGGTTTAACGTATGGAATTCCCTCTTTACATAATGGACAATTTTCTTTTTCATAGCTTTCTATTTTAACTTCTATAGCGCTATATATTGGATAATTTATATTACTACTTTTTCTATCTGCTATACATGCAATTCCTATAACCTCTCCACCTAAACTTTTAATAACTTCTGCTGTTTCCATTGATGATTTTCCTGTTGTTATTACATCTTCAGTTATTAAAACCTTTTGTCCTTTTTGTATTTCAAATCCACGTCTTAATGCCATTTTACCATCCACTCTTTCAGTAAATATAGCAGGCTTTCCAAGTTGACGCCCAAGTTCATATGCAACTATTACCCCACCCATAGCTGGTCCTAAAACTATATCAAAGTCTAAATCTTTTACTTTATTATAAATTACACTTAAAACCTTCTCTGCTCTATCCGGATATTGTAGTAATCTTGCGCATTGTACATATCTATTACTATGTCTTCCTGATGATAGTAAAAAGTGTCCTTCTAATAATGCTCCTACCTCTTTTAATATCTCTATAACATTTATATTATTACTCATAATATATTCCTCCCATATACATATTTATTTTTAGTTAGTATTTATTCTTATATATTTTTTAATTAAACTATGCCTCTGATTTCTTCTATGCTTTTTATACCCTCATTTAACATAAACATTTCTATTCCCTCTATAATATCTAATGATATATTAGGTTTTATAAAATTTCCTGTTCCCACTTGTATTGCTGTAGCTCCAGCCATTATAAACTCTATAGCATCTTCTGCTGATACTATTCCTCCCATACCAATTACAGGAACATCTATATTTTTACATACCTCATGTACCATTCTAAGTGCTATTGGTTTTATTGCAGGACCTGATAAACCAGCATATATATTATTAAATACAGATTTTCTTTGTTTTATATCTATTGCCATTCCCTTAAAAGTATTTACAAGTGAAATTCCATCCGCTCCTGCCTTGCAACATGACTCGGCCATATCAACTATATTCTCTGCATTAGGAGATAACTTAACTATAAGTGGTTTTTTACATATATTTCTTACCTTAGACACTACATCATAAGCAACTTCAGACTTTATACCAAATGCCATTCCTCCATGTTTTACATTGGGACATGATATATTAAGTTCAATTATATCTACATCAACTTTATTTAATTTTTCAACTCCCATTAAATAATCTTCAATAGAGCCTCCACCAAGATTTGCAAATATTACAGTATCTAATTTTTTCATTTTAGGAAGCTTGTCTTTTATAAATGTATTCAATCCTGGATTTTGAAGTCCAACACTATTCATAATTCCACTAGCTGTTTCCCATATTCTAATTCCATCATTACCTTCTTTAGGATTTATAGTAAGTCCTTTAGTTGATATTCCTCCAAGCTTTGATACATCAAATATTTCTTTATACTCTTCTCCAAATCCAAAGGTTCCTGATGCAGCAATTACAGGATTTTTTAAATTAACTCCACATATATTTACATTAGTCATCAAAAACCAAATCCTTTCCGTTAAAAACTGGTCCATCTTTACATGTTCTTTTATTGCCATTATGAGTCTTACAAGTACATACAAGACATGCTCCTATTCCACATGCCATTCTATTTTCCATAGATGCATATACTTCTACCCCTTTATCTTTACACATATTCACAACTTTTTTCATCATAATTTCAGGTCCACAACATATAGCAACATCATATTCTTCTGGTTCTAATAAATCTGTTACATAACCCTTATAACCTTTTTTGCCATTTTCAGTGGATATATTAACAGATTGCACATATTCTTTTATATCATTTACTACGAATTCATTACTTCTAAATCCAGCATATAAATCTATTTTGCAATGTGTAAGTTTCTTTATTAAATAATTCATAGGGGCTATGCCGATTCCGCCAGTTACTATAGCTACTTTTCCCCTTATATAATTTACATCAAATCCATTGCCTAAAGGCCCCATTATTTCTATTTTATCATTGCACTTTAACTCACTTAATATCTCCGTTCCTTTTCCTACTACAGAATAAAGGAAACTTATTTTATTATAATTTACATCATATATACTTATTGGTCTTGGAAGAATTACTCCTTCTTTCCATGCCTTTAGCATATAGAATTGACCTGGTTTTGTATTAAAATTTCCTTCTATAGTAAGCTTAAATATTCCCGGGGAAATTTCTATATTTTCTTTTACTTTTTTCTCTGAATACTCCATTTAACCTACTCCCCCCAAAGCTGTTTTTGCATTTTTATAACTTCTTTTCTTGAACATTCATCAAAGTTCTTTTCTCCATTTTCATATTTCTTGTATGCAAGCAAAATACCTCTTGATGAATTTACAACCCCACCATTTCCATTTTTAAGATATACTCTTGCTTCCTTTGCACCTCCACCTTGTGCACCGAATCCTGGTATTAAAAAGAATGTTTTATGAAATTTTTTTCTAATTGCCACTCCATCCTCTAAGGTTGTACATCCAATTACCCCACCAATTGAGCCATATCCACACTTTCCTATAACTCTTTTGTTTAAAGATTCCATTTTTTCTCCTACTACTTCATAAACTCTTCTACCTGAACTACTTTGTATATATTCAAAATCCTTAGACCCTGGATTAGATGTTCTAATTAAAACAAAGAGTCCTTTTTCTTTATTTTCAATATAATGCATATATGGTTCTATACTATCCATTCCCATGTATGGATTTACAGTTATAAAATCTGTTTCAAAATCTCCTTGAAAATGAGCTTTTGCATACATTTCAGCGGTTTTTGAAATATCTCCTCTTTTTACATCTGATATAGCTATACATCCCATTTTTTTTATATACTCTAATGTTCTTTTATATGCTATAAGACCTTTTATTCCATAGGCTTCGTAATATGCTATTTGAACTTTATAACATGCCACTTTATCATATGTACTATCTATTATTTTTTTATTAAAATTAAATAATGTATCATCTATACTTTCATATTTTTTTAAAAACCATTCTGGAATATAGCTTAAATCTGTATCAAGCCCCACACAAACATTGCCTTTACTTTTAACTTCATCATATAATCTATCTATAATCACTTTAATTGCCCCCTTTATCATATACTATTTTTCCACCTTTAATGGTCATAACTATCTCTCCCCATACTTCCTTACCATTAAACGGTGTGTTTTTACCCTTTGATAAAAACTTACTTGAATCTATTTTATATTGTTTTTCTAAATCCACTAATACAAAATCTCCATCAAAACCTACTGTTACTTGCCCTTTATTCAAATTCATTATTTCCCCAGGTCTTTTAGACATAAGTTCTGATAATTTGTTTAAAGATATATTTTCATCACGAACTAATTTTGTGTAACATATTGAAAAACTTGTTTCTATTCCTGAAATTCCAGGAGATCCATTTTTCTTATCTTCCTCAGTATGTGGTGCATGGTCTGTAGCTATAGCATCTACAGTTCCATCCTTTATACCCTGAATTAAAGCCTCAACATCATCCTTTTCTCTAATAGGGGGATTAACTCTATATACTTCTTCTCCTACTAAAGCTAAATGATGTGGAGTTACCTCGCATGTTATCTTTGCCCCTTTTGCTTTAGCCTCTCTTACATAATTTATTGCTTCTTTTGTACTAACATGAGCCATATGAAGCTTACAATCTGTAAACTTACAAAGTGCTATATCTCTCCAAGTCATAAGATTTTCTGCCATTCTCATATCTATTTTACTCATTTCAGGACTTTCAGCATGAGAAATTACTGTTATCCCCTTTGATTTTGCTTTAATCATAGCTTCCATCATTACTCTATTGTCTTTAACACCTTTACCATCATCAGATATAAATTTTGCACTACATGTTAATTTATCTATATGACTAATATCTTTTCCTTCTAAATCTTTTGTAATTGAAACTACCTGATTTACATCTACAAGCCCTACTGACTTAGCTTTTTCTTTTACATAATTAACAGTCTTCATATCAGAGCATACCGGTCTTGTATTTGCCATAAGATTTACTGTTGTATAACCACCTTTTGCAGCTGCCTTACTACCAGTTATTATATCTTCCTTTGCTGTAAATCCCGGATCTCTAAAATGTGCATGTAAATCAATAAATGCAGGCATTAAAACTTTCCCTTTTCCATTTATAACATCACATTCTTTTGATAAATTTTTTCCTATATCATAAATTTTATTTTTATATATATAAACATCACCATAAAAATCTTGTACCCAATCAACAATTCTTACATTCTTTATTAACAACTCCATTTATTCCACCCCCAAAAGTTTAGCTATTAAAGCCATTCGTGCAAACATTCCTAATCTAGCTTGTTTAAAATAACAAGCTCTATCATCTTTATCTACTTTTATATCAATTTCATTTACTCTAGGAAGTGGATGAAGAACTATCATATCATTCTTTGTCATCTTCATTTTTTCTTCATCTAACACATAAGTATCCTTTAATCTTATATATTCCTCTTGATTTTTAAATCTTTCTTTTTGCACTCTTGTCATATAAAGTACATCTAAATCTTCTATAACATCTTCCAATTTTTCAACTTCATCAAATTGTATTTTTTCTTCTATTAAAAATTCTTTTATATAATCTGGGATTTTTAATTCTTCTGGTGAGATTAAAATAAATTTATTATTTTCATATCTGGATAATGCCTTAACTAAAGAATGAACTGTCCTACCGAATTTTAAATCTCCGCATAGTCCAATTGTATGATTTGAAAAGCTACCTTTTAACTTTTTAATTGTAAATAAATCTGTAAGTGTTTGAGTTGGATGTTGATGTCCTCCATCCCCTGCATTTATAACTGGTACATAAGAATTAACACTTGCAATTTGTGCTGATCCCTCTTCTGGATGTCTTATTGCTATAACATCTGTATATCCTGAAATTATTTTTATGGTGTCCTCTAAACTTTCTCCTTTAGATACAGAACTACAATTTGCATCTGAAAAGCCTAACACTCTTCCTCCTAATCTTAACATTGCAGCTTCAAAGCTTAATCTTGTTCTTGTGCTAGGTTCATAAAAAATAGTAGCAAGTAATTTTCCTTCACAAACTTTTGAATATTTTTTAGGATTTTCTAAGATTTTATCTGCTAGAGAAAATATATCATCTAATTCCTTTATTGAAAAATCCATTGGATCAATTAAGTTTTTTCCTTGTAACATTCCTATATCCTCCTTTATAGTCTCACTGAACTAATTTAAAAGGTATAATAAAAAATGCCCTCCCAATATTCTGAGAAGGCATGAGTATACTTTTATCCATAATAAATAAACTACATATACTTATAAAGACAATCATTGTCTACCCTTCCCAGTATCTCGTACTGAATTAAAGGCACGTTTATTAACTTTTAGGTAATTATACCATATGAATAATTTTAAATCAATGTATAATTAAACCCTATAACCTATTTTATATTTATAATATTTATCTTAATGAGATAAATAACTACATATATTCGATAATATCTGGGTAACTTCATAAATTTTTAATTATTAATAAAAATTTTTATAAACATATTTTTAAAACGTTTTCTGAAATCATTTTCATAAACTTTAAAATAATATACCATGCTTAGTCATCTTTTCATATAAAGTGGTTCTACTTATATTTAATGCCTTAGCAGTTTGTGTTTTATTTCCATCAAAAGCTCTTAAAGCATTTAATATAGTTTCCTTTTCTGTTTTCTTCATAACATCTTCTAACTTTTCTACAGAAAACTTAGTTATTTTTCCCGTAATCTCTTGTGGCAAATGTTCAATTTTTATCTTTCCATTATATTCAACCATATTTACTGCTCTTTCTATAACATTTTCTAATTGTCTTACATTCCCATGCCAACTATACGACTGAAGTCTATCCATAGCCTTACTACTAACCCCTTGCACCTCCTTTTGTAATTTTTTACATATTTTTTCTAATAAATAGTTAGTTAATGTAACTATATCCTTTGGTCTTTCTCTAAGGGAAGGTATGTTTATATTTATTACATTTAATCTATAATATAATTCTTCTCGAAACTTTCCTTCCCTAACCATCTTAGATAAATTCTTATTAGTTGTAGCTATTACTCTTATATCTATAGCTCCTATTTTTTTTACCTGTTTTTCTTGCAGAACCTTTAAAATTTTTCCTTGCATATATAATGGCATGTCTCCAATTTCATCTAAAAATATTGTTCCTCCACTTGCCAATTGAAAATTTCCTATCTTATATTCTTTTTTTACTCCAGTAAAAAAACCCTCTTGGTGTCCAAAAAGTTCTAGTTCTAAAAGTTCCCTAGGTATTGCTGAACAATTTACCTTGACAAAATTTCCATATTTTCTATGACTCTCTTTATGAATAGCATGAGCAAAAAGTTCCTTTCCAGTTCCACTTTCACCAATTAAAAGCACATTGGATTCTGTAAGCGCTGCTTTTTTTGCTAGATTTTTTGCTCTTTGAAGTTTACTGCTATCTCCAATTATATTATCAAAACAATATATGGCACTATTACTTTTTCTATGTTCTTCATTATATTTTCTTATATTTGTTTTCATATTACCAATCTTATTATAAAGTAAATTAAAATCCTTTATATCTCTAAATAAAACCTTCTCTAATGCTCCTTGAACTTCACCATTTTGAATTATGGGTATTCTTGTGACTATAATATATTTTTCTCTAATCTTTTGAATTTCAGCAAACTCAGTAATACCTGTTTTAACCACTATATGAGCTCTTGTATTTTCAATTACATTTGTAACATGTTCACCTATAACATCTTCTCTGTCCACTTGAAGAAAATCTGCATACGCTCTACTTAACATAGTTATGAAACCGTTTTTATTCACAACAACAATTCCATCATAACTAATATCCAATATAGTATTTAAAACTTCTCGAGTATTTTCTTCCTTACCTAATATATTATCAATTTGACATTTTTCCATTTTCTTATCCTTTCTCAGTACATATGTTTATCATTATATTCAAATTCTTATATACTACATTTAAAATAATTAAACACTATTACATATATTAGCATATTCAAAATAACATCATCAAGAAAACATTTTCATTTATAAAAATTCTCTATAAAAAGCAAAAAAAACATCCATGAAAATATATATTTTCACAGATGCTCTTTACTATCTTATTTGCCAAAAACAACTTCTCCATTTTTCATAGATTTAACTATAGCTAATGATTCTAATTTTACACCCTTATCTTCTATAACTTTTCTTCCAACTTGGAATCCTTTCTCTATTACAATTCCTACTCCTTGCACTTCTCCTTCTGATTGTCTTATTATATCTATAAGACCACATGCAGCATTTCCATTAGCTAAAAAATCATCTATTATAAGTACTTTATCTCCTTTATTTAAATATTTTTTGGATACCCTAATCTTATATGATTTATTTTTTGTAAAAGAAAAAACCTCAGCTTCATATGTTTCTTTATCCATATTATTTCCTTCATGTTTTTTTGCAAAAACTACCGGAACATTAAAATACTGAGCTGCTATACATGCTATTCCTATTCCTGATGCTTCTACAGTAAGTATTTTTGTTATTTCTTTATCCTTAAATCTATCTTTAAACTCTTTACCTATTTCATTTAGTAGTTTAACATCTATTTGATGATTTAAAAAACTATCTACTTTTAATACTCCTTCTCCTATTACTTCACCATCTTTTAAAATTCTTTTTTTTAATAATTCCATATTCTATACCGTCTCCTCTTTTTTATATATAAAAACTCCCTAGAATTAACTAGGGAGTTTATAAGTTCTTCAATACCATTATATTATTATTCATAGAATAAAACATAGTACTATTTCATATAACAATAAACACGCGTAGTCAAACAGTTTAAGGCCGTTCGGTAGAAACAATTGGACCGTATTTCCAATCATATACGAGATAACGAACATTATTATTTTTTTATTATATTATCCACTTTATTCATTTATATTAAATATAATAATTTTATTTGTAACAAAAATCAATATTTAAATTTTATCATTATATACATCTAAATTTAATTCTTTTTCTGAATTACACATTATTATAGTTGTGGCTGCATTTCCTGTAACATTTACTACAGTTCTTAGCATGTCCACTATTCTATCTACACTTAATACTAAAGCTATTCCTTCTAATGGAAGTCCTACCTGTTCAAGTACCATAGATAACATTACTACCCCAGCACCTGGAACTCCTGCTGTTCCTATTGATGCAAGCGTTGCTGTTAATACTACCATTAGCATTTGATGTAATGTCAAATCAACTCCAACTAATTGAGCTATAAAAATAGTTCCAACTCCCTGCATTATAGATGTACCATCCATATTAACAGTAGAGCCTAAAGGAATAGTAAAACTTGCAATACCTTTTGAGGCACCCATTTTTTCTTCACAAGTTTTAAGGCTCATAGGAATAGATGCATTACTACTTGAAGTGCTAAATGCAACTAACATAACCGGCCAAAATTTCTTAAAGAACTTTATAGGGTTTACTCCGCCTAAAATTTTTAATGACGGTGCATATACTATAACCACTTGTAATGTAAGGGCTACTGTAACTGTAACAAGATATTTTAAAAGTGGTATTAATGCACTCACTCCTTGAAAGATTATAACTTTAGATATAAGTGCAAATACTCCTACTGGTGCAGCAATCATAATAACATTTATCATTTTTAAAAGTACTTCATTTATTTCAGATACTATGTTTGAAAGTGGTTTAGCCTTTTCACCTATTAATGTTATGCATACTCCAAATAATATTGCAAAAACTATTATTTGTAACATATCACCTTTTACCATTGACTCAATAGGATTTGTTGGAATCATATTTACAAACATGTCCATAATGAACGGTGGCTTTGTAGTCTTAGCTACACTACTTCCAACCGCTAAGTTTATTCCTGTACCATGTCCAGGATTCATAAAATTAGCTACTAACATAGCAAGCACTATTGCAAAAGCTGTAGTGAATAGGAAATATATTATTGTCTTAACTCCTACTCTTCCTAATTTTTTTACATCTCCAATGCTAGCTACTCCACATATTAATGAACATAAAACAAGAGGTACTACTAACATTTTTATAGATCTTAAAAACATTTCTCCTAAAGGAGATAAAATCCATTTACTTATTCCATCGTTAATTTCTTTAGGGAAAAACATATTTGCAATTACGCCAAAAATTATTCCCACCGCTAAAGCTAAAAGTATCTTTATAGCCAAAGATATCTTTTTAGTTTTTTTCATTCGTTCTCCACCCCATATAAAAAATTTTATTTTATTATTTTTTGCTTTGATATTATATCATTACTATATGTCAAAAACACCTTCCTATAGTAGGGAGGCGTTTTAATGGTGCGCCTAACAGGATTTGAACCTGTGACCTCCGGATTCGAAGTCCGTCACTCTATCCAGCTGAGCTATAAGCGCAAAAAACAAAAAATAAAAAATGGAGCGGGTAAGGGGAATCGAACCCCTGTGTTCAGCTTGGAAGGCTGACGTTCTACCATTGAACCATACCCGCGTATTTGGAGCGGAAGACGAGATTCGAACTCGCGACGTTCACCTTGGCAAGGTGACGCTCTACCACTGAGCCACTCCCGCTTATGGTGCAGGTGAAGGGAGTCGAACCCCCATGCCAAAGGCGCTAGATCCTAAGTCTAGTGCGTCTGCCAATTCCGCCACACCTGCACGTTATGTTTTAAATACAAATTGGTGATCCACCGGGGAATCGAACCCCGGACAACATGATTAAAAGTCATGTGCTCTACCGACTGAGCTAGTGAATCAAAATGGCTGGGATAGCAGGATTCGAACCTACGCATGTAGCAGTCAAAGTGCTATGCCTTACCGCTTGGCGATATCCCAATACTGGGGTGAACGAAGGGACTTGAACCCTCGACAACCAGAATCACAATCTGGCGCTCTACCAACTGAACTACGTCCACCATTATGGTGCGCCATCGGGGACTCGAACCCAGGACCCACTGATTAAGAGTCAGTTGCTCTACCATCTGAGCTAATGGCGCATATATGGTGCGTCTTAAGAGATTCGAACTCCTGGCCCACGCCTTAGAAGGGCGTTGCTCTATCCAGCTGAGCTAAAGACGCACATTTTGGAGCGGGTAAGGGGAATCGAACCCCTGTGTTCAGCTTGGAAGGCTGACGTTCTACCATTGAACCATACCCGCGTATTTGGAGCGGAAGACGAGATTCGAACTCGCGACGTTCACCTTGGCAAGGTGACGCTCTACCACTGAGCCACTCCCGCTTATAGTGGTCGGGGTAGCAGGACTTGAACCCGCGGCCTCATGGTCCCAAACCACGCGCGCTACCATCTGCGCTATACCCCGTTCTTTTCACATTTCTTTTTTCTCTCGAAATGTTTCTGTGCCTTAACGACATGGATTATTCTACACTATATTTTATAAAACGTCAATACTTTTTTTTAAATTTTTTAAAGCTTTTCCTCTATGACTTATAGAATTCTTTTCTTCCGGCGTTATTTCAGCCATACTCTTTTTAAATTGAGGTACGTAAAATAAAGGATCATAACCAAATCCACTTACTCCTCTTTCTTCTTCTAATATATATCCTTCTACTTCTCCTTGAACATCAATTATGGTATCTTCATCTACTATTAACTCCATTGCACAAACAAACTTGGCTTTTCTTTCTGTAAATTTAACCCCATTTAACTTAGAAAGTAATTTTTCATTATTTTTTTTATCATTTCCATGCTCTCCACTATATCTTGCAGAATAAACCCCTGGCTCTCCATTTAATATATCTACCATAAGACCTGAATCATCTGCAAGTACCATATAACCTTTCACTAATTTAAAAATTTCTGATGCCTTTATATGTGCATTTTCCGCAAAAGTTGTTCCATTTTCCTCTATATCTACATTAATACCCGCTTCTTTTAAAGATAATATATCTAAATCAAATTCTTTTAATATTTCCTTTATTTCTTGAATTTTATGTTGATTATTACTTGCTACAATAATTTTCTTCATAATTATATCTCCTTATCTATTACTAATATTATATAATTTTAAAAAGTTCATCTCTTTCTACAGGAAGTACATCTATATTATCATTATTAATTTCCACAAGCTTTTTCTCATCTTTTGTAATCTTACCTACTATTGCAGCTGGTATATTATTTTCTTGTAATTTTTGCACAAGCTTTTCTCCATTTTTACATGTTATAATCATACTCCCTGATGATATAAACTTTAAAGGATCTATTTTAAAAAAGTTACATAACTTTTTAGTAACCTTAGTTATGGGTAAATGTTTTCTATATATTTTAAATCCAACATTACTTCCTTCAGCTACTTCCCACAAGGCACCTAATAATCCTCCTTCTGTTATATCATGCATAGAATTCACTCCAAAATCTCCTGCTATTTTTCCTTCCTTTATAACACTTATATACTTAACATAGTTTTTTGCTTCTTTGATTTCATCTTCCTTTAAAATTTGTCTAGCTCTTTCATAATAATCATTAACTATAATTGAACTTCCTTCTAAGCAAAGGTATTTTGTTACTATAATATCATCTCCTATTTTTGCTCCAGAAGTTGATACTGCCTTACCTTTATTAGTCTTTCCCATAACAGTACAAGAAACTATTATCTTATTAACTGCATCAGTAATTTCGGTATGACCACCTAATATTTCTATATTTAACTTTTCACTTTCATCATTTATTTCATTCATTATATCTTCAATTTCTTTTAATTTTGTATTTGCTGGTGCTAAAATAGTTACTAAAATCCCTAAAGGTTCTACTCCACATGATGCTATATCATTACAATTAATATGAACAGCTAACTTTCCCATATTTTTATCGGCACCAGTTATAGGATCTGTAGATACAACACATTCATATTCTCCAAAATTTATGACACTACAATCTTCTCCAATTCCACTTCTAATCCTAACATCTTCTCTTTTCACTCCCCTATTATTATTAATAATATTTTTTAAATCTTTCCACTCTAATTTACCTATTTGCATAAAAATCTCTCCTTTAATTTAGAAAACTATCATTATTTATTATATATTTTCATATTATTTTATTAGGATTAATTTATGGTGGTGTAAATATGTTAAGATATATAGGACCTTTCTTACGAATGAATAAACTATCTATAGATCAAATACAAAATCAATTATTTCACTTATCTAAAGAATCTATAAAGAATCTTGTTTTATCTTCCAAATGCGGTATTGTAATAGATCATAGAAATCTTAATTTAAAAAACCTACCCAGTACTGATATTAACACATTAAAATCAATTTCTCCACTTTTATGTGTTTATAAAAAATCCAGTGCAAAACTAAAGAATAAAAACAACAAATTATGTTGGGATGATAGCAAACAAAAAAAAGAAATTCCTATCTTTAGTAATGGCTATATGACTCTATCTCTCTTAGAACTTGTTGATTATTATAAAGGCTTTAAAGATATAGATTCAAAAAAATATAATTTAAGTACTTTGTATACTGAAATAGCTAGAAATCAATTAGAATTTTTTGTTTCTCATATGAGAGATGAATCAGGTTTATTTATAGATAAAAAAGACTGTACTGATCCACTAACAGGTAGAATACAACTTAAATCTAAAAACAAAACCTTTAAATTTTCTGAACAAGCATTATTTATGAATGCATTTTATAAATGCTCTGATTATCTAGATGGAGATATTAAAGCAGCATTTAAAACTTTTTCTTTAGATATATTAAAAATGTTCTTAGATTTTAAAGAAGAAATTTATAACATATCCTTTAATGAAAAATGTAATCTATGTTTTAACCTAAATGTGTTCTATACTTATTCTAATATGGAAGAAGTGCAACCTCTACTATTAGATATTTTTGATTTAATATTTGAAGAATATAATACCTTACCTAAAAATAATATCTCTAATCTTTGTATCATGTACTTAAATTCTGCAATACTTTTTAAACATACAAACATATTCCGTTTTAAAAAAATAAGTGATAGTATTATGGAATCTCTTATAGATTATTATAATGAAGATCTAGGAATATTTGTAAAAGAAAGTTCTGATAAAGATATTAAATTTTCCTCTGATGAAATAGTACTTTATCTTATGTCTATGTTATATAATTCAACATTAGATGATATCGATGAAAAACTAGTTACAAATATTTTTAAATATCAATTTGTAGACTCTGGTATATTACTAAGTTGGCCAGATACTCCAACACTAGATGATGTTGAACACTATAAAAATTTTAATGCAAAACCAGAAAATCTATTAGAAGAACAATATTTTAAAATGACAAGTATACAAAGTCCAGAAATTGCAGAACTAGCACCTATATTTATTAAAAATGTAACATTTAGTAGAAGTAATAACTCTTTTAAATCAAGCAAGTCCACCTTCGATAGTAGAAAAAACTTTAATTTATTTTTCCTAATGTTACATTTACTAAATAGACATCTTAAAAGTTAATTATACTATTTTAGTAAAAATACTATTGAAAGATAATTGATAAATAAAATTTACTTTCATCAATTAACTTTCAATAGTAATTATGATTTTATATGAGATTTTTTTATAATTACATTTCCCATATTATTTACTTCTATTCCATCTACATAACTTTTTTTGCACAATACAAAATCATAAAATCCAAGTGGTATTATGGGAATATCTTTTAATAAAATATCTTCTGCATTTTTATAAATACTATTACATTTTATTTTATCTATAGATACTTTTCCCTTTAATACTTCATTATCAAATTTTAGATTTCTATATCCATATACATTAAATTTATTGTTACTAACCCATTTTTCTAAATAACATAATGGTGAATTATACTCTCCCTTATACTCTTTAATAATTATATCATATTTATCATTATCTAATATATTTTTTAATTCTTCTTTATCATAACCCTTAGCTTTTACTTTTATTTTTAAATTCTCAAAATCTTTTAATATACAATTTACGATTTTTTTATTATTATCAATACCATTTAAATAAACTATTTCTATTGTTTCTCCACTATAACTACTACTTTTTAAAAATTCTTTAGCTTTAATTAAATTTGATTGATAGTTTATTGAAACATTAGTGTTTATACTCCTTGGTAAATATCTATAAGATTTTGTAAATAACCCATGTAAAGATTTTTCTATATTTTCTCTATTTACAACGTAATTTATGGCTTTTCTAAACTTTATATCTCTTGTATATCCATCTTTATTTAAATTAAAATTTAAGCTAATTCCTTTATTGGTTAAAGTCTTTTTAGATTTTTCACTTTTCGGTATATCACTTAATTCAGTAATATCATCATTACAAAAAACATCTATACTATTAGAATTATAGTCAGCTAATGCAAAAGCCGTAGTTTCTTTATTTTTTATATGAATCTTTTTACTAATAATATTATCTTTATCCCAATACTTATCATTTTTCAATAAGCTTATTTCTCCATTATCATAAATGTTATTAATTATAAATGCTCCAGAATAATTAATCTTTTTATATTCACTTTTCCAATTTCTCAAATTATAAAAGTTTCTTTTAAGAGTAAATGCAGGCTCTGCCAAAATCTTAAGAAAATCTTCGCAAGGATAATTTAATCTTATCTCCAAGGTTGCCTCATCTTTACTACTTATTGCAACTCCAGTAAAATCTCCACCATTATTTATATAATCTTTAACACCAAAAATGCATTCTAATTGGCATTTATAAATATTATTTTTTTCTTTTAAAATTCTAGAAAAGAAATCTTGAAAATCCTTTGAAACTATTTTATCTCCATTGCTCCACATAGCATTTTCTCTTATATTGAAAGTATATGTTAATTTATCAGATGATATTTTCCACTCTGATGCTAGTGCTGGTACTATCTTGCCATCTTTATCAAAAGAAACTAACCCATCAAATAAACATAAATTTAAATCCTGCTTTCTTATATTATTATCACTTACTAACAACAAATCTTCAGGTAAAGTACCTACATTATATACTAAATAGTCTCGTATATTTTCATTATATACTTTTTTATGTATACATCCTGTTCCTACTATTGCAATAAGAATTATACATATAATACTAACTACAAATATATAAAACTTTTTCTTCATATTCTTATCATCCATTCTATATAATATATACTTTAATTATGTACTAATACAAAAAAAATAAACAAAATTTTGCTAATTATAATTAAATAACAAAACTCTGTTCTACCTTGGCAAATATCTATAAAAATTTAGTTTTTTATTCTTAAAAATTTCTGATATCTTTCCCTTTAATCCTAGCTGTTTTTTTAAAAAATAACTGTAATCTTCCAATAATACTTTTTTATAAAACCAAGTTCTATTTTCCATTTTATGAAGTACAACTTCAAAAACCCCTGTAGTTATATATACCCCTTTATTTCCCCCATAAATTTTCATTTGATTTAAAAATTCTTCGTAATGTTCATGAAAAACCATTCCTGTTCTATGATACTTAAATAATATTTTATCATTTTTTCCTTTTAATAAAACCAAAATACTATCCCAATTTTTTTCTATTACATTATAATTAATTTGCTTATTATTGCAATTTTTTTGAAGAATTCTTAATATAACATCTACTTTCATTCTCCTAAGTTTACTTCTTCCTCTTCTTATTTCACCTTTTTTTCTTTTAAAATATATTTTATTAAATAGTCTGTTAAACATATTAATCATCACCTCATAACTATATTATATGATAACAAACACTGCTTTAACTATATTATATCACTTTTCTTTAAAAATTGTAAAAGGACCTAATATATATTATTCTAGATCCTTGATATATGTTACTTTTTTAATTATTTAATTCATTAAAAATAATATCATTTACCACCTTAGGATTTGCTCTTCCTTTAGTGATTTTCATGACTTCACCTACAAAAAATCCTAATATTTTAGTTTTTCCATTTTTATACTCTTGTATGTTGTCAGTATTATTTTTCAAAACTTCTTTTACTATTTTTAATATTTCAGATTCATTATTATTTTGAACTAATCCTTTTTCTTCAATAATAATTTTAGGTGATTTCCCTGTATAAAACATATCTTCAATAATATCTTTTCCCATTGAATTAGATATAGTTCTATTATTTATAAATTTAATAAGTTCTGCTAAATCCATTGGAGTAAATTTTATTTGTTCAAATTTTAGATTATTTTTATTTATAAACTTTAATATAGGTCCCATTATCCAATTTGATACTGCTTTAGGATCTTTACTTAAATTTGCAGCTTCTTCAAAAAATTCTGCCTGATTATTATTAGAAGTTATTATCTCTGCATCATATATTGGAATATTATATTCCTTTATAAATCTTCTTTGTTTTTCATGTGGAAGCTCTGGAATAGTTTTTTTAATCTCTTGTATCCATTCATCTGATATATTTATACTTACAAGATCCCCCTCTGGAAAATATCTATAGTCTTTTGAATTTTCTTTACTTCTCATAACTACAGTTTTATTGTTTTTATCATCCCATCTTCTAGTTTCTTGGTTTATTTTTTCACCATTCTTTATTGAATTTATCTGTCTTTGAATTTCATAGTTTAACGCTTTTTCTAAAGCCTTAAAAGAATTCATGTTTTTAATTTCACATTTAACACCAAGTTTATCACTACCCTTTGGCATTACAGAAATATTTACATCACACCTTAAAGATCCTTCTTCCATTTTACAATCTGAAACTCCAATTGCCTTAAGTATACTTCTTAATTTCATAAGATAATCAACAGCTTCTTTTGGCGTTCTCATATCAGGTTCAGACACTATCTCTATTAACGGAACCCCAGCTCTATTAAAATCCACAAATGTATTATTGGATTTATGAATAAGTTTTCCTGCATCTTCTTCTATATGTATTCTCTCTATTCTTATTTTTTTATTCTGACCACTTTGTGAAACTATATCTATAAATCCACTTTTACATAAAGGATATTCACTTTGGGTTATCTGATAATTTTTAGGACAATCAGGATAAAAATAATTTTTTCTATCCATTCTACTTAATTTGTTTATTGAACAATTTAGGGAAAGCCCTGCTTTTATTCCAAACTCAACAACCTTTTTATTAAGTTTAGGTAAGGCTCCTGGTAATCCTAAACATATAGGACAAACATGTGTATTAGGCTTTGCTCCAAATTCTGTACTACATCCACAAAACGCTTTAGTTTTCGTAAGTAATTCACAATGTACTTCAAGACCTATAACTATTTCAAATTCCATGTTAAAATTACCTCCTATAATCCAGGCATTCTTTTATGCCAATTTGTAGATTGTTCATAACTATAACTTATATTAAACAACATATCTTCTCTAAAATAATCTCCTATAATCTGAAGTCCTACAGGTAAATTATTACTAAATCCACACGGAACAGATATTGCCGGTAGTCCAGCTATATTTACAGGTACTGTATATATATCAGAAGAATACATAGATAAAATATTATTAGTTTTTTCACCTATTTTAAAAGCTGTTGTTGGTGATGTTGGAGTAATTATTGCATCACATGTTTTTAATATATTTTTAAAATCATCTTTTATTAAACTTCTAACTTTTAAAGCTTTTTCATAATAATCCTCATAATACCCTTTTGATAATACGTATGTTCCCAGCATAATTCTTCGTTTAACTTCTTTACCAAAACCTTTACTTCTAGACTGTATATATATATCAATATCATTTTTTAATTTTTCTATTCTTTTTCCATACCTTATACCATCAATTCTTGCAAGATTTGATGATGCCTCTGCACTAGATATTATATAATAAGCTGAAAGTGAATAATCAATTAATGGAAGTGAACATTCTATTATCTCTGCTCCATTTTCTTTTAAAACCTTTATTGCTTCTTCAATTGATTTTCTGACACCATATTCTAAATTCTCTTGAAAAAATTCTTTAGGTATTGCTAGTTTTTTTCCTCTTATATCCTTATTTAAACTCTCATTAAAATTAGGTACATTTTTATTTAAACTTGTGCTATCCCTTTCATCAAAACCACTTATAACCTCAGTTAAAATTGCACAATCCCTAACATCTCTACCTATAGTACCTACTTGATCAAGTGTTGATGCAAAGGATGTAACTCCATATCTAGATACTCTTCCATATGTAGGTTTAAGTCCCACAACTCCACATAATGCTGCAGGTTGTCTTACAGATCCTCCTGTTTCTGTTCCTAATGCCAAAGGAACTTCACAAGATGCCACTGCTGCAGCTGACCCTCCAGAGGATCCCCCTGGTATTCTCTTTAAATCCCAAGGATTTTTTACAACTTTGAATGCACTATTTTCATTAGATGATCCCATAGCAAATTCGTCCATATTTAATTTTCCTATTATAATTGCCTGATTTTTTTTTAATTTAGATATAACAGTAGCATCGTACGGTGATATATAATTTTCAAGTATCTTAGAAGCACAAGTATTCTGCATATTTTTAACACTTATATTATCTTTTACTCCTATTGGAATACCACATAAACCTTTAATATCCTGTCCCCTTTTAATTTTATCATCAAGTTTTTTAGCTTGTTTTAATGATTCTTCTTTAGATATATATAAATATGCTCCTATTTTTTTATCTATAGTATCTATTCTATCCAAATAACTTTTCATAACTTCTTCTGCTTTAATTTCTTTATTTCTTATCATATCTATAAGTTCATGAGCAGTTTTTTTGTATATTTCCACTTTTATTCCTCCTTTACTCTATAACTTTAGGTACTACTATATATTGACTCTTTGAATCTGGTGCATTTTTCAAAACCATATCTAAAGTAAAAGACTCCTCTACTTCATCTTCTCTATATTGATTTTCAATATAATAAGGATTAACAGTTATGTTTATATCATCTGTATTTAATTCATTAAGTTTCTCCATATTATCTAGTATTTTATTTAAATCATCTATAAGTATTTTTTCTTCTTCCTCACTAAAGTTCAATTTTGCAAGCTTTGCTATATATTCTACATCTATTTTCGAAATCACTATAAAAGCCTCCTTTTTTCTAAACTTTTATTTTGCTTTATACATTTTTATTATATCACTACTATATAAAAAAATAGTTCATTAAAATTTCCTTTAATTCTAATGAACTATTTATATATAACAAAAATAAAAAACATATTTATAAAATTAGTTTTAAATTAAATATGTTTTTTATTTTCATAATTTTAAGTAAAACCTATTATCTATAATTTAGCCAGTAAATAATTTTACCTTTAGACTACTTAATACATTTGTTATAGGATTTGCTATTGTAGATTGTTTATTACTAGACATACAAAGTCCTAAAACATTTAAATTCTCATCTACTAGTAAACTTCCTGAATCCCCACTCTCCGTCATCTTTGATGTCATTATCTGATTAGTAAATAAAGCCTCTTTACCTAATTCTTCTGACTCTACAATAATAGTTCCCTTTGTATAAGTTACTTTTCCATAAGTCTTTTCAGTTGTTCTTCCAACTTTACATACCTTTTCAAGTAATAATGCCTCCTTTATACCTTTAGGTATACCAATAAAAGCAATAGCTGCAGATACTAATGACCTACTTATTACTTTTGCTATAGCACAATCCACTTGATTTTCAGGTTTTTTATTCCCATCTATAAATTCTATTGGTATGAATCTATAAAGATGACCTATAACATCTTTAGGATTTTCTCCTCCATCAGAAATACTAGGTTGTATTATTGAACTTTCTATTGGAAATTGATTATTATTAGCTAAAACATGATTATTACTTAATACGTATAAATATTTATCATATACTAAACATCCACATGTACCTGCTGAATCATCTTCTAATACATTACCAATACTGTAACCATTTAAAACTGGGCGAACTTTACCTGTTAATGCTTCAAACCTAGGTTTATCACATTGAACTACATCTGTAGGAATTCCATTATAATACTGTGGAATTATCTGATTTGAATCTAATTCATAGCTTGGTAACTTTACAGTAACAAATACAACAATACACTTTTTACAAGTATAAAATCCATTAGTAACTTTATATCCGAGAGCTAACCCTATAACATTTTTTTTATTTAAAAAATATTCATATTCCTTCATACATATATACGATACTTTTTTATCTAAAGAACATATTTTATTCATACAACCACCTTTCAAAATATATTTAATTACGATAATATAAATTAAATAATTTATTATTAGTATATTATTTAAATTAAATAATTGGTAATGAATATGTATAAATAAAAATGTTTATGATACTTGTTTAAACAAGTTCATAAACATTTTTATAATATATTTCTTCTTTTTATATTTAAAATTAAATATATATTTCCTAAATTTCTTGTGATATTTAAAAATTTTTATTAATATATTTTCATACACATGAAAACCATAGTTACAATTCCCATAAACATGCATAAAATAGAATTAGTCCATCTACCATTACTTATAGGTATTTGCTTAATACTCCATAAGATCATTGTTATAACTATACTACTCTGAAATACATAATAATTATTAAAGTAACTTATATTTATAATATTATAAGTTGAAAGCATAGTAAGTATTAAGAATAGACTTGTTATAGTTACAAATGTCCATGCTAATATACTTATAAACTTCTTCATTTTTTTATCCTCCATTTTATCAAAGGTTCTATCATATCATGTTTTTAAACTTTTCTTCATCAATGATTTTAACATTAAGTTCAACAGCTTTTTTATATTTTGAACCCGGGTCTTTACCAACTATGACATAGTCAGTTTTTTTACTTACACTACTTGCTACTTTTGCTCCTAAGGATTGAAGTTTTTCTTTTATTTCACTTCTACTAAAAGAATTTAACGATCCTGTAACAACTACAGTTTTTCCATTAAATATATTCTCTTGTATATTTTCTTCTTGAAATTTAGGATTTACACCTAACTCTAAAAGTTCATCTATATTTTTTAAAATTGTATCATCCTTAAAAAATTCAATTATACTTTCAGCTACAATCTCTCCTATATCTTCTATAGCTATAAGATCATGAAAAGTAGCACTTTTTAATTTTTGTAAAGTTTTAAACTTTCTACATAAATCAATACTTGTTTTTTTACCTACATTAGGAATTCCAAGTGCATATATAAATGAAGGCAAATCACAGTTTTTACTTTTTTCTATAGCATCAATTAAATTTTGAGCTTTTTTCTCTCCAAAACGTTGTAAATTTAATAATTCTTCTTTTTTTATTCTATATAAATCCGGTATAGATTTGATATCTAATTCTTCAAATAATTGTTCTGCAGTTTTTTCACTGAATCCAGCTATATTCATAGCTTCCCTACTTCCAAAATGAACAATAGATTTTACTAGTTGAGGTTTGCAAGATAAAGTATTTTCACAAAAATAATGAACACCTTCTTGAACAACTTCACTTCCACAATAAGGACATATTTCTGGTGCTTTTATTTCTCTAGTATTTTCTAATGAATTCTCTACAACTCCCATTATTTCTGGAATTACATCATTTGAACGGCGAAGAAATACTACACTTCCTAGTTTAACGCCCTTTCTACTTATATCATCCATATTATTAAGAGTTGCTCTCTTTACAGTAACTCCTCCTATTTCTACTGGCTCTAATATTGCAGTAGGAGTAACCCTTCCGCTTCTTCCTACGTTCCATTCCACATCTATCAATTTCGTTGTAGCTTCTTGAGCTTCAAACTTATATGCAAGAGCCCATTTAGGAAACTTCACTGTATATCCTATAACTTCTCTAGTCTTCATATCATCAATTGCAATTACTATACCATCTATATCATAGTTTAAATTATCTCTTATTTTTTCTATATACTTAATTTCTTTTTCTATTTCTTCTACAGTAGAGCATGGTTTTACATAATCATCCATGGGTATTCCTTGTTCTTTTATAAACTTTAACATTTCACTATAAGTTTTAAAAGGAGTTCCTTCATTATAGCCTACATCATAGAAAAAAGCTGAAAGATTTCTTCTTGCTGTTTCTCTTACATTTAAATTTCTAAGAGCTCCAGCAGCACCATTTCTTAAATTTTTTAAAGGAACATCTGCTACTTTATTATATTCTTGAAAAGCTTCTTTTGTCATTATAGCCTCGCCATGCACTTCAATTAAAGCATTATTATTTATTTTAAGTGGCAATGTTTTTATAGTTTTTGCTTGTAATGTAATATCTTCACCTATTTCACCAGTACCTCTAGTTGCAGCAGCAACTAATATTCCATCATTATTATATGTACAATTTATGGTAAGCCCATCAAACTTTTTAGTAATAATATATTTAATAGGTGGCAGTTTATCTTCATGGTTTAAATTATATTCATTAATAGCTTTAATATTTTTGTTATGCCAATCCTTTACCTCTTCTAAGCTTTGAGCTTTTCCAAGACTCCATAGCTTACCTTTATGAGTATATTTTTCAAACTTCCCTAAAACCACATCACCAACTCTTTGCGTTGGTGAATAAGAAAGTAACATTCCTGTTTCTTTTTCAAGCTGTACTAATTCATCATATTTTTTATCATAATCCTTATCAGCTACACTAGGATTATCTAAAACGTAATATTCATAAGCTAATTTATTAAGTTCATCAACAAGCTTATAAATTTTTTGTTTTTTCACTTCCATTGCAATTTACCTTCCTTTACTTAATTAGAAACTAAACTTATTCTACTATAGCCTATTATAAGTTTAGTTTCTATTAATAATATTTTTTATATTATAAAATTTAAATTAATTTTATAGGAGCCATGTTAAACATCAACTGCTTAACTCCCATATTATCAAAGGCAATTGTAACTTTTACATCTTTATTTGTTTTATTAGCACTAACTATAGTTCCTATTCCAAACTTTTCATGCTTAACCTTTCTCCCTATTGTTACTTCATCTAGATTTACATCGTTTTTAGAACTTTCTATATTGGAAGTATTTGACGAATAACTACTACTTAATATAGAATTTATTGTTCTTTCAGCTTTCTTCACTCCAAAACTAGATATAGCATGAGAACTTAAATTTGAACTATTAAAGTTATTATTAAATTTTCTGTTTGAAGAATTTACAGTCCCTTTAGATATTCTCTCTTCTTTTACCAATTCCTTCAAATCAGGAGATATTTCATTAATAAAACTAGATTCACTATAAGCAACAGTTCTTCCAAAAACTTTTCTATTACTTGCCGATGTCATATATAATTGTTCTTTGGCTCTAGTTATACCAACATAACAAAGTCTTCTTGACTCTTCCATTTCAGAAAAATTTTCTAAAGATTGAGCACCAGGGAAAATTCCATTTTCCATTCCTACCATAAATACCACTGGAAACTCTAACCCTTTTGCGCTATGCAATGTCATCATAACTGTAGTATCTGTATCTTCATCATAATTATCTACATCTGATACTAATGTTATCTTCTCTAAAAATGCAGAAAGAGATTTATCTTCTGATGTATTTTCAAACTCCACCGCAGCAGATACTAATTCTTTTATATTCTCTATTCTACTTATATCTTCTATTTCATTTGAATCCTTAAGTTCTTTCATATAGCCTGTACTTTCCAATATTTCTTGTATAAGATTTGATACACTTACCTTATCCTTTGTTCTAGTAAATCCATTTATAAGACTAGTAAATTTATTTATACTAGAAATAGTCCTCTTAGATAATCCAGGAATATTTTCTGCATCAAGTAATACACTATACATACACTCGTCCATATAATTTGCAAATTCTTGTATCTTGCTAATAGTAGCTGCACCTATTGCTCTTTTAGGTACATTTATTATTCTTTTTAAACTTATATCATCCTGAAGATTATTTATAAATTTTAAGTATGCTGTTATATCCTTTATTTCTTTTCTATCATAGAATTTTAATCCTCCAATAATTCTATAAGGAATATCTCTTTTCATAAATACATCCTCAAACATCCTTGATTGAGCATTTGTTCTATATAAAATTGCAAAATCCTTAAAGCTTCTATTTTCTTTTTCAATAAGTCTTTTTATTTCATTTGCCGTAAAAATCCCTTCATCTATATCTGAATAAGCCCTATAAATTTTTATTTTTTCTCCATCTGAATTTTGCGTTCTAAGAACTTTATTTTTTCTTTGAGAATTATGTCTTATAACAGTATTTGCAGCATTTAATATGTTAGCCTTTGATCTGTAGTTTTCCTCTAATTTTATTACCTTTGCCTCTGGATAATCCCCTTCAAAATCTAAAATATTTTTAATATCTGCTCCTCTCCATTGATATATGCATTGATCATCATCCCCAACTACAAATATATTTCTATGAGCAGATGCTAACATTTTTACAAGCTGATATTGAGTTTTATTTGTATCTTGATACTCATCTACCATTATGTACTTAAATTTATTTTGATAAAATTCTAATATATCTGGATTCTTTTTAAATAACTCAACAGTCTTAAAAATTAAATCATCAAAATCTAATGCATTACTATTTTTTAATTTTTTCTGATATAAAAGATAAACATCAGCTATTTTGTTTTTTCTAAAATCTTTTTCATTACTTTTTTTATATTCTTCTGCTGTAATTAAGTTATCTTTTTGCTTACCTATTTTAGATATTATTTCTTTTTCATTTATATCTTTATCATTTATATTAAGTTCTTTCATACACTGTTTCACTAAATTTTTTTGATCTGAACTATCATAAATTGCAAAATTTTTACTATACCCTAGTTTGTCTATCTCTCTTCTTAAAATTCTTACACAACAAGAGTGAAATGTTGATACCCACATACTATCTATACTATTTGATACTAATTTCTTAATTCTATCCTTCATTTCTCCTGCCGCTTTGTTTGTAAAAGTTATAGCTAATATATTATATTGAGGAATACCTAAATCCTCTATCATATGAGCTATTCTATAAGTTAAAACTCTTGTTTTACCCGATCCTGCTCCAGCTAATACAAGCACTGGTCCCTCTATGGCTGTAGCTGCTTTATACTGTTCTTTATTTAATAGTGATTTTAAATCCATATAACCTCTCCTCTTGAACTTTGTTATTTATTATTCCCACTTTATTCTTTCTAATACCACATTATATCCATCGCTACCATAATTTAAACACCTATTAACTCTGCTTATGGTAGCTGTACTCGCTCCTGTTTCTTTAGCTATTTCTGTATATGTTTTCTTTTGTTTTAGCATTTTAGCTACTTGTAATCTTTGTTCTATAGATTTTAGTTCATTTATTGTAAATATATCTTCAAAAAATCTATAGCACTCTTCCTCATTTTCCAATGATAAAATCGCCTTACACAAATAGTCCATCTGTGTACATTGCAACTTCGATTTATATTTAGACATAGAAATTCACTCTCCAATTTATATACTTATATAATTTATAAATATATCATTCTATACTTAAATCTTATCATTTCACAATATTTTTCTCTATATTAAAATTGATATCAATATATTTTAATACTTTAATTTAATATGTTCAATAAATTAAATAATCTTTAATAATTATCATACCTATTTTCAAAACGAAATTTTTCCTGTAATTACTTTAGAATTTTGCAAGATTAATTGTAAAAATAAAAAAACACTATCACCGGTCGATAGTGTTTTTTTTAGTATTATATAGGGTAAGACTAGTCCTGGGGCTGGACAGTCTTAAATAAAAAGGGGGCTATTCATTCTTTTTATTTTCCCTTACAAAAATTATTATATTAAATAAATTTATAAAATGCAAGGTATTTTGCAGAATTATTTGTTAATGAAACATCCTAACATAAATAATTTTATACAAGTTTTTTGCTATTTTCAAATAGATTTTAACACTTTTATTTCATCTTCAGTTAATTCTCTATATTCACCTTCATTAAGTGACTCGTCTAAAACTAAATTTCCCATTTGGAGTCTTTTTAAATATATAACCTTTTTCTCCCTTGCCTCAAACATTCTTTTTACTTGATGAAATTTTCCTTCTTGTATAGTTATATTTACTTCAGAACCATTTTCATCAGCAGATAAAATTTCTAATTTTGCAGGCAAGCATTTATATCCATCATCTAATACAATTCCCTTTTCAAATGCTCTAATATCTTTTTCATCTACAATTTTATCTATTTCAGCATAATAAATTTTATCTACATGCCACTTTGGAGATGTAAGTCTATGATTTAAATCTCCATCATTTGTAATTAATAAAAATCCTTCTGTATCCTTATCCAATCTCCCTACTGGAAACGGATCAAAAACCGTATATTCATAATCTAATAAATCTATAACTGTTTCATCATAATTATCAAAAGTTGCTGAAACTACTCCTGCCGGTTTATTCATCATAAGATAAATATATTTTCTATAATTTATTTCCTCTCCACTTACCTTTATTGTTGATTTATTAGGGTCTACTTTAATTCCATTATCCTTAATTATTTTCCCATCTATTTCTATTTCACCTTTTTTTACAAGAGCCTTTATTTCTTTTCTTGAACCATATCCTAAATTTGATAAAATCTTATCTAGTCTTTCCATAGTCATCCACTCCTCATCTAGTATCTTATATTCTCCTATTTTATCAAATTTAATTTATAATTTCATTTTAATATTAGCTAAATTGCATAATTTAAATTTTTTATATTATCTAAAACAACCTTTTCACTCTCTATTCTTTCTCCAACTTTAATTTCTATCATACAATAATCTTCATAAGAAATTTGTTTACTATTGCTTTTTGCTAAAACAAGAACCTTATATATTCCTTTTGAAAAAGGTATAAAAGAATAATATTCTTTCTTGCTATATTTTTGTACTAAATTCCATTCTCCTTTTTCCATTAAATAAAACTCATAAATAACATCCTTGCCACCATTTCCTTCAGCAATAACACTTATAGGTTCATTACAAAAAAAGTCTATTCTATCACATTTTAAAACTGTATTTCTTATAGGGGATGCCTCATGAACTACCATACTTATTTCTTTAGCACTATCAAACTCTTTTTTACTTTTATCATTTTTTGCATAAACTTTTATTTTGTATTTACCATTACATCTAGGAGTTAATATATATCTATTGCTTTTTATATAATCAGTTTCTTCTACAACATGTCCATTTATCATAAGAGAATACTTTAATAATATATTTTTTGTATCTGTAGTTATAACATTTATAACTATTTGTTCTCCTATTAAATAATATTCTCTTGGATCTAATAATATATAATCAATTTTAGCCGGTATATATTCATATGCATTTATGGATACTACTGTAGATGCATCAATTTCTTTCTGAGAATACTTATCTCTAACTCTAACTTCTATTTCATACTTACCTTGTTCTTCAGGAGTAAAATTAATATAATTACATTTTCCATAACTTATTTTATCATATTGTTTGTTATCTTTCTTAATTATGAAACTATATAAAAGTTTAAGTCCTCCCTTTGCAATTGCCTTAATATTTATACAATCACCAATTAAAATATCTTCTCTTTTATTTACTATGACATCACTTATCTTAACAGGTTCTCTTGGTATTTCATCAATTTTGTATTCTATTTTTGATTCTGCCTCATAACTTTGTCTACATGAAACATCCTTTACCCAAAGGGTTATTGTATATTTACCACATTGTGTTGGTTTCCAATTAAAGATATTTTCTTTCAAATATCCACTATCTTCATTTTTACTACCTTCAATTATAAATCTATATCTAAGGTCTTTTCCTCCTTGCGCTATACACTTAAATCTTATATTTGCATTAACGATTTGTGGAGAACTCATGTCACTTAAAAAACTATCTATAATAACATCTTTATATGGTTTTACATTATAATATAAAATAGCTCTATCATCATATTTTTTAGGGGAATACATATCTTTTGCCAAACATAATAGTTTATATTTGCCACTATTAGTTTCAGTATAACTAAGACTTTTTCTAGTAGAAAAATCTTGAAGACAGGTAACCTTTCCACATTCGTCTAATCTTAAAAATTTATAAAGAGTTGTTCTAGTATTATCACACTTTGCTTCTACTTCAAATACTAATTCTTCATCTTTAAGTATTGCTGAATTTAAACATTTAAAATTAGTAATTTCTAATTTTTCAACAGCTTTTACCTCAAATCCTATTTTCATTGCATCTTCAAAATTCTTTTCAGAGTTTATGTATTTGCATTGAACTAAGATTTCATATTTACCTGGTAAATTCGCACTCCACTTAAAATTTTTTTCAGGACAATAATCCTTTAGCAATAACCATTTTTCATTTTTGTTTATCATATATCTAAACATTAACTTATCATCTTTTGTTTCTACACTAACATTAAGCTTTTCACCTATAGTTAATACATTTTTATCCAATACTATTTTACTAATTAACCTTGAACCTGATTTTAACTTTATCTTTTTACTTAACTCTTTCTTAGGCTTTTCTAAATAAAATTCTCTTCGTGAAACATAATCAAAAGCCTTATTACTATTTCTTTTTCTAGCTTGTACCATTATTATATAACTTCCTTGTTTTTGGGGACACCACACTAAACTTTTTTCATCGCTAAAGTCCCTTAATGTTTCCCAGGTTCCATCATATCCTACAATAAATTTATATAACAAGTCCTCATTTGGGTGGCTTAATATTTCTATAACAACTTTCCCATCTTTTTGTTTTGGAGATTTTTCATTACATCCAATAATAATTTCATTCATTAATTCTCATCCCCTAACATACTTTACTTTTAATTGTGTTTACTGTATATTATACTATAATTCCAATTTTTGTAAAAGTACTTTTTGTAATTTTCAGTATAATAATACCAATAAAAATTTTAATATTTGTATATTTTCCATAAATTTTTAAGAAAATTATTAATGGAGGTTATTTATGTATAACTTATCTGCAAATGTTTTAGGCTTTAAAACAATTTCTATAACATACGATAATTATAAATTATTTAACATAAATAATTTATATATAAAAAACGGTAATAATCCTTTAAAAATTATTAATACATCTTTTAATGATGAAAACTCCCTTCTTATATTTTTAGATAATTTTATAGATATAAAATATCAATGCTATATTTTATACAATAATTTAAAAATACAAGCTAATTATTCAAAACTTTTTCTTACATCTGAATTTAATGATAAATATTATTATAATGGTAATTTAGGTCTTTCCTATAATTTAAGTTTTTCTACTTTCACCCTATGGTCTCCTGCTGCAACTTTTGTATCTCTTCTCATATATAATAATGGTGACACAGCAATTAAAGAAACTCCAAAGGAATATTCAATGAAAGAAACAAACGGCACTTGGAAAATTACCATTAATTCAAATTTAAAAAATAAATTTTATACTTATAAAATATGCGTATATGGGAATATCTCTGAAGTAATAGATCCTTATGCTAAATCTGTAGGAATAAATGGACTTAGAGGAGCTATAATTGATTTAAAAAAAACAAACCCCTTTAATTGGAATAAAGATTCTTTTCAAATATGCAATAACTATACGGATGCTATACTTTATGAAATAAATATTCGTGACATATCAGCAAATAAAACCAGTGGTATTTATAATAAAAAAAAGTTTTTAGGATTGACTGAAAAAAATACCAAATCTAATAACAATATGTTAACAGGCCTATCTCATATCAAAGAATTAGGAATAACCCATGTACAACTTATGCCTATATTTGATTTTAGTTATATTAGTGTTGATGAGAAAAATCCTGAAAACTATAATTGGGGTTATGATCCTCAAAACTATAATGTTCCAGAGGGTAGCTATTCCTCAAATCCATATAATCCAACCTGTAGAATTTTAGAATTAAAAACTATGATACAAACTTTTCATGAAAATAATATCGGTGTAAATATGGATGTTGTATTTAATCACATGTTTCATAAACATTTTCTGAACTTTGAAAAAATCTTTCCTGGTTATTACTTTAGATATGATAAATTTAATAATTTATCTAATGGAAGTGGTTGTAGCAACGATATAGCTTCAGAAAATAAAATGGTTAAAAAATTCATATTAGATTCCGTAATATACTGGTGTACAGAATATCATTTAGATGGATTTAGATTTGATCTTATGGGACTCCTCGATATTGAGACAATGAATATTATATTTAAAAATTTAAAGTCTTTAAATCCAAGCTCTATGATTTATGGTGAAGGCTGGGATTTAGATACTACATTACCTAAAGAATTAAGAGCCACACAATATAATTTTTATCAAACTCCTAATATAGGATTCTTTAATGATACTATACGAGATTGTATAAAAGGTAGCACTTTTTCTAATAACGAAAAAGGATTCATAGGTGGAAAATCAAATTTAGAAAATCTTTTAAAATTTTGTGTTATGGGCTGTTCTTTAGATATATATAATTATAAAGCTATTTATCTCTCACCATGTCAAAGTATAAATTATGTATCTTGCCATGATAATCATACTCTTTGGGATAAATTACAACTTTCTAATGGTAATAATTCTATAGCTGATAAAAAAAATATGATAAAACTAGCTTGTGGAATAATACTTACAAGTCAAGGTATTCCTTTTTTACATTCTGGAGTTGAATTTTGTAGAACTAAATTTGGAATTGAGAATAGTTTTAATTCCTCTGATGAAGTAAATAGTATAGATTATAATAGAAAGTATGAATTTAAAGATGTTTTCTATTATGTAAAATCTTTAATAAATTTAAGAAAAAATCACCCTGCTTTTAGAATGCCTTCAAATATTGATATAAAAAATAACTTAAAATTTCTTAATAATACACCTAAAAATTTAGTAGCATTTATATTAAAAAATAATGCCAATGGGGATAATTTTAAAAACATTTTAGTTATCTACAATGCTAATAACTTTTCCACTGAATTAATAATTCCTAACGGTAAATGGCATCAAATTGTGGATAAAAATACTGCAGGTGAAAATATTCTTAAAACCCTTAACTCAAATACTATAAATGTTTCTCCTATAAGTTTAACTATATTTTTTCAATAAAAATATAAAACCAACTAATTTCTATACATTCAGTTGGTTTTATATATTATACATTTTTTATATAAATATAATTATGTATAAATTACTATATGATTATCTTTTATGAATATTTTTTATTAACTTTAATATATTCTTATATAATCTATCATCATCTTCTATAGTTCTTTTCTTAGGATTTGAAGTTTTTTTGCCACCTCTCCTTGCCTTAGCTGATAGATGTCTCTCAAATAAAAGTCTTTCTATATTATCATTATCATAAATATAACCTTTAGGACTTATTGCATATGCCTTTTTTCCTAATACCATAGCTGCTACACCATAATCTTGAGTTACAACTATATCATCTTTTTTTACTTCATTTATAATATTCATATCAACACTTTGGAATCCACTATCTACTACTTTTATAGTACTATACTTACTTGTAAGTGCATGATTTATATCACAATACATTATAACCTCTATATTATTTTCAATTGCTGCTCTCTCTATTATTATTCTACCTGGACACGCATCTGCATCCACTATTATTCTCATAAAATCACTCCTTTATTAATCTTAGTTCAATATCACAAACTAAAATTCCTTTTATTATATTTAAAGACCTTAGAAAATATGCAGATTTTCTAAGGTCTTATTATTAAAAGTAAATTTAAATTATTATATATAAATTACTTAAGTTTTGCTTCTATTTCAGCTTTCATATCTTCATAACCTGGTTTTCCAAGTAAAGCAAACATATTTTTCTTGTATGCTTCAACACCTGGTTGATTAAATGGATTTACTCCTAGTAAATATCCACTTAATGCACAAGCTTTTTCGAAGAAGTATACTAAATATCCAAAATAATAAGCTGTAAGTTCTGGTATATTTATAATCATATTAGGTACTCCACCTTCATTGTGAGCAACTACTGTTCCTCTAAATGCTTGATTATTAACAAAATCCATATCTTTTCCTGCTAAGAAATTTAATCCATCAAGATTATCTTCATTTGCTTCTATTATTACTGATTTTCTTGGTTTTTCAACATTTAAATGAGTTTCAATTAATGTTCTTACTCCTTCTTGAATGTATTGTCCCATTGAATGTAAGTCTGTTGAGAAATCTGCTGCTGCTGGGAATATACCCTTATGGTCTTTTCCTTCACTTTCTCCGAATAATTGCTTCCACCATTCTCCCATATAATGAAGACAAGGTTCAAAATTAACCATCATCTCTATATTTTTACCTTTATTATATAAAGCCATTCTTGCTGCTGCATATCTATAAGCTTCATTTTTATTTAAATCATCAGTACTATATTCTTCTCTTGCATCAGCGGCACCCTTCATCATTTCATCAATATCTACACCAGCTGTAGCTATTGGAAGTAAACCAACGGCTGTCAATACAGAATATCTTCCTCCTACATCATCAGGAATTACAAAAGTTTCGTACCCTTCTGCATCAGCTAAAGTTCTTAAAGCTCCCTTAGACTTATCAGTTGTAGCAAATATTCTTTCTTTTGCCCCTTCTTTTCCATATTTCTTTTCTAATAAATCTTTAAATATTCTAAAAGCTATTGCAGGTTCAGTAGTAGTTCCTGATTTAGATATAACATTTACTGAAAAATCCATATCCTTTACAGTTTCTATTAGATCCGCCATATATGTAGAGCTAATATTATTTCCAGCGTAGAATATTTGAGGTGCTTTTCTATTTTCTTTTGATGTAACATTTCCAAATGTATGTGTTAACATTTCAATAGCAGCTCTTGCTCCTAAGTATGAACCACCTATTCCAATTACAATAAGAGCTTCAGAATTGTTTCTAATCTTTTCTGCACTTTTCTTGATTCTTTCAAATTCATCTTTATCATAATTAACCGGTAGATCAACCCATCCCAAGAAGTCACTTCCTGCTCCAGTTTTTTCATGTACTAAATTGTGAGCTGCACTAACCATTGGTTGTAGTTGGCTAATTTCATGTTCATTTAAAAATGGTTTTGTTTTTGTCAAATCAAGTTGTAAACTTTTAGACATTTTATTACCTCCAATAAAGATATTTTATATTTTAAGTTAAAAACTTAATTAATCATTTAAACGTAATTATTTTTTATATAATACTTATTTATTATCCTAATTGTTAATTTATATGTACAGTTTACCACAATATTGCTCTAATTTCACAGTCTAATATTTCCATATATAATCAAAATTATTGCAATCTAATATTAGTATCTATATACTTTAATAGTAAAATAAAAACTCTAGGAGGCATAAATATATGAAGAAAAATTTAGCTTTAATTAGTACTATAATATTTTCTCTATCATTAGCTGGATGTATATCAAAACAAAACAAAGTATCTACTCCTTCTAAACCAAATACTAAAGTAGAAAAAAAAATAGATGAAAATACTACTAGTTCTAAACCAACTGTAAATAAACCTAAAGAAACTATTAATACAAAAAATTTGAAACATAATAATGAGGGTATTCCCGTTATAATGTATCATTCAATAAAATACGAAAAAAATAACTGTGTAAGACTTTCCAAAGAAAACTTTGAAAAACAAATGAAATACTTAAAAGATAATAACTATACAACATTAACTCTAGATGAATTACATAACTTCTTTGAAAAAAATATTCCTGTTCCTAAAAAATCTGTAGTTTTAACTTTTGATGATGGATACAAAGATAATTATGAAACTGCCTACCCTATATTAAAAAAATATGGATTTAAAGCAACTGTCTTTGTTATAACTAACTGTATAGACACTGGTGAATATCTAACTTCAGAACAACTTAAAGAACTAGACAAAAATGGATTTGATGTTGAAAGTCATACTGCAAATCATGAAACACTTACAGAGCTTACATATGATAAACAATATGATACAGTTTTTAAATCAAAAGAAAAATTAGAAAAGTTATTAAACAAACAAGTTAAATATATAGCTTATCCATGTGGAAAATATAATAACGACACTATAAAAGCAGTTAAAAATGCTGGTTACAAAATGGCCGTTACAACTGATGGAAGATGGTCTGATAAATCTGATGGTATATTTACCTTAGATAGAGTATTTATAAGTGGATTTCATAATATAAATACTTTTAAAAATAGAATTACCAATCCAAATTACAATTTTAATTAAAATTATATTATGAGATATTGAATAATTATATTTATAAAAATCCAAATACATCTTCATTGAGGTTAGAGATACAAAAACTACGAAATTAATGAATATCTACAGTATTTTATTTAAATATAATACTGTAGATACTTGTTTATATATAGTGTAATAATTATCACATTATGGTAAAATAACTCATATATTGTATTATTAATATTCTAATTATATGAAGGTGTTTTTATGAATAAAGCAATTCTATGTCCTCCATGGTGCTCCTTAAATAGAAAATTAAAGTGTACTATAGGAAATAATCCTCATGTAACTGTTAGTGATTTAATCCGAAATTCACCAATATGTTATGAAACAGATATATTCATAGATGATTTATCTATAGCAAAAGCAACTCGCAATATTCTTCCCACTGTATATAATTTTCTCAATGTAAATATGAAATTAATGATTTATTATAATAAATCATTAATTTCATCAAGTTATAAAGATAAATATACCTCAAAAGAAGTAAGTGATTTATTTACTACTGCGTTAAATAGTAATAATCTTTTTAAATACGTTATTATTCCTTCTCATAATATATGCTTAAATAATTACTGTTTTCCAATTTATAAAGCAATTATTATAATTAAAAAATCTATAGTTCAATTTTATAATGATGATTTATCCGATATTTATCTTAATACTAATGAAATTGCATCACAATCTTTCAACTCAATTTCTATTCTTGAATTTCCCAAAGATATATATGTACATTTTAATACTGAAAATGATAGATGCACACAATAATTTTATATAGTATAAAAAAGTGAGATTTTTTCATCTCACTTTTTCTATAGCTCCTATCTTATATATTTACTTTTTTATTGAATTTTTGATAATAAAGTTATTTATTTAATACATATTTACTTAAATTTATATCAATATAGATTATTTTCATCACTTAATTACATTAAAATTCATATTATATACTATCCTTAACTTATATAACTTTCCTAGTTAAAAGAAAATATTTAGAGGTGATTATTATGGATTATGTAGAAGTGGTAAATAACACCAATGGCAATGCTTCTTTCGAAGTAAAATATCTTCTCGGTGGAAAACCAATTACAGAAACTAGCCCTTCTATTAATTCATCAAAAATTAGAAGAATTGATTTACCATGTAATGCAGAATCGATTACTGTAGATATATATATAATACTACCTGACGGGAAAACTAAACAAATTTACCATGATGCCTTTAAAAATGCTCAACAAAGCTGCTATGAAATAAAAGGATCCTTTAAAAATCCTCAGTGTTCTAAAATAGACTGTTCTTCACTAAAAGCTACCGATTGGATAGATGTTAGAAACAAAAGCCAATACGCTCCTATAAAACTGGAAGCAATTTATATAATTCAAGGTGTAGGAAATAAAGATGAAAGTAATATAATAAAACCTGGTAGAAGTGGTGCACTTATTCTTCCTCGTAATGCAGGTAAAGTTCAATTTAAGATATATATGGAAGATATCCACGCTCCAGAACAAGATTTTGATGTAATTCATATTGAATATTTCTATCATCCATTTAATGTATGTTTTGAAGTAAATGGAGTATTACCTTATCCATTTTGTGATAAAGTACCATGTCCTCAATGTAATGTTTCTAATAATCCACCCTCTTCTCCAGGTCAATCTTGCTGTCATTGTTGTTGCTGTTGTCATATGTATAGTAAAAATCACCTTCCTCTATATAATCAATCTTTATATTGTAAAAATTAATTTTCAAATTCATAGCTTTAGAGGTGAAAACTAATGAATTATATAGATGTTGTTAATGATAGTGATTCAAAAATAAAATTTGAATTAATGTATTATTTAAATAAAGAATTAATTGTAGATTCAACCCCTGATTTTGCTCCTAAAAAGATTAGAAGACTTGATCTTCCGTATAATGCTACTGTGATAATTTTAAGAGTATGGGTTCTTTTATCTAATAATAAATATAAACTAATCTATGATGAATCCATTTCAAAATCTGAAAGAAGATGTTACGGTGTAAGAGGTTCTGGTAACTCAATTATTTGTGAAAAAATAGATTGTTCAACTTTACCCAATACAGATTTTGTAGACGTAAAAAATAAAACTCCTAACCTAATACGCTTTGAAGTAATATACACTATTGAAGGTAAAGGTTATAAAGACTCTTCACTTAACATTAAACCAAACAGAAGCTCATCTCTTATAATTCCACGTACAGCTGAAAATGTACAATTAAAAGTATTTATACTTGAAGAAAAACTTCATGAAGATTTATGGCATGCTATTTATGCAGAATATATGAGACACCCCTTTAAATTCTGCTATGAAGTAATTGGCGAATTTCCAAAAGCAAATTGTAAAAAAATACCCTGCAATAATGTTAACGACAATGGTACTCCACCTATATCCTCACCTCAGTGTTGTAAATGCTGTTGTTGCTGTTGTTGTCCATTTAAAAAGATATAATTTTAAAAGTCCCTTTAGGGGCTTTTTTATATCTATATATCAACTTTCTTATGAAAATCCTAAAAATATATCGTTATATAGTATTAGTACATAGTATATATTATGATAAAAATATACTAGGGTGATTTATTATGTATAAAACGTGTAATAACAAGTGTAGTTGTATTACTTGCTGTAATTGTAAATGTATCTGTTCTAAATTAGAAAATAAAATTTCTTATATTTGTAAAAATCAATACGATTTTTTCTAAATAAGTCTAATGTACAAGCAATAGGTTTAGGTTATAAAGAAATTCAAGGTATTCTTACTAATGAAAAATGTATTAAAGTATTTGTTTCACAAAAAATATCTTCTAATAATTTACCCTCCGCTGACTTAATTCCTCCAATATACAATGGAATTAAAACAGATGTTGTGAAAAGTGGAATATTCACCTCTTGTGGACTAACTGAAAAAATCCGTCCTGTACCTAATGGATATAGCATTGGTCCTGCTGGCTATAAAATGGCCGGCACTCTAGGATGTATCGTACAAAATCCATCTGAAAGAGCATATTATATATTAGGTACAAATCATGTTTTAGCACAACTTGGAAAAGCAAAAATAAGTACACCTATATTACAACCAGGAGTACTAGATGGAGGAAGCGTAAATACTGATATAATTGCTAACTTAACAAAATACATTCCTATAAAATTTAAAACCTTTTTTAAAACTCCAGAAAACTATATAGATGCCGCCATAGCAGAAATATCAAATATTTCTTTAGTATCTCCTAAAGTAGCTATAATTAATAATAAATTCAAAGATATAGGAATACCTGAAATTGGCCAAGAAGTTTTTAAAGTTGGTAGAACTACAGGTTATACTACAGGACGTATAACATCCATAGATGCTACTGCAATCATTAAATATCCCGATGGTACAGCTTTATTTAAAGATCAAATACTTGCTAGCACTGAAGTTAAAGTTGGTGATTCTGGCAGTATTCTAGCCACTAAAAATCTTAATCCACTTGGAATGCTATCATCTGCAAGTGAAAATTTCGCAGCCTATAACGATATGATTCATATAACTTCCCAATTACAAATTCAGATTGTAAAATAATATATAATTCTTAAAGTTTTTCAATAATTATTCTATTAATAATATATAGCAGGAATTTTAATACAAATAAAAAGGTAAACATTAAGATTATTATTTGTTTTCTTAATGTTTACCTAACTTAGTATTTATTTTTTTATGATTTTTAGGAAACCATCCTTTTTTAACACGTTCTTCTTGTTCAAATAATTCTATTATACTCCACAAACAGGAGAAACCTATAACTCCTAAAACTGCACTACCCATTTGATTTTTTGTAAATACAGACACTATAAGAAAAGCAATTCCTGTCACTAAAAATATAGGCCATATTCTCTTTCCAAAATAATACTCTCCCTTTATAACTATTGGATGAAATATCCCTATAATTAAAAAAGCAATAACTCCAATTAAAATTCCTTGAATATTCATTATTTTCTCCTTTTAACCTTATTAAAAACTAATTTTTCTACATATAAAATTATATAACTTATAAAAGATTTATATTTTTATAATCTCAATTAATTTTTCTATTACATATCTACTTATAGGTATAAAAAACATTAAAGCAACTATTGTAATTATTCCTCTAATTATATCCATATTAGTCCTCCTTAATTTATATTATAACATTGAAAAAATAATAACTATATATTTTTGAAATATATAGTTATTATTTTATTCTAAATCTTTTTCCTTAAAATTGCTAAAAGTATCATACCTACTACTGATCCTATAACTAATGATATAAAATATCCCATAGGATTTGATATAACAGGTAATACAAATATTCCTCCATGAGGTGCTCTTAAAGAACATCCAAATGTCATTGACAATGCTCCTGAAATTGATGAGCCAATAACACAAGCTGGTATTACTCTTAAAGGATCCGAAGCTGCAAAAGGAATTGCGCCTTCAGTTATAAAAGATAATCCCATTATATAATTTGTAATACCTGATTGTCTTTCTTGTTTTGTAAATTTATTCTTGAAAAACGTAGTACATAGTGCTATTACAAGGGGAGGAACCATACCACCTATCATTACAGCTGACATAAATTCAAATTGTCCATTTGCTAAAGATGCCGTTCCAAATACATAAGCTGCCTTATTTATAGGACCACCCATATCTATTGCCATCATTCCTCCAAGTATTGCTCCTAATATTAATTTACTGCTAGCTCCCATATTATTTAATGTATTTGTTATTGCAATATTAATATTTGATACTACTGGATTTGTTACAAATATACTAATAACACCTATTAATAATATACCTATTAACGGATAAAGTAATACTGGCTTTAATCCATCTAAACTATTTGGAAGTACCTTTAACCCCTTCTTTAAACCTAAAGCTAAATATCCTGATATGAAACCTGCTAAAAGTGCTCCAAGAAATCCTGCGTTTCCTTGATTAGCCATCATACCACCTACAAAACCTATTGCTAACGCTGGTCTATCTCCTATACTCATTGCAATATACCCTGCTAAAACTGGTAACATAAATCCAAAGGAAGTATCTCCTATTTTCTTAAGTAATGCAGCTATTGGAGTATTTGAACCAAAATTTTTAGGATTTATAGAGTAATCGTCTAATAAAAACGCTAGTGCAATTAATATTCCACCTCCTATAACAAAGGGTAACATATGAGAAACTCCATTCATTAGGTGTTTATATAATTGTCTTCCTATACTCTCTTTTTCACTTAAAACTTCTGCTTCCTCTGTTTCAACATTATGATAAATTGGTGCTTTTCCACTTATAGCTTCATTTATTAATTCTTCTGCTTTGTGAATTCCATTAGCCACCTTAGTCTCAATAACTCTCTTTCCTTCAAATCTTGCCATATTCACTTTTCTATCAGCTGCAACTATTATACATTCTGCATTTTCAATATCTTCTTTAGTTAATATATTTTTAACACCACTTGAACCATTTGTTTCAACCTTTAAAGATATTCCCATCTCTTTACTCTTTTTTTCTAAACTTTCTGCTGCCATATAAGTATGAGCAATCCCTGTTGGACATGCAGTAACTGCCAACACCCTATATCCTGATTTTTCTGACTTTTTATTTTCTTTTTTTACCTTATCCTTTTCTTTTTCGTCTATTAACTTTAAAAACTCATCTACACTACTTGCATTTATTAATGTTTCTCTAAATTCTTCATCCATAAGCATAGTTGATAATCTGGCAAGTACATCTAAATGAACATCACTATCTCCTTTAGGAACAGCTATCATAAAGAACAGCTTTGCAACTTGACCATCTAAGCTATCATAATCTAATCCATTCTTTATAACCATTGCACTTATTCCTGGTTTTCTTACTGCAATTGACTTTGCATGTGGTATTGCAACTCCATCTCCTATACCTGTAGTTGTTAAGTTTTCCCTTTCCCAAACTGCTTCTTTATATTTTTCTTTATCAATTAGATTTCCCTTAGAATCCATTAAATCAACTAATTTATCTATAGCTTCTTTTTTCGTATTAATATTTGGTTCTAATACTATTCCATCTTTATTTAATAAATCAGTAATATGCATAACTTCCCCCCCATTTAATATCTATCCATTATTACTCTTACATATAATCTTATATTATTTGCTTTAATAACTTATCTACTTCAGTATTTGTTGCAAGTCCCTCTGAAAATGCACTAGCACTTCCTGTTGCAAGTCCTAGTTTAAATGCATATTCTAAATCTTTACTTTTTAAAAATCCAGCTATAAATCCTGCTACCATAGAATCTCCAGCACCTACAGAATTTTTTAAAACTCCCTTTGGTACATCACTTTTCATATCTTTTCCTTCTGATGAAATAAATATAGCTCCTTTCTCAGCCATGGAAACAAGTACATTCTCAGCTCCCATTTCTTGTAGTTTTTTTGCATATTTAATTATTTCTTCATCACTATTAATCTCAACTCCAAAAATTTCTGCAAGTTCATAATGATTAGGCTTAATTAAAAATGGCTTATATTTCAATACATTTAGTAATAATTCTTCCGTTGCATCTACTACAAATTTTATATTTTTATCCTTTAGTCTTTTCATTATATTTTCATAAATATCTTTTGGAAGAGTATTGGGAATACTTCCTGCAAGAACTAAAATATCTTCAGATGTTAACTTATCTAATTTATCATAAAGCATATTTAATGCATCTTTATTTATTTCAGGTCCTCTGCTATTAATTTCTGTTTCTTCATTAGACTTTAGTTTTACATTTATTCTAGACATTCCATTAGTTAATCTAATAAAATCTGATTTACATCCCCAATCATTTACTCTTTTTTCTATTTCATCTCCTGTAAAACCAGCTATATAACCAAGAACCACACTATCTATCCCTAAATTCTTTAAAACCATAGAAACATTTATGCCCTTCCCACCTGCATAAGTTTCTTCATAAGATGTTCTATTTAAATTACCTACTTTAAAATCTTCAACTTTAACTACATAATCTAAAGCTGGATTAAATGTAATAGTATAAATCATTCCTTATTCACCTCCACTATATTAGTTAAGTCTTTATACTTATTATCTAAAACCTTAGTAGTTATTATGTTTGCTCCTTCAATATCTCCAAAAACTACAGAACTTATTTTATTAAATTTAGAATTATCAGCTAATATATAGGAATCTTTTGATCTTTTCAGTGCTTTTTCTTTTACCAATGCTTCCTTAATATCTGGAGTAGTATATCCTCTTTCTTCTGATATTCCATTTGTTCCAAAAAAGCCTTTTGTAAAATTATACTTTTTTAAACTCTCAACTGCTTCAACTCCTACCATAGCTTCAGTAATTCCCTTAATTTCTCCACCTAGTATATAGGTTTTGAAACCATTCCTTATAAGCTTTTTAGCATGGTTTATACCATTAGTTATAAATGTAGCTTGTTTTTCTTGTATGAAATCTATCATAAATTCTGTTGTAGTTCCTGCATCTATATAAATAAAATCATTTGGTTCAATTAATTTAGCTGCATATTTTGCAATTTCAATCTTTTCACTAATATTTAATGTTTGTCTTACTGTAACATCATCTTCTGTAGTATTTATATTTTTGTCTATTGCAATTGCGCCTCCATGAACCTTCTTTAATCTTCTTTGCTTGTGTAGCGTATTTAAATCTCTTCTTATAGTTGATTCAGAAGACTTTAGCTTTTTTACTAAATCACCAATGTACACCACTGAATTGTTTTTTAATTCTTCTATAATCATGCTGTGTCTTTCTTCTGTTAGCACTTTTATCACTTCCTTAATTATATAATATAGCATTATGAAAACATTTTCAATCATTTTCTTTCAAATAAACTCAAAATAATTCATACATATAAATAATTTCATTCATTTTCATTCATCATTATACCTATTACTCAAAATAAAAAAACAATCTAAACTTAAAAGTTTAAACTGTTTTTGTAGTAAATTATTTCATAAAATAATTTGTAGCATAACTAACACCATTGTTATTTACAAATAATCCTCTATATACTCTTTTTTTCTTATTATAATTTTTTCTAATAGGTAATTCTTTGTCTAATAAACTAGTACCTTTTCATTAAAGTAATTTATTAATTTTAATTTCTTATTTAATTTTTTACCTTGTTCAATAGATCTTTGTATAGCTTTTTCAAAATTAACTTTTCTAAGTTCATTAAATATTAAATAGTCATTTACAACCTTATACAGTTCTTAAAAACACCTTCTTATAAGTTCCATATAAATTCAAGATAAAAACGTTTATTCCTTAATTACCTATATATATGATATTATTAATACATCAATAGCGTTGTAAAACTTTTTTCAAATAAAAATATTTGCCAATAAATAATAGCATCAAGAAACCATCTATACTATTACAACGATAACGTAAAATACTTTTTACATCCCTTTTCTACCCTATGTAAAAGCCCTTTGATAGCCTCTTTCTCTTGAACATTATATGATAAATTTAGGTCAAGAGAAAGAAAAATCATAAAGGAGGTAACACCTTGCAACTTCATACTCAAATAAAGAAATATAGAACAAACTTAAACTTATCACAAGAAGAACTAGCAGAAAAGGTTTACGTCACCAGACAAACTATTTCGAATTGGGAAAACAACAAAACTTATCCAGATATTCGCAGTCTTCTTCTACTTAGTACATTATTTAATATATCTCTTGATCAATTAATCAAAGGAGATATAAAGACTATGCAAGAAAAAATTAATAAAAGCGAACTTCAAAAATTCAATCGTGATGGAGCAATATTTACAATATTATTAATAATATTGACTATATCCATTGTTCCATTAGTTGTATTTTTCAGTTATTACGGACTAATTATTTCAGCTATAATATGGGGTATATCAATGTTCTATGCTCATAGAATTGAGATATATAAAAAGAATAATGATATTCAAACATATAAAGAAATTATAGCATTTACTAAAGGAAAGCGACTAGACGAAATTGCAAAAGCACAAGAATATGTGAAAAGACCATATCAAAAGTTTCTAGTTGTTTTTATATGTGGACTCATATCATTTGTTGTTTCTATGTTATTCGTTTGGTTATTGAAATCATATATCTTCTAAAAAAGTCCTTCAATATTACTTAATAATAAATAGGATAAAAGAAAATCTATAAGAACAAAACAAAAACCTTAGAAACCCGACTAAACCGGGCCTCCAAGGTTTTTTATTCTTATTCCCACTCAATAGTTGCTGGTGGTTTTGAAGTTACATCATAAACAATTCTGTTTACTCCCTTAACTTCATTAACTATACGACGACTTACTTTGTCTAATACTTCATATGGGATTCTTGCCCAATCTGAAGTCATAGCATCACTTGATGTTACCGCTCTTAATGCTATTGTATGACAGTATGTTCTTTCGTCTCCCATAACACCAACTGATTGTATGTTAGGTAGACATGCAAAGTATTGCCATATCTTTTCTTCAAGTCCTGCAAGTGCAATTTCTTCTCTGAATATTGCATCTGCTTCTCTTGTTATTTCTAATTTTTCTTCTGTTATTTCTCCAAGAACTCTTATTGCAAGACCTGGTCCTGGGAATGGTTGTCTCCACACTAATTTATGAGGGATTCCAAGTTCTTCTCCAACTGCTCTAACTTCATCTTTAAATAGTTCTCTTAATGGCTCTATTAAAGAAAATTGCATATCTTCAGGAAGTCCTCCAACATTGTGGTGACTCTTTATTTTAGCTGATGTATTTGTTCCACTTTCAACTACATCTGGGTATATAGTTCCTTGAACTAGGAAATCTATTTGTCCAAGCTTTCCAGCTTCTTCTTCAAATACTCTTATGAATTCTTCTCCGATTATCTTTCTCTTAGTTTCAGGATCACTTACTCCTTTTAATTTTCCAAGGAATCTTTCTCCTGCATTTACTCTTATAAGGTTCATATCAAACTGCTTCTTGAATATAGCTTCAACTTGATCTCCTTCATCTTTTCTAAGTAAACCGTGGTCAACAAATACACAAGTTAATTGTTTACCAATTGCTTTATGAACAAGTACTGCTGCAACTGATGAATCAACTCCACCTGATAATGCACAAAGTACTTTTTTATCTCCAACAAGTTCTTTTATAGCTTTGATTTTTTCTTCAGCAAAAGATGCCATTGACCAATCTGCTTTAAGATCAGCTATTTTAAACAAGAAATTTCCAAGCATTTTTTGTCCGAATAATGTATGTTCAACTTCTGGATGGAATTGAACTCCATATATTTTCTTTTCTTCATTTGCCATTGCAGCTACAGGACATTGATCTGTTGTTGCTATTATTTTAAATCCTTCTGGAATTTGTGATACATAATCAGTATGACTCATCCATGATTGATCAGTTTCTTTTATTCCATCAAATAAAGGTGAATTGTTATCAATTTTAACTTCTGTCTTTCCATACTCTCTTATATCTGGACTTTCAACTTTTCCACCTAATGTATATGCTGTTAATTGATGTCCATAGCATATTCCAAGGACAGGTACTCCAAGTTCAAATATTTCTTTTTCTACTCTTGGAGTTCCCTCACCATAAACACTGTTAGGTCCTCCTGTAAATATTATAGCTTTTGGGTTTTTCTTTTTTATATCTTCAACAGAAGTAGTGTATGGAATTATTTCACAATATACATTATGTTCTCTAACTCTTCTTGCGATAAGTTGGTTATATTGTCCACCAAAATCCACTACTAAAACTAATTCACGTTCTATGGCCATTCTATATCCTCCTAATTTTTATGATATATACTGTATATTTTCACTCTTTATAATAATTATTTACTGATATTTTTTCAACTATATATTTATTAACCTTGAACACTATAATTTGGTGCTTCTTTAGTTATTGATATATCATGTGGATGACTTTCTCTAAGTCCTGCTGAACTTTGTATTACAAATTTAGCATTTTCATATAAATCATTTAATGTAGCTGCTCCTAAATATCCCATTCCAGAACGTAAACCACCCATTAATTGATATATTGTATCTATAGCAGTTCCTTTAAATGGAACTCTTCCTTCTACTCCTTCTGGTACTAACTTCTTGTTGTCCTCTTGGAAATATCTATCTTTACTTCCACAAGCCATAGCTGCAAGTGAACCCATTCCTCTATATACCTTGTAACTTCTTCCTTGATATATTTCTACTTCTCCTGGTGCTTCTTCACAACCTGCAAGCATAGATCCCATCATAACTGTTGTAGCTCCTGCTGCAAGTGCTTTAACCATATCTCCTGAATACTTTATACCACCGTCTGCAATAACTGGTACTCCATATTTATTAGCTTCTTCTACACAATCCATAACAGCTGTAAGTTGAGGTACTCCAACTCCAGCAACAACCCTTGTTGTACAAATTGATCCAGGTCCTATTCCAACCTTTATGCAATCTGCTCCCGCTTCTATAAGATCTCTTGTTGCCTCTGGTGTAGCTACGTTTCCTGCTATTACTTGAAGTTCTGGATATTTTGCTTTAACTTCTTTTACTGCAACTAAAACACCCTTTGAATGTCCATGAGCAGTATCAATTGTTATAACATCTACTTTAGCCTTTACTAATGCATCAACTCTATCCATCATATCAGCTGTTACTCCAACTGCTGCACCACAAAGTAATCTACCTCTATCATCTTTTGCTGCATTAGGAAATCTTCTAACCTTTTCTATATCTTTTATTGTTATAAGTCCTTTTAAATTATTATCTTTATCTACTAAAGGAAGTTTTTCTATTTTGTGACCTTTTAAAATTTCTTTTGCTTCTTCAACTGTTGTATTTTCTGGAGCTGTAATAAGATTTTCACTAGTCATAATATTTTTTATTGCTTGTTGATAATTTGTTTCAAATGCAATATCTCTATTTGTTATTATACCTACTAATTTACCATCTGTAGTTATAGGAACACCTGAGATTCTATACTTAGCCATTAAATCTAAAGCATCTTGAACAGTGTTATCTGGTGATAAATGGAACGGATCTGTTATTACTCCATTTTCTTGTCTTTTAACTCTATCAACTTCCATAGCCTGTCTTTCAATGCTCATATTCTTATGAATTATTCCTATTCCGCCTTCTCTAGCCACCGCTATAGCCATTTTAGACTCTGTAACTGTATCCATTCCCGCACTTAATACTGGAATATTTAATTTTATTTTTTTTGTTAAATTAGTTTTTAAAGAAACATCCTTTGGTAAAATCTCTGATTTATTTGGAACTAATAATACATCATCAAAAGTATAAGCTTGCTTTAAAATAATTGCCACGATAATCAACTTCCCTTCTAATTTTATTATTAATATGAATATTCAATATCTTTTGCATTTTACTCATAAAATATAAACAAAAAGACATCAAGTTCACTTACTTATACATTTATATATAAAGAGTGAAATTGATGTACCAAATCCACTCACCCATAGTCGGAAATTTTCGGTTTCCGGTAGAAACTCCCTGCCTTATCCAGGGTATATATAAGTGATATTTACGTTCTCTGTGTTTTTTATTATATCTATTTTATTTGAGTTTTTGCATTTTGTCAATTTATTTCTTTTATTTTTGATAATAAACTTGCAAATAAAATATTATTCTGTAGTATAATATTTTATTATATATAATAAAGGAGAATATTTATGATAATCTTCAAAAAAGAATATAATAGACTATTTTTGAGATATTTAAGAAAATCCATAGAAGAATATAACATGATTAAACCTGGCGACAAGGTGGCAGTAGGACTTTCTGGTGGAAAAGATAGCATATTTTTACTTTTTGCTTTAAGACTTATTCAAATGACCTCAATAAAAAATTTTGAATTAATAGGCATAAATATAGATTTAGGATTTGAAACTAATCTTGCACCACTTGAAAATTTTTGCATAAAAAATAACATTCCTATAATAATAGAAAAAACTAATATTGCAGATGTAGTTTTTAATGAAAGAAAGGAAAAAAAACCTTGTTCTTTATGTTCAAAACTTAGAAAAGGTGCCTTAATTAGAGTGGCTAAAGCTAATAACATAAATAAAATAGCATTAGGTCATAATAGTGATGATGTTATAGAAACTTTATTTATGAATGTTTTAAAAGTTGGTAAGCTTGGTACCTTTCATCCCAACATAAATTTTAATGATAAAGGAATTAATATAATACGACCTTTAATATATCTAAGGGAAGACTTAATACAAAAATTAACTATTAAATATAATCTTCCTGTAATTAAAAGTTCTTGTCCAAAAGATAAAAAAACAACAAGAGAAGATATGAAACAATTATTAATAAAATTAGAAAACATCTATCCTGATGCACAAAGAAATATACTTACTTCATTATCAAATGTAGACTTTAAAAATATATGGAATCAAAAATAAGAGGTTACCTTAATGTAGGCACCTCTTATTTTTTAATTTAAATTATTTTTTATTTATTAATACATTCCGTCCATTCCCATGCCGCCCATTGCAGGTGCTTGTGGTGCTGGATTTTTTTCTGGAATTTCAGCTACAACGCATTCTGTTGTTAAGAATGTTGAAGCAACTGATGCAGCATTTTGAAGTGCTGATCTTGTAACTTTAGCTGGATCAACAATTCCTTTTTCAACCATATTTACATATTGGCCTTCTAATGCATCAAATCCCATTCCTTCTTGACCATTCATAATTTTATCTATTATTACTGAACCTTCAAGACCTGCATTAGATGCAATTTGTCTTACTGGTTCTTCAAGAGCTCTTCTTATAATAGATATTCCAAGTTTTATTTCTGAATTACTATCAGTTAATTTTTCTACTTCTTTTATAGCTCTTAGATAAGCTGTACCACCACCTGCAACTATACCTTCTTCTACAGCTGCTTTAGTAGCTGCTAGAGCATCTTCTATTCTTAATTTTCTTTCCTTTAATTCTGTTTCAGTAGCTGCTCCAACTTTAACAACAGCAACTCCTCCAGCAAGTTTAGCTAATCTTTCTTGAAGCTTTTCTTTATCAAAGTCTGAAGTAGTTTCTTCTATTTGTCTCTTAATTTGACTTATTCTATCTTCAATTTCAGCTTTATTTCCTTTTCCATTAACTATTGTAGTGTTTTCTTTAGTTACTTTTACACTTTCAGCAGTTCCAAGCATATCTAAAGTAACATCTTTTATTTCTGTTCCTAATTCTTCACTTATAACTTCTCCACCAGTTAATATAGCTATATCTCTAAGCATTTCTTTTCTTCTATCACCAAATCCAGGTGCTTTTACTGCTACACAAGTAAATGTTCCTCTTAATTTATTAACAACTAATGTAGCTAATGCTTCTCCTTCTATATCTTCTGCTATAATTAATAGTTTCTTTCCTTGTTGAACTATTTGTTCAAGTATTGGAAGTATTTCTTGTATATTGCTTATTTTTTTATCAGTTAAAAGTATATATGCATTTTCTAATACAGCTTCCATCTTTTCTGCATCTGTTACCATATATGGACTTAAATATCCTCTGTCAAATTGCATACCTTCAACAACTTCAAGTTCTGTTGCCATTGTATTTGACTCTTCTACAGTAATAACTCCTTCATTTCCTACTCTCTCCATAGCATCTGCTATTAATTTTCCGATTTCAGGATCTGCAGCTGATATTGCAGCAACTCTTGCGATATCTTCTTTTCCATCAACTTGTTTTGATGATTTTTTAATTTGTTCAACAGCAGTATCAACAGCTAATTTTATTCCTTTTCTAATTAGCATTGGATTAGCCCCTGCTGTAACATTCTTTAATCCTTCTCTTATTATAGCTTGAGCAAGTAATGTAGCAGTTGTTGTTCCATCTCCAGCTACATCATTAGTTTTTGTTGCAACTTCTTTAACTAATTGAGCTCCCATATTTTCATATGGATCTTCAAGTTCTATCTCTTTTGCTATAGTAACACCATCATTAGTTATAAGTGGTGATCCAAATTTTTTATCTAAAACAACATTTCTTCCTTTTGGTCCTAATGTTACTTTAACAGCGTTAGCTAATTTATCAACTCCTGCTTGCATAGCACGTCTTGATTCTTCACCAAATAAAATACTTTTAGCCATTTTAACTACCTCCTCAATACTTTAAACCTAATTATTAAAGTTCAAATTTTGGTACCTTTATTCTTTTCATTATAAAGATAAGTACCTTTTATACAACTTCTATTCAACTATTGCTAATATGTCATTTTGTCTTAATATTATATACTCTTCTCCGTCAATTTTAACTTCATTACCAGCATATTGAGAGAATAATACTCTATCCCCTACTTTAACTTCCATTTTTACTTCTTTTCCATCTACTATTCCGCCAGGTCCTACAGCAACTATTTCTGCTTCTTGTGGTTTTTCTTTGGCACTTCCTGGTAATACTATTCCGCTTTTAGTTTTTTCTTCAGCCTCTAATCTTTTGATTACAACTCTGTCTCCAAGTGGTTTTATTCTCATAGTCAAAACCTCCTCAATGAAAATTTTATTTAAATTTTTTAAATTGTTATTAGTTTATTTTGTTAGCACTCAATAACATCGAGTGCTAATACAATTATTATAATAATTTATAGTATATGTAATATCAAATTACTTGTTTTAACTTATATAATGATATAATCCAATTAAACTTAATTATTAGTTTGTATCTCAATATTTCTCACTTTTTCTTTTATTATTATAATTAACTTTATTTTAATACAATGTAAATTAAGCATTTCTTATAGTATACCTTATTTTTTGAAGGTTATACCAACTATATTACTTTTTTATCCTTATTATGTAAAAAAGTTCAAGAGCATATAACTCTTGAACTTTTTATTTATATTCTTATTGATGATACATTATATAAGTTTTAAAAAAAATTATTTTTCTAATTCTATATCTTTAAATTCTTCTAATAAATCATTATCTAATACTTGTTGTTTTTTAGCCGATTTTGCAAATTTATTTAATGCCATTTTGGTTTTCATTTGAGGTGCCGTAGATGCAGCTCCCCCTATACATCCACCTTCACACATCATGCCTTCAAAGAAATTTCCTGGCAATTTATTGTTTTTAGCTAACAACATAAATTTTCTAAGATTTTGATGTCCACTTATTTTTACCGCTTTAAATTCAACATCAATATTCTTACTCTTAATATAATCTTCTACAGCAGCACTTAATCCGCCACCTTGGGCAAATCCTCTTCCTAAAGCAGAACCATCTTCAACTTCTATATCCTCACATTGATCTACTTCTATTTCATATGCTCCTAACATCGCTGATATTTCTTCAAATGTTAAAACATAGTCTATAGCATCTTTTAAACCTTCTCTACCTATTTCTGATTTTTTAGCTGTACATGGACCTACAAATACTACTACAGCATCTTTATCTTTTTTCTTAATCCATCTTCCAGTAGCAATCATAGGTGATACAGTACCAGAAATTTTTTCAATTTGATCAGGGAATTTCTTTTCTATATATGATACAAATGCCGGGCAACAAGAATTTGTCATAAAATTATCGCCTTTTTCCATTCTTTCTACAAATTCTTCTGCTTCATGACATGTTACAGCATCAGCTCCACAAGCCGCTTCTATCATATCCTTAAATCCTATTTTTATTAATCCATCTTTAACTTGTCCAACTGTAACATTTGGACCAAATTGTCCACTTATTGCAGGTGCTACTAGAGCATATACATTCTTCTGTTTCTTTAAAGATTTCATAACTGGAACAATATAACTTCTATCTGATATAGCTCCAAAAGGACATGCTTTCATACACGCTCCACAACTTATACATTCCTCATCCTTTATTATAGCTCTTCTATCTTCTGGAGATATACATATTGCTCCTGTTGGACATGCAGTTTTACATGGTCTCATAACTTCAGAAATAGCATTATATGGACAAACTTGTTTACACATACCACATTCACGACATGCATCTTGGTTTATATATGCTCTTCCATTAATTTTATTTATAGCTTTAGCCGGACAAACCTCCATACACTTATGTTGCACACATCCTCTACAAGCTTCAGTAATTGTGTACTTATTAATAGGACATCTATCACAAGCTACCTCTATAACATACATAATTTTAGTTTCATCATCTTCTTGTTCTATATACTCTGGGGTATCTCCATTTGGAATATATCCAGCTGCCAATTTTGCTCTTTCCTTAACTATAGCTCTTTCATGATATACACAACATCTATACTTTGGTTTATCTCCTTGAATTACATTGTATGATATTTTCTCTAGGTTATCTTTATTTAATCTATCTTCTTTAGCTAATACTGCAACTTCTTTTAATACTTCATACTTCAACCTATTTAACTCTGTTTCAAAGTTCACTATATTTCCTCCCTAATTTACTTATATAAATATTTTTTAATACTGTTATAATATTTAGGACAAACCTATTATATCAGATTATTGTTAAATATGTAACGCTTTTTGTAATAATAAGTAAAAAAATTGAAAGAGAAATTTATATTTTCCAATAATTCAGAATTAGGTGAAATAACTTCTTTTATAACCTTATATTGTTTTCTCTAGCATAATAAAACAAATATTGTTGTGCAAATCCTGAAAAGGGATTAAACTGATTCCTTCCAAAATCTCGTATTTTTTTTAACGATACATCAGGTGCTAAATAAAAATGTTGCATTGCTCTTTTAACCCAAACATCAACGGGAAACGCGCTATATTTCTGCATTGAAAATAACATAATACAGTCAGCAACCTTAGGACCTACTCCACTTATTTTTTGTAATTCTTTATGACACTCATCATCGTCTAAAGATTTAATATAATCCAAATTCAACCCATTGTATATAATATCCTCAATTGTATTTTTTATGTATTTAGCCCTAAATCCCACTCCACATTCTTCCAACTCTTCTTGGGTACAATCTTTTAATATTTCCGCACTTGGAAATGTGTAGTAGTCTTTACCTTTATACTGTACTTTTTTTCCCCATCTTTTAGATATCTTTTCAATAGCTCTTTTTATTATAGGTATTCTATTATTAGCAGATATAATAAACGATACTACAATTTCAAAGGGTTCTTGTTTTAATATTCTAATGCCTTTTCCAAATTCTACAGACTTTTTTAGAAGCTCATCCTTATTAAAAATCTCCTTAATAGTTGAATAATCTCTATATAAATCAAAATAATCACACCATATTTTTTCAAATTCTTCTTCTGTCGCATTATAAATAATCACATCATTTTCTTTTTTTTCTATTTCAAGTACTTTTCCCAATGCAACACCTATATAGTTACCATTTTCTTGTCTGTTCCATCTAAAACATTGTCCGCAATCAAATATATGAGGCAATTCAAAATTTATTACATCCTTTATTATTATTCCATTTTCTATTGCTTCAACATAATTAAAATCCATAATTATTACCTCTCTTTTCATATTTCTTAGTTAATATTAATCTTATTATACGCCAATTTTCTTATATAAACTCATTATATTTTTATTTATCCTAAAATAAAAATAAAACCTTAAAGGACACATAAATAAATTTACATTCCTTTAAGGTTTTATTTTTTGTACTTTTAAAAAGATACTAATATTTTCAAACTTATATTAAATTGCCTTATTTTATACAGTTATTTTTATTAAATATTAATCTCTTTCTCTTAAATATTCATCTATAGCTTTAGCAGCTTTTTTTCCAGCTTCCATAGCAAGTATTACAGTAGCTGCACCAGTTACGGCATCTCCACCTGCATAAACCGCCTCTTTAGATGTTTTACCAGTTTCATCTTCTGCTATTATGCATCCCCACTTATTTGTATCTAATCCTTCTGTTGTTGAAGAAATTAATGGGTTTGGTGAAGTTCCAAGTGACATAATCACTGTGTCTACCTCCATTATAAACTCTGATCCTTTTATAACCTCAGGTCTTCTTCTACCTGATGCATCTGGTTCTCCAAGCTGCATTTTTACACATTTCATTCCTTTAACCCATCCATTTTCATCTTCTAATATTTCAACTGGATTTGTTAATAAATCAAAAATTATTCCTTCTTCTTTAGCATGATGAACTTCTTCAACTCTTGCTGGAAGTTCTTCTTCTGATCTTCTATATACTATATGAGTTTCAGCTCCAAGTCTTAAAGCTGTTCTAGCAGCATCCATAGCAACATTTCCCCCACCTACTACTGCCACTTTCTTTCCAACCTTAACTGGAGTTGCATAATCTTCTTTGTAAGCTTTCATTAAATTTACTCTTGTTAAGAATTCATTTGCAGAAAATACTCCATTAGCATTTTCTCCATTAATGCCCATAAACTTAGGAAGACCTGCACCTGATCCTATAAATACAGCTCTAAATCCTTCTTCTTCCATTAATTCATCTATATTGGTAGTTCTACCTACTATAACATTAGTTTCTAACTTAACTCCTAATTTTTTAATATTTTCAATTTCATTTTTAACTACAGTATCTTTAGGAAGTCTAAATTCAGGAATACCATATACTAAAACTCCACCTGGTTCATGAAGCGCTTCAAAAATTGTAACATCATATCCTTTTTTAGCTAAATCTCCTGCACAAGTAAGTCCTGATGGTCCACTTCCTATTACTGCAACTTTCATATTTTTCTTTTCTTCTGTTTCTGATAAATTTATATTATTTTCTCTTGACCAATCAGCTACAAATCTCTCAAGTTTACCTATTGATACAGGTTCTCCTTTTATTCCAAGAACACATTTTCCTTCACATTGTGTTTCTTGAGGGCATACTCTTCCACATACAGCTGGAAGAGAACTGTACTTTGCTATAACCTTTGCAGCCATTTCAAATTCTCTACTTTTAACATACTCTATAAATTCAGGTATATTTATTGAAACCGGACATCCTTTAACACATTGTGGATTTTTACAGTTTAAACATCTACTAGCTTCTCTAACTGCTTCTTCTTCTGAATATCCTAAGCAAACTTCCTTAAAATTTTCTCTTCTAATTTCTGGACATTGTTCTTTTACTGGAACTCTTTTCATTTTATCCATTAATTATCACCTCCGCAACATCCACATCCGCCACCATTTTTATGGTGATGCTTCTCTAAGTGCTTTTCTTCTTCCTTAAGTCTATCTCTTCCTTCTTCTGTCTTATACATAGCTTGTCTTCTAAGTGCTTCATCAAAATTAATTAAATGTCCATCAAATTCAGGACCATCTACACATGCAAACTTAGTTTCATTTCCTACTGATACCCTACATGCACCACACATTCCAGTTCCATCAACCATTAATGGATTCATACTTACTATTGTTTTTATTCCATATGGTTTAGTTGCAAGACAGGCAAACTTCATCATTATTATTGGTCCTATAGCAACTACATAATCATAGTGTTTTCCTTGATTATCCATTAAATCTTTAAATTGTTCAGTAACTAATCCTTTAAATCCATATGAACCATCATCTGTTGTTACATAAACATTTTCTGCAACACTTTTCATCATATCTTCTAAAATTAATAAATCTTTATTTCTAGCCCCCATAATAACATCAGCTTTCATTCCATGATCATGGAACCATTTTACTTGTGGATATATAGGTGCAGCCCCTACTCCACCAGATATAAACAGTACCTTTTTATTCTTTAATTCATTTATATCTTCTTCCAAAAATTCAGATGGTCTTCCAAGTGGTCCTACAAAATCCATAAAACATTGACCTTCTTCGTATTTTGCCATTTCCTCTGTTGAACGTCCAACAACTTGAAATACTATAGTTACAGTTCCTTTTTCTTTATCATAATCACAAATTGTGAGAGGTAATCTCTCTCCTTTTTCATCTATCTTTACAATTACAAATTGTCCTGGTTTTGCTGATTTAGCTACTCTTGGTGCTTCAATATCCATAAGATATATATTAGGAACTAGTAATTCCTTCTTTACTATTTTAAACATATTCCCTATCCTCCTATAAAAATTCATAATTCCTTAGTTAAGCAACACTACTTTTAATTCCTTATTATTTAAACAAAATGTATAAACTAATTTTATTTAGTTTATTTAAACTTCTTACAACTATCCATCTTTTTTATTTAGATTATAACTAATAAAAAGCTCCCAGTAAAGAGAGCTTTATTTTTAGTTATTTTATAATTTAGAAATTAACTTTTTCTCCATAAAATGCACAACTGTACAACTTCATCATAGTTTTATCATCTATATTTCTTGGATTAGCTCCTGTACATGCATCTAACACAGCATTATGAGCCATAAATTCAACATTTTCTTTAAATTCTTCTTCACTAACTCCCCATTCTTTAATAGTTGAAGGTATATTGAGTTTAACATTTAATTCATTAATTAAATTTATTAACGAATCAACTAATTCTGAATCGTTATTTCCCTCTAAGTTTAATCTTCTAGCAATTGTAGCATATCTATCTTCACAAGCTTTTCTATTATATTCAATTACATATGGAAGGAAAATTGCATTTGCACATCCATGAGGAATATGAAATACTGCCCCTATCTTATGTGCCATACTATGAGTAATTCCTAGTAATGCATTGGAAAATGACATTCCTGCAAGACATTGGGCTATATGCATTTGATCTCTAGCTTCTTTATCACCTTTAAAAGAATTAACTAAATTATCTCTTACCATAACTATAGCTTGTATAGCAAGTGGATCTGAAAAAGCTGACCTTGCCCCTGCAACATATGCTTCTATAGCATGAGTTAATGCATCCATTCCAGTATGAGCTGTTAATTTTGGTGGCATAGTTTGTGCAATATCTGAATCAACTATAGCTATATCTGGTGTTAAATTAAAATCTGCTAAAGGATACTTTATTTTCGCTTTATAATCAGTTATTACAGAAAATGCTGTAACTTCACTTGCTGTACCACTTGTTGATGGTATGGCTATAAATTTAGCTTTTTGTCTTAATTCAGGAATTCCAAAAGGTATTACTGCCTTTTCAAATGTAAAGTCTGGATACTCATAAAATATCCACATAGCCTTTGCTGCATCTATTGGTGATCCACCACCTACTCCTATTATTAAATCTGGCTGAAATTCTCTCATTATAGCCGCACCATTCATTACGGTTTCAACTGATGGGTCTGGTTCAACCCCTTCTATTAATTTGGTTTCTATATTAGCTTCTTTTAAATATCCTTCAATTTTATCTAAAAATCCTGATCTTTTTATTGATCCTCCACCTATAACTATTACAGCTTTTTTTCCCTTTATTGTTTTAAGTACATCTAAACATCCTGAACCAAAATAAATATCCCTTGGTAATGTAAATCTTGCCATAGTATGACCTCCTATATATTAGATTTATGAATTTTTTACTATTTTTAGTTATTTTTTAATAATATCTAACAAAAAGAGCTACATATTTTAATAGCTCTTTCAAAATAAATTTATTTGCATTATTATTTTGCGTAGTTATGAAATCCTCTTCCGGATTTTCTACCAAGATATCCAGCTCTAACATACTTTCTAAGTAATGTGTGAGCTCTATATTTTGAATCCCCTGTTTCTTTATATAATACATCCATTATAGCAAGACATACATCAAGTCCTATAAGATCTCCTAATGCTAAAGGTCCCATTGGGTGATTAGCTCCAAGCTTCATAGCTGTGTCTATATCTTCTGCTGATGCAATTCCTTCTGCAAGTATTCCAACAGCTTCATTAATCATTGGAATTAAAATTCTATTTACAACAAATCCAGGAGCTTCTGCAACTTCTACTGGCTCTTTGCCAATTGCTTCTGAAATTTCTTTTATAGTATCAAAAGTTTCCTTTGATGTTGCCATTCCTCTTATAACTTCTACAAGTTTCATTACTGGAGCTGGGTTAAAAAAGTGCATTCCTATAACTTTTTCAGGTCTATTTGTTGCTGATGCAACCTCTGTTATTGAAAGTGAAGATGTATTTGAAGCTAGTATTGTTTCTTCTTTGCATATATTATCTAATTCACTAAATATCTGTTTTTTTATTTCCATATTTTCTATTGCTGCTTCTACAACTAAGTCACAATCAGCTGCCATGTTAAGGTCAACTGTTCCAGTTATATTAGAAAGTATTTCTTCTTTTTTAGCTTCTTCCATTTTTCCTTTTGTGACTAACTTTGAAAGACTTTTGTTTATTACATTAAGTCCTCTTTCTACAAATTCATCTTTAATATCTCTTAAAATAACTTCATATCCTTTTACAGCAAATGCTTGAGCAATTCCTGATCCCATTGTTCCAGCACCTAAAACACATATCTTTTTCATTATTATTCATCCCCCTAATAATACTTAATTTTATATAATAGTTGGTGTTTATTCTAAAAAATTAGAATAAACACCAACCTATATTCTTATATTAAATTATAAACTAGCTATAACTTTTAATTTGTGCTATTAATTCTGGAATTATTTTATTTAAATCTCCTACTAATCCAAGATCAGCAACCTTCATTATTGAAGCATCTTCATCTTTATTTATAGCGATTATGTAATCACTATCTTGCATTCCAGCTAAATGTTGGATTGCACCTGAAATACCACAAGCAATGTATAATTTAGGTCTTACAGTTTTACCAGTTTGACCAACTTGTAATGCATGATCAATCCAACCATTATCTATAGCTGCTCTTGATCCTGCTATTGTTCCACCTAATAATTCAGCAAGTTCCTCTAATTTTGCAAAGTTTTCTTTGTTTCCAACTCCTCTACCACCTGCTACGATTACTTCAGCTTCTCCGATATCAACAACTTCCTTAGCTATTTTAACAACTTCTTTAACTGTTACTTTCAAGTCTTCAGCATCTAGTTGTACATTAACTTTTTCAATTTTAGATGCATCTACTCTAGATTCATCAGCTTCTAATTTATCGAAAACTCCTGGTCTTACAGTTGACATTTGTGGTCTGTTTTCTGTACACATGATTGTTGCCATTAAATTTCCACCAAATGCTGGTCTTGTCATTAATAAGTGACCTGTTCCTTCTTCAGTGTCTAATGCTGTACAATCTGCTGTTAAACCAGTGTGTAATCTTGCAGCAACTCTTGGACCTAAATCTCTTCCTATAAATGTTGCTCCTATAAATAATATTTCTGGTTTCTTTTCCTCTACAAGGTCACAAATTACTTTTGTATAAGCACCAGTTGTATAATGTGATAATCTTTCATCTTCAGCATAAATAACCTTATCAGCTCCGTGTGATAATAATTCATTTGCAACATTTTCTATCTTATTTCCAAGTAAAACTGCAGTTAATTCTACTCCTAGTTTATCTGCAATTTCTCTACCTTTTCCAAGTAATTCTAAAGCTACTTTTTGTAATTCTCCATCTCTTTGTTCTGCGAATACCCAAACGCCTTTGAAATCTGCTATATTCATTACTTATACCTCCTACTTATATATACTAAATGTAGTGTTTTTCTTTTAATTTTGAAGCTGCGTAAGCTGCTGCTTCTTTAACTGGCATATTAACTACTTCACCTTGTCCTTTAGCTTCTTTAGTCATTGATTTTTTAACTTTTGTTGGAGATCCTTTTAATCCTAATAAAGCTTTATCAACATCTATATCATCAGCTGACCATACTTTAACTTCTTTATCAAATACTCCAAATACATTTCTCATATCCATGTATCTTGGTTCATTTAATTCTTTAATTGCAGTTAGAAGGCATGGAGTTTGAACTTCTAATACTTCATATCCATTTTCAAGTGCTCTTCTTACTGTTAATTTATCTCCTTCAACATCTACTTTTTCTACATAAGTAACTTGAGGAATTCCTAGATGTTCAGCTATTTCAGGCCCAACTTGAGCAGTATCTCCATCAATAGCTTGTCTTCCTGCTAATATAAAATCATATTCTAACTTCTTTAATGCTCCTGCAAGTGCATAAGATGTTGCAAGTGTATCTGCTCCTGCAAATGCTCTATCAGATATTAATATAGCATCATCAGCTCCCATAGCCATAGCTTCTCTTAGAGCAGCTTCTGCTTGTGGAGGTCCCATGCTTATTACTGTAACAGTAGCTCCCTTTTCATCTTTTAATCTTAATGCTTCTTCTAAAGCATTTTTATCTTCTGGATTTATAATTGATGGAACTCCTTCTCTTATAAGTGTTCCTGTAACTGGATCTATTTTAACTTGGTTTGTATCTGGAACTTGCTTTAAGCAAACAACTATTTTCATTGTCTATTCCTCCTTAAATTAATTATTATCTGAATATTGATCCTGAAATAACCATTCTTTGAACTTCGTTAGTTCCTTCGTAAATTTGAGTTATCTTAGCATCTCTAAACATTCTTTCTACTGGATAATCTTTAATGTATCCATATCCACCGAATAATTGAACAGCTTCAGTAGTAACATACATAGCAGCATCTGTACAAGCAAGTTTAGCTCTTGCAGCTGAAACTGAATATGGTTTACCATTGTTTTTATCCATAGCAGCTTTGTATAATAAGTATCTAGCTTGTTCAATTCTTACATCCATATCTGCCATTCTCCAAGCAATTCCTTGGAATTTATATAATTGTTTTCCGAATTGTTTTCTTTCTTTCATATATTCTTTAGCTTCATTGAAAGCACCTTCAGCTATTCCAAGACCTTGAGCTGCAACACCAATTCTTCCTCCATCAAGAGTCTTCATAGCTATTCCAAATCCTCTTCCTTCTTTTCCAAGTAGGTTTTCAGCTGGAACTGGACAATCTTCAAGTATGATTTCACCAACTTGTGCTCCATTAATACCCATCTTATCTTCAACCTTACCAATTGAAATTCCTGGGTATTCTTTTTCAACTATAAATGCTGATATTCCTTTATTTCCTTTAGATTTATCAGTCATTGCAAATATAATAAATACATCAGCTATTGGAGCATTTGTTATAAAGCATTTTTGTCCATTTAATATATATTTATCTCCATCTTTTACTGCTATAGTTTGTCCTGCTGAAGCATCTGTACCTGCATTAGGTTCAGTTAATCCAAAACAACCTATTTTCTTACCTGAGCATAAATCTGGAAGATATTTTTTCTTCTGATCTTCTGTACCATTTTGATAAATAGCTCCACAACATAAAGAAGTATTTACTGAAAATCCTATTCCAGTAGTACCACAAGCTTTAGAAACTTCTTCTACTGCTAAAATATAAGATAGGTAATCTCCACCTGTTCCACCATATTCCTTCGGATAAGGTAAACCAATTACTCCGTATTTAGCTAATTTTTTATAATTTTCCATTGGGAATACACCTGTTGCATCTGTTTCAGCAGCTATAGGTTTTACTTCATTTTCTACAAATTCTTTTACCATCTGTTTTACAAATTGTTGTTCTCTACTTAAATTAAAATCCATTTGTATTACCTCCTATCTGTTTTTGAAACCATCTAATTTTCTTTTTTCTACAAATGCTGTCATTGCGTCTTTCTGGTCTTCTGTGGAGAAGCATTCTCCAAAAATTTCAGCTTCTATATTTATTGCTGTGTCTATATCTACTTGAATTCCTCTATTTATAGCTTGTTTACAAAGCTTTACAGCAATTGGAGATCTTCCCGCAATCTCATTTGCAAGTTTTTTAGCTTCTTTCATTAACTCTTCTGGTGCAACAACTTTATTTACAAGACCTATTCTAAAGGCTTCATCAGCATTTATATTTTTAGCTGAATATATTAATTCTTTAGCCATTCCCATACCTATATGTCTTGCAAGTCTTTGTGTTCCACCAAATCCTGGGGTAATTCCAAGTGAAACTTCAGGTTGTCCAAATTTAGCTTTTTGAGATGCTATTCTTATGTCACAAGCCATGGAAAGTTCACAACCGCCACCTAAAGCAAAACCATTAACAGCTGCTATCACCGGTTTTTCCAATGTTTCGACTTTTCTGAATATTTTGTTTCCTAAAAGTCCAAATTTTCTACCTTCCATAACATTTTTATCTTTCATTTCAGAAATATCTGCTCCTGCAACAAATGCTTTTTCACCAGCACCTGTTAATATAACAACAAGAATGTCATCATCCTTAGCAACTTCATCAACAACTAAATCTAATTCATTTAGAGTATCCGTATTTAATGCATTTAATGCTTCAGGCCTGTTGATAGTTACGATAGCTATATTATTTTCTTTTTCCAATAAAACATTTTTGTGTTCCATAATATTCCTCACCCTCCCTTATTTTCACCTAATTAATACCTTTTTTTCTAGCTATATTGTTACTATATTAACAATATAGCTTAAAAAAAATTTAGGTATAATTACGCCAAGACAAAACTTACATTTATAATTATATAACTAATATTTGTATTTTTCAATAAAAATATGAGTTTTTGGAATCTAAATCCTTTTTTTATTTTTATTTTTAATTATAGTAACTTATTCCTATTTAAATCCATTCAAAAGGTATGTAAGTGTTAATAAACTTTCACTTAAGTGAACATTTTCTATAACTACATCTTCTCCACCTATTAAATCAATAGGTGCAAAATTCCATATTCCTTTAACACCATTTCTTTTGAATATATCACATACATCTTGAGCATTACTTTTAGTAACACAAATAACTCCAATATGAACTTTTTCTTTTTGTAAAAAATCTTCTAATTTATCTATATCCTTTATTTCTACGTCTCTTATTTTTAATCCTAATAATTTAGGATTAACATCAAAAATACCTTTTAAGTTAAATCCCATTTTATCAAAATTAGTATAATTAGCAATTGCTTGCCCTATATTACCTGCACCAACAATAACTATATTATAATCCCCGTTTAACCCTAATATAGATCTTATTTCATTATATAAATCTTTTACATTATATCCGTATCCTTGTTGACCAAAATCTCCAAAGTTATTAAGATCTTGACGAATTTGTGATGCAGTAAATCCTATTTTTTCACTTAATTCTTTAGAAGAAATTCTATCAACATCATTATCTATTAGTTCAGATAAGTATCTGTAATATTTTGGTAATCTTCTTATAACGGCCATTGAAATATTTCTTTTCTTTTCCACTTATGTTACACTCCTTGTTTTAATTTCAATAAAATAATATATCTATACTATATCCTACAAATATCACTATTAATCATTTTACTATAGTTAATTTGTTAATACAATAACAGCAAAGCCTTAAAATTCTATTTTTTGTGTTATTTTTTAAAGACTTTATGGATATTTATACACTTTTTCAATATATTTCTTTATAAGTATTTTATTTACTTGTAATGATATTGTTATTTATAATTAAATTTATTCTTTTAATTATTCAATATTATTATGTTAAACTCTTAACTATCACCAAAAGTTTTCAGCAAAATTTTACTACAAAAAAATATATTCTCATAGTAAAATATACTAAGGAAGGTGAACATTCATGATAGTTTTAAGTTGTAAAAATATAACAAAGAGTTACGGTATAGATGAAATTTTAAAAAATATAACCTTTAATATAGATGAAGGAGAACACGTAGGACTAGTTGGATGTAATGGTGCCGGCAAATCTACTTTATTTAAAATTTTAACTAAACAATTAGATGCTGATAGTGGAGATATGTTTTTAGATAAAAACAAAAAAATTGGTTACTTATCTCAGCATTTATCTCTAGATAGTAATAATTCTATCTATGATGAAGCCCTATTAGTATTTCAAGATTTAATAAACATGGAAAATAAACTAGCTTTATTAGAATCAGAAATGAATAAACCCTATGATTCTTCTAATGCAGATTACCACAACAAAATTATAAAAGATTATACAAACTTATCTGAACTTTATAATAATCGTGGTGGATATCTATATAAGGCAGAAATAAGTAAAGTATTAAAAGGACTAGGATTTACAGAAGAACATTATTATAAACCAATAAATATTTTAAGTGGTGGTCAAAAAACTAGAGTAGCACTATGTAAATTATTACTTTCTAAGCCTGACATTTTATTATTAGATGAACCTACTAACCATCTAGATTTAGATGCAATTGAATGGCTTGAAGATTATTTGCAAAATTATAAAGGAACTATAATTATAATTTCTCATGATAGATACTTTTTAGATTGTATAACAACTAAAACCTTTGAGCTTATAAACGGTAAATTAGATGTTTACAACGGAAATTACACAACTTTTATTGACTTAAAGAAAAAAGTATTTGAAGAAAAACTAAAAGCATACAATTTGCAACAAGCTGAAATCAAACGTCAAGAAGAAATAATAGAAAAATATCGTTCATTCAATAGAGAAAAAAGTATAAAAGCTGCTGAAAGTAGACAAAAAGCTTTAGATAAAATAGAAAGACTTGATTGCCCTACTGAAGATAGAAAACTACATAGGTTTAAATTCGAAACTCAAATTAAAAGTGGTAATGACGTATTATACGCCGAAAATCTTTCAAAACGCTATGAAGATAAACTTCTCTTCGAAAATTTAAACTTAGATGTAAAGCGTGGAGAACACATTGCTTTAATTGGTGAAAATGGTCGTGGAAAAACAACTTTATTTAAAATACTTATGAATAAAATTAAACAAGATAGTGGCAATTTCTCTTTAGGTAAAAATGTTTTTATTGGATATTATGATCAAGAACAATCTAACTTGGATCCAAATAAAACTGTTATTGATGAAGTTTGGGATGACTTTCCTAAAATGACTACTACAGAAATAAGAAACGTTCTAGCAGCATTTTTATTTACAGGAGATGATGTATTTAAACAAGTTTCAAAATTAAGTGGTGGTGAAAAATGTAGAATAAACTTACTTAAAATTATACTTTCAAAGTCTAATTTTCTATTATTAGATGAACCTACAAATCACCTTGATATAATGTCTCGAGAAGCTTTAGAAGATGCTATAATAGATTATGACGGAACTGTACTTGTTATATCTCATGATAGATATTTTTTAAATAAAGTTGTAGAAAAAATACACGAACTAAACATAGATGGTATTAAAACATACCTTGGTAACTATAGTTACTATGTAGAAAAAAAGAAAAACCCATTTAGATTTCAACAAATAGAAGAAATTCAAGGAAAAACAAAAACACAAATTCAATCAGAAAAGAAAAAAAAGCGTGAAGAAGCAAAACTTGAAAAGCAAAAGAAATTAAAGGTTAAAAATTTAGAACAAGATATAGCTTCTTTGGAAAAATATATCGAAGAACTTCAACAAAAACTATGTCTTGAAGAAATTTATTCAGATCCTAATAAAAGTGAAGAGGTTAATAAAGAACTTTTAACTAAAGAAAATAAACTTGAACTTTTATACACTGAATGGGAGGAACTTCTTTAAAATGCTAAAAGTATATATGACAGTTAACATATGTCATATATACTTTTATTATATATCTTATTATTTAATATATACCTTATTTAAAAATATAACTCCAGAGGTATGATACTTTAATCCAGATATTTTATCTGAATATGCTAATATTAGTTTGGAGTCACATATTGGAAAACATATATTATTTTTCATAAAAGCTTCTTTTATATAGGCGCATTCCTTTTCTCCTATACATCCATAAAACATTATATCCCAATTTCCTTGATTTATTTTTTCATGATACTTATCCCATGGTAAAACGTCAATTATAGCCTTAATACCAATTTCTAATAAGTTCTGTTGAACATATTCCGCTAACCTTTCTCCTATAGTATTATAACTCGTTGGATTAGAATAAATAATCATTTTTACATTTAAATTATCTAAATTTAAATTTTGAAAAGTTTCTATACTTAATTGAGGATTATATAATATACCATCTTTAATTGTATTTGAATAACCATTATAAAATTTTTTTATTATCTTTTCCCTATCTATAGCACTACAAATAGCTTTTCTTAATTTTAAATTATTTAATGGATAATTTGAATAATTGAACATAATATAATTTATATTATTTCCTTTTTGTTGAAGTATTTTTCCACCCACTTTTTCTATATCCATAATACTAGTTGAATCTAAATTATCCACAACATCCACATCCTTTTTAATAAATTTTAATACCCTTTGTGGATTTTTCTTTATAAATTTAAAAACTATTCTTTTAACCTTAGCCTTTTCTCCCCAATAATCATTATTTTTTTTAAGTACTATAGCTTCTCCTTTTTTCCATGAAACAAATTTAAAAGCTCCAGTTCCTATAGGATGCTTAAAATATTTATCACCATATTTTCTAATAGCCTTTGGACTTACAATAGGTGCTGCATATGGCATAGCTAAGTTTGAAAGAAATTTTTCATCTTTTTCCTTAAGAATTATTTTTAATGTATATTTATCTATTATATTTATATTAATAAGATTCTTAAAAATCCTTTTAAAGTAGTTTATATTACTGTTTTCCTTTACATCTAACTGTCTTATTATACTTTCCCTAACTGAATATGCATTAAATTCCGTACCATCATGAAATTTTATTCCTTTTCTTAAATAAAAAGTATATTCTCTTTTATCCTTACTTGTATCCCAATTAGTGGCAAGAGCTGGCTGAATGTCACTTGAATTTTCTTTGTACCTCACTAAACCATCATATATATTTACAATAACTTTTGCTGATTCAATGTCTTGTGCGTACTTAGGATCTAAAGTTATTGGTTCCGTACCCATAGCCCAAACTATAGTATTTTTTCTGAAAAAATCATAATCTAATTTATAATAAAATAACATAAATATAATAATTGCAAATATAATACTAAATCCAATAAATTTTACTTTACCCTTCATGTTTATTCTCCTTTGAAAAGTACTATATATTATATTTATGTTAAAAGCTTTATAATAAAAACTTAAAAAAATAACTAGAACAATTTAAAATTGTTCTAGTTATTTTTTTATCTTTCACCAAGCTTTAAGTTAGGAATAGCATTTAACTCAAGGGGAGCTTTAATGCCCTTTAAATATTCGAAATATGCAGCACTTCCAATCATAGCTGCATTGTCTGTACATAGTATAGGTTCAGGGAATAATATATCTATTCCATTTCTATTTCCTGCTTTTATCATTGCCTCTCTAAGATGGGAATTAGAAGCAACTCCTCCCGCTATAGCAATTCTATTTACTTTTTTCATTTTACAAGCCTTAACTACATTATCAACTAAAACATCTACAACTGACTTTTGGAAAGATGCCGCAACATCTGCTCTGTTTATTTCTTCATTTTTCATAGTCATTTTATTTATATAATTAAGTACTGCAGATTTAATACCACTAAAAGAAAAATCTAAGCTATCCTTTTCATGAAATTTAGCCCTCGGAAAAACTATAGCATTTTCATTTCCTTCTCTTGAGATTTTATCTATCTTTGGACCACCAGGGTATCCAAGTCCAATAGCTCTTGCAACTTTATCAAAAGCTTCTCCAGCTGCATCATCTCTAGTTTCACCTAAAACCTCAAATTCACCATAATCTTTCATATGAACTATAAATGTATGTCCACCTGATACAACAAGACAAACAAATGGAGGTTTTAAATCCTTATACTGTATAAAGTTAGCACTAATATGTCCCTCTATATGATTAACTCCAATTAAAGGTTTTTGCAATGCATAGGCAAGTGACTTAGCATATTGAACTCCTACTAATAAGGCTCCTACCAATCCCGGTCCATATGTTACTCCTATTGCATCTATATCTTTAAGTTCAACTTTCGCCTCCTCTAATGCTTCTTTAACTACAATTCCAATAGCCTCTATATGTTTTCTTGATGCAACCTCTGGAACTACTCCTCCAAACTTAGTATGTATATCTATTTGAGATGCTATAACATTAGATAAAACTTCTCTTCCATTTACAACTACTGCTGCTGCTGTTTCATCACAACTACTTTCTATTGCAAGAATTTTTATATCTTTACTCATACCTTTCCCTCTTTCATATTATTTGTTCATTCGAACATATGTGCTATAATTATTTATATATATTTATATAATAAATTAAGGAGTTAAATTATGTATACAAATTACGCTAAAGTTATTGTTCATGGATCCCCAATTACAAAATCAAATTTTAAATTATCAAATACTAAAGGAAGAGCTATTCTACCATATAACTCTGGAAAATATCACGACAGATACGGAGTATATGAAGAATTAATAGCCTATGAGGCTAGACTTCAAAACCCTAATATATTCTTTACAGAATCACTAATCGCAATTTTAAAAGTTTATTATAAAAGTCAAAAAAGACATCCCGATACTACAAATATTCCAAAAAGTATTTTTGACGGAATTGAAAAAAGTGGCCTTATAATTAATGATGCTCAAATACGTCATCTTATAATCGAAGAACATTACGATAGTAAAAATCCTCGTTTTGAATTAGAACTTTATGGCGAAAGTACTCATAAAATAGATTATAAAATAACCCAACTAGAAACACCTAATAAACCTATAATCTATAATCCTCCAGCTAATAAAAAATCTAATATATCTAAAAGCATTAAGCCTTTACAAGAAAAAAAATCTAATTTTACTCATTGCGATGTCTGTGGAAAGACATTAAAAAATCCTTCTGATTCTATTTCTGCAAATAAAGGAACTACGCTAATATGTAAATCTTGCTTTAACAAACTATTTTAGAAAAAGCCTAGGGTTTTTCCTGCAACCTTTAGGCTTCTAACTTTATTTTGTAATATAGTTTACCGCATTTTCTCCTGCTCTATATCCCTCATAAGTTATATTGTCAACTTTATCATGAATAAAAACAACATTTCCACAACTAAATATTCCACTCACATTAGTTTCCATATTTTCATTAACTTTTATACCCTTTGTAAATGGAACAATTTCTAGTCCTGCTTTAAATGCTAATTCACTTTCTGGAGATAATTCAACAGATAACACAATGGTATCACAACTTATTTCTTGTTCCGTATCAGGTATTATAGTATTATTCTTAACTTTTGCTATAGTAATACCTTTTATTCTTTCCTTTCCCTGGACATCTATAACTGTATGTGAAAATATTAATGGTATATTAAAATCTTCTAAACACTCTTTAATAAGTTTTTTATTTCCTTCAACACAAGGCAAAATTTCTATAACTGCTTTTACAGTTGCCCCTTCCAAAGTAAATCTTCTAGCCATAATTAAAGCAGTATTTCCTGAACCTAAAATAACAATTTCTTTTCCTGGCATATATCCTTCTAAATTAATAAATTTTTGAGCTGATCCTGCTGTAAATATACCAGCACTTTTTCTTCCTGCTATATTTATTAATCCTCTAGGTTTTTCCCTACATCCCGTTGATATAATTATAGCCTTAGATTTTATTTCAATTATTCCACTTTTACTAACTGCCTTTATAACTTTATCACTATTAAATTCCATAACACAAGTATCTAATTTATATTCTATATTCATTTCATTAATAGCTTCTATAAATTTCTCAACATATTCTGGACCTGTAAGATTCTCATTAAATATTTCTAAACCAAATCCATTATGAATACACTGATTAAGTGTACCTCCAAGACAACTTTCTCTTTCTAAAATTAATATCTTATCAATTCCGCTCTTTTTAGCACTAATAGCAGCCGCAAGACCTGCAGCTCCTCCTCCTATTATTACTATATCATACTTAAGCATAGTAACATCCTCCATTTCAACACCCTTACACAAATCATTTTATCACAATTTTTTACATAAAAAAATCCTGATTTATACCCATATAACTTTAGGCTCAATCAAGATAATTATTAGTATTCGTATTGAATGTTCTCTCCTTCTATTACATAGCTGTCTAACTTTACATCTTTAATATGTATATCTTCAGGATAATACAATATAGTCCACGGTCTTGAATCATTACTTTCAATTACACCAAATTCTTCTTTAATAAAACTAAAAGGTGCAGATGCAATGACTTTACCATCTTTTATAAGCTTTAGATTAACATCTATATTAAATATAGCTTCTTTATGACCATTCCTAATAAACAAATTAACAGTTAAACTACCATCATCATTATAATATGCATTTATTGGATTAAACGTTACCATATCATTAGGAACATTTCCAAGATTATTTAATAAATTCTGTAATTCTATCTTCTTTTCGTCGCTTATTTTTGATAAATCTGCTGTAGGACCAAAACTGTATTTTTGATTTTTTTTACAAATTTTTTTATTTTCTGAACTAGTATTAGAAGAGTCCATTTTGTTATGTATTGCACAGCCTGTAAGAAAAAATATAAATGATATTATAAATGCCATGATTCTTTTCATACTGATTCTCCTCTAACATTAATATCATATATAAAAAACACTGTAATTATATCACTTCATCTAGCTAATGTCTACTTGATAAAAGTATAATTTTCACTATAAAAATATAACTTATGTAAATTATTTGAATTAATATAACTTACATGATATAATTATTTTACTTTTGCAAATGATATGCATTATAAATCATAGGAGTGATAATATGAAACCCGTATTAAAGAAATTGTTTATTACAACAACTTTTATCGTAATGCTTATTTTAACCGGTTGCACTAAAAGTTCATATTCAAACAAAAATAATACTACAAACGATAAATTAACAGTAGCTGTTTCTATAATACCAGAAGAAACCTTTGTTAAGTCTATTGCTGGAGATTTAGTTAATGTAGTTACTATGATTCCACCTGGACAAAGTCCTGAAACTTTTGAACCTACTCCAGATCTTTTAGAAAGATTCAGTAAATCAAAGCTATATTTCACCATGAGTGTTCCTGCTGAGGTTAACTCAATATTACCAAAGACAAAAGACTTTAATTCAAATGTAAAAATTATAGATCTTGCAAGTGAAGTAAGAAAAACTTATAAAGATAGAGAATTTGCTCCTGGTAGTCGTGATCCACATATATGGTTATCTCCTAAAAGAGTTAAAATTATGATAAATGTAATAAAAAATAATCTTTGTTCTCTAGATCCAAATAATAAAGATATTTATGAAAAAAATGCAAAAACATATATAAATAAACTAGATGACGCTGATAAAAATATAAAAGCTTCTTTAAAAACACTAAAAACTAAATCTATAATAGTATATCATCCTGCCTTCGGATATTTTGCTGATGATTACGGATTAGAAATGATTGCTTTAGAAGAAGAAGGAAAAGAATCTACACCGCAAGATATGCAAAAAATAATAGACTTTGGTAAATCTAAAGGTATAAAAACAATATTTTATCAAGCTGAAACTGATAGTAAACAAGCTACAACATCTGCCAAAGAATTAGGTGGGAAAGCAGAGAAACTTGCCCCTCTTGATCCTAATTATATTGAGAATTTAAAGAAAATGTCTAATACATTTAAATCTATACTTAATTAATGAAGAAGCACACAGTAATCTACTGTGTGCTTCTTTTAATATAATATGTACCCCAAAATTCCTGATATTATTATTAAAAGTATGGGATCAAACTTCTTATATGATAATATAAATGCACATATAAAAATAATTATACTTTTAAAATCAATAAATGCACCAGTAGTTACAAGTATTGCAGCAGCAGCTACTAAACCAACTGTAGTCGGCCTAATTCCTAAAAAGGCACCCTCTACATACTTATTATTTTTAAACTTAACAAAAAATCTAGTTATAATAACCATTATTATAACTGATGGAGTTATAACTCCTAGTGTTGCAAATACTGCTCCTAACACACTATTCACCTTAAATCCTACATAAGTTGCCATATTTATGGCAATAGGACCTGGAGTTGCTTGAGAAATGGCAACCATATTTATAAATTCTTCTGTTTTAACCCATCCATGAATACTTACTACTTCTTGTTGTATCATAGATAACATAGCATATCCCCCACCAAAGCTAAAAAGTCCTATTTTGAAGAAGGTTATAAAAAGATTAAATAGTGTCATCTTTTTTCTCTCCTTTATACTTTGTATATACAATACCTAGTATTGCTGAAACTATTATAACTATTATGGCCATAACCTTAAAAAATCCCACTAAAATTGCTACTATAATTGGTATAATTACTGTTTTTTTATTTACTTTAGCATCTTTCCCCATACTTATAACTGGTGCTGCTATAAGTGCAACTACAGCTGGTCTAATTCCTTTAAAAACTTTTTCTACAATAATATTATTTTGAATTTCCACAAAAAACGAAGCAACAATTAAAATTATTAAAAAAGATGGTAATACAGCTCCTAGTGTTGTTGCCAAAACCCCTAGAGCTCCACCTATTTTATATCCTACAAATACCGATGTATTAACAGCAATTGGTCCTGGTGATGATTGTGCAAGCGCTATCATATCTAGATATTCTTCTTTTTCTATCCATGATTTTTTATCTACTATTTCTCTTTCAATTAAAGGGAGCATTGCATAGCCTCCCCCAATTGTAAAAGCCCCTATTTTTAAAAATATAACAAACATTTCAATATAAACTTTTAGCTTCTGTTTTTTTATCAATACATCACCTTCATTACTATATAATTTTTAAAAATTATTTACAGTATCAATACCATGACACCTTAATAACTCTCTATCAAGTTAGTGGTACTAATTTATCTTCTGCTAAATCCCATTTAGAACACTTTCCATCTTGTTCATTTACATAATACCATCCCATTGTTGCTGTGTGATCATCTACAATGCAGTATACATGTATTACAAAATATTTTCTTCCTGATTTAGTATCATCGTGATCATATTCTACCTTCAAATTAGGTATTTCTTGACTAGTACTCTTTATATAATTTTTTATCTTGTCCTCTGCTTGTTGCTTACTTACAGGCTTATTGATATTTCTGTTAATTATTTGTGACTTATTTTCTATATTCTCAGATTTTTGTGGATAACTTTTTATCTTTTTATTCATAGGTTTCTGCAATTGTTTAACTTCTTTATTATTATCTATATTTGTTATATCCGTTATATATTTATTATCCTTACTATAATCATTATTACTCACAGATTCCTTAGACAGCATTATATTTTTACTCACTAAACTTTTTTTACACTCTTCTATATTTTTTTGAGAATCCTTATATAAATTTTTATCTATATCTGATACTTTTTTAAAATTATCTATGGCATCTAAATATCTTTCTTCTTTCATAAAAGAAAGAGCATTCTCATAACTTTTTTTATTAATTTTTAGTTTTTCAGCTAAATTTATTGAATTCTTTATTCCTAAATCTTTTTTATACTTCATAGCTTCTTTAAATAAAATTATAGCTTCATCATACTTATAACTTTTTAGATTATTATTTGCCTCATTTAATAACATATTATATGTTTTTATTTTATGATGCCTATATATTCCGGCTGAAATTATACCTATAACTCCTATTACAACTGTACAATATATAATTTTTTTATTTATATTTTTTTTATTCATTTTTATCTATCCTCCCATTAGTTTTTTATAAACAACATGTTAATTATAAGAAAATAAAGATTTATTTTTTATTATATAAAAAAAGCCAGTAATCTTAATGATTACTGACTTTATTCTGGCAGGGGCACTAGGACTCGAACCCAGAACCAATGGTTTTGGAGACCACTACTCTACCAATTGAGCCATACCCCTATGGAACGATTATTATTATATCACCCTTATAAACTTTATGCAATACTTTTTTTATATTTTATCTAGTTTTTTCATAGAAACTAGAATTTAATCTATTTAAACAATTATGAAAATACTCAACATAAATCATACCCATAGATAAAGGAATTACTAAAAAAGCTTCTATAATAATACCTAAATAGGGTATATTTCTTATAAAACTATATATTATAATAAATAAACTTATATAAACCGGGTACGGTATTTGAATACTTAAATTTAAGTTTATCTTCTTACCTATATATATTATTATTGATATAAAACCTATAATATACATAATAAATCCCACAAGGGAAATAAGTGGTATAAGTCCTATTGCTGGAGAAAATTGTATTCCTAAAAAAGAAAAAATTAAAACTAACAATATCAACACTTCACTAATGCCAATAATATATCCATATTTAAACTTTTCACTTAAACTACTAGATAATTTATTAGCTACTCTCAACCTTTGTTTACTATCCATAAAATATAAACTTTCACAAATAATTATTCCAATTATTATATATAAAAGCTGATTAATATGAAAAATACTGTTTTCAATAAACTTATCTCTTTTTTCTTTACTTACTTCTACTTCTTTTCCATATACCTTTGCCTTTTCTCCTTTATGAATTCTTCCAAACAAACATATAATATTTCCTTTAACCTCCCCATCTATATATACATCTGAACCTATTGTAGATATATTACCCGTAGTCTTTCCTCTTATATGTACATCTCCATAAATATTTAATATATTATAATTAAACTCTTCTTCAGATTGAACAGTTATTGTATTTTTAAATAAAAATTTATGTATACTTTCTCCTCTTCCAAAAAACTTTATAATAAATATAGATGTTATTAACATTATAAATAATATCAATAACAATCTAAGGATTCTATAATTAACCTCTAACTTCATCTTAGTAACTTCCTTTCCAAGTTATTCTCTATATATCCAATAAATTATTCTAACCATAACTTTATTAATCATTCTAAACCTTCAACTTATATGTATTTATATCAGCCAATCCTTCAAATTTAGATAATAGAAAAAATATTTATGATATAATCCATAAAAATCATTGTATTTATTACACTCACTTTCTTATACGCTTTTATTTTTCGTATATTTAGTATAAAATAACTTATGAATTAATAATGTATTAATCTTAGGAGTTGATATAAATGAATTTTATAGTTGATAGTGTAGATAAAACTGTTGATATTGGATTACAAATAGGTAAGCTTGTAAATAGAGGTGATATTATATGTTTAATTGGAGATCTTGGTACTGGGAAAACTCATATAACCAAAGGTATAGCTAAAGGTCTTGAAATTCATGATCATATAACTAGTCCTACTTTTAACATAGTTAACGAATATAAAGGAAGACTTAAATTATACCACTTTGATGTATATAGAGTTAATGATCCTGATGAAATAGAAGCTATTGGCTTTGATGAATATATATTTGGAGATGGTGTTAGCATTGTTGAATGGGCTAACTATATAGAAGAATTAATTCCAAAGGAATATTTAAAAGTAGAAATAACAAAATTACCTGAACTTGGAGATACTTTTAGAAAAATAAATATAACTTATAATGGTAACAGATACAATTATGTAAAGGAGATTAAAATATGAAAATTCTTAGCATAGATTCTTCTACTTCCAGCGCATCTTGTGCTATTTTAGAAGATAATAAACTATTAGGTGAAATAACTCTAAATGATAAAAAACAACATTCTGTCATATTAATGCCTCTAATCGATTCTTTATTAAAGGATTTAAAATTAACAATAAATGATATAGATGCATTTGCTGTATCTAGTGGCCCTGGTTCCTTTACTGGTCTTAGAATAGGTATTGCAACAGTTAAAGGTCTTGCTGATGGAACTGGGAAACCTTTTGTTGGCATTTCATCATTAGATGGATTAGCATTTAATTTAGCTTATAGTAGTGGTATTATATGCCCAATTATCGATGCATTAAGGGATAATGTTTATACTGCATTATATTCCTTTGAAGATGGAAAATTAAAAAAATTAACTGACTATATGGCTTTACATATTGATGAATTAATTTCTATTATAAAAGAAACAAACTGTGATTCTGTAAACTTTATAGGAGATGCTATCCCTAAATTTAAAGATAAATTATCCATTAGTTTTTCGAAAGTTTATTTTGCTCCTAATAATGTTAACTTTGCAAGAGCTTCTTCATTAGGTGAACTAGGTCTTCAATTATTAAAAGATGGAGTTTCTGATAATTCACTTACATTTGCTCCTATTTATCTTAGAAAATCACAAGCTGAAAGAGAATACGAAAATAAATTAAGGATGAAAGAAAATGAATAATTTATCACTTCAAGAAATGAAAGAGGAAGACTTAGAATCAGTATTAAAAATAAATAATATATGTTTTAATCCTCCTTGGAAGCTACAAACTTTAAAAAATGAATTTAGAAATAACTTTTCTAAATACATTGTATTAAAAGACCAACATAATGAAATCATAGGCTATGCAGGTATATGGCTTATTATAGACGAAGCTCATATAACTAATATTGCAGTACATCCGGATTATAGGGGTCTTGGTGCTAGCAATTATTTAATGAATGGCATAATGGACATATGTACAGAAAGAAAGATTCCAGCTATTACCCTAGAAGTTCGTGAAAATAATACTGTAGCTAGAAACTTATATAAAAAATATGGTTTTTTAGAAGAAGGCTTAAGAAAAAATTATTACGGACCTAATGTAAACGCCTTAGTAATGTGGAAAAAAGATGTTTTAGAATAAAAAATACGCTAGTTAAACTACTAGCGTATTTTTTATGTCATATTTATCGTTGATTTTCTAAAGCATTAATTTTTCTTTTTTGTATAACTTCATCTTTGTGTAATATAGGTGATACACTTTTATACATAACTAAAGTTATAATGGATACAATTAACCCCTTCACTAAGTTAAAAGGTAATATAGACCACATAACTAAATCCCTTAAAGTGTGTATCTTAGGATTTACAAAGCTTCCCATTGATACAAAAGCATCCATTGGAATTTTTAATACTTTTGCAAATAAAGGTAAAAATATACTATAATTTAATACTGCTGCAACTACGGACATTACTATGGAACCTGTTAACAATCCTAAAATAGCCGTTTTCTTAGATTTTTTACATCTATATATATATCCTGCTATCAAAACAAATACTGCACCTACTATAAAATTTGCAAATTCACCAACAAGTCCAGTCTGTGTTCCTTTAAATATTACATGCAATATGTTTTTAAATAACTCAATTCCAACTCCCTCTAATGGTCCAAGTGCAAAGGAACCAAGTAGTGCTGGAAGATCACTTATGTCTATTTTTAAGAAGTTAGGAAATATCGGCATAGACACTTCAAAAAACATTAATATAAATGCCATAACAGATAAAAGTGATATTTTAATCATTTTGTTTAAATTATTATGTCTCATAACAAACCCCCTTGTTTTATTATCTTCAAGGGTATGGTAGAGCTATATTCAAAAAACCCTGATGATATTAAAAATCATCAGGGCAAAAAAATCCTACTAATACTCTATCTATACCTTCTTCCATCCAGACTTTACTGTCGGTCTTGGGATTTCACCAAGTCAGCCATACATATGGCTCGCGGACTCTACCGCCGGTCGGGAATTACACCCTGCCCTGAAGATACTATTTACTTTATTTGTATATAATTATACTACTTTTAATTACATAATTCAACCTTTACTTCTTCATAGAAAGAGATATTCTCCCCCTCTTTTCATCTACTTCTAAAACTCTAACTTCAACTATATCTCCAACTTTAACTATATCTAGAGGATTTTTAACAAACTTATCCGATAGTTGACTTATATGAACTAGTCCATCTTGATGAACTCCTATATCTACAAAAGCTCCAAAATCTGCTACATTTCTAACTGTTCCTGTTAATATCATATCAGTTTTTAACTGATTTATATCAACTATTCCTTTTTTAAATATTGGTTTTGGAAGTTCTTCTCTTGGATCACGACCTGGTTTTTTTATTTCTTTTATTATATCTTTAAGAGTTGGAACTCCAACACCTAACTTTTCTGCTAAACTTTCCAGTTTATTCTCTCTAACTTTGCTATCTATATCTGATAAATTTCCTTTCTTAATATCATCCTCTGTATAACCTAATATCTTCAACAATTCCTTAGTTGCTTTATATGATTCTGGATGAACAGATGTATTATCAAGGACTTCTTTACTTTCCGTTACTCTTAAAAACCCTGCACATTGTTCAAAGGCTTTTGGTCCAAGCCTTTTTACCTTTAAAAGTTCTTTTCTATTTTTAAACTTACCATTTTCTTCTCTATATTCAACTATATTTTTTGCAATAGTTGAATTTATTCCTGAAATATATGCCAAAAGTGAAGGTGTTGCTATGTTTAAATCTACTCCAACACTGTTTACTACATTCTCTACAACACCCCTTAATGATTCATCTAGTCTTTTTGAAGATACATCATGTTGATATTGACCAACCCCTATTGATTTAGGATCAATTTTTACAAGTTCAGCCATAGGATCTTGAAGTCTACGTCCTATTGAAATAGCACCTCTTATAGAAACATTTATATCTGGGTATTCTTTTGTTGCAAGTTCGGATGCTGAATAAACTGATGCTCCTGCCTCTGATACTACAACATAAAATAAATCTTTTCCACTTTCTTTCTTAACTTCTTCTATAAGTCTAGCTAAAACTTCTTCTGATTCCCTACTAGCTGTTCCATTTCCTAATGACACAACATCTACATTATGTTTATATACAAGTTCTTTAAGTATCTTTATTGATCCATGAACATCATTTTGTGGCGCAGTTGCATATACCGTTGCTGTATCTAAAAGTTTTCCTGTATCATCTAATACAGCTATCTTACATCCAGTTCTAAATCCAGGGTCATATCCTAAAACAACTTTACCCTTTATAGGCGCTTGCATTAAAAGAGCACTTAAATTAGCCTTAAAAACATCAATGGCACCTTCTTCTCCCTTATCGGTAAGTTCTGCCCTTATCTCTCTTTCAATTGACGGATAAATAAGTCTTTTTAAAGAATCTTCAACACTTTCTTCTATAAACTTATCTGTAATCGAATTTTGTTTTTTACATTTTCTATTTAAATAATCTATTATCTTACTACTATCACATGTTATTTTTACAGATAAAATCTTCTCTTTTTCTCCTCTATTAATTGCTAAAATTCTATGAGAAGGTATTTTTAAAATAGCTTCAGAATAATTATAATACATTTCATATGGAGTTGGTTCTTCGCTACTTCCAGTACATTCAATCATACCATTTTTTCTAACAAATTCTCTTATCCACTTTCTATACTCAGCTTCATCTGAAATGGCTTCAGCAACTATATCTTTAGCTCCATTTAAAGCTTCTATTTCAGAGTATACTTCTTTTTCTTCGTTTATAAATTTCTTTGCATATTCCTCTATATTCTCTTTAAACTCACCATTAATAATTAATTCAGCAAGTGGTTTTAATCCCTTTTCAGTAGCTATAGTAGCTCTAGTTCTTTTTTTAGGTTTAAATGGCCTATATATATCTTCTACTTCTGTTAACGTTTCACATATTTGAATTTTTAGTTTTAAATCTTCTGTAAGTTTATCTTGTTCTCCAATTATTCTTATTACATCACATTTTCTTTCTTCTAAGTTTCTTAAATATGTAAGTCTTTCAGCAAGATTTCTTAAAATTATATCATCAAGTCCACCAGTTTTTTCTTTTCTATATCTGGCAATAAAAGGAACAGTGTTTCCTCCATCCAAAAGTTCAATAACACTGTTTACTTGTTTTAATTGTATATTAAATTCCTCTGCTAATTTATTATTAATATTCGTCATTATTTCCTCCACTTCTTTTAAAAATATATTTTCATATCACTCTCATAATTTTACATTAATATAGCCTAAAAGTCCAATTTTTCATGATTTGCTACTATTCTCTTTTATAATTATATATGTAAAAAAATAATTTAAAATCAACTTCTTTTATATTAAAAATTATGAAATATATATTTTCTATTAGGAAACTCTATAACAATATTATTTATTATATTTATCACTATTTGTTACGATAATTTATTTAATTTTTATATGTTAAAATAAAATATCCTAGAATTTAATTTTTATTAAATTCTAGGATATTTTTTAAATTAGTCTCTATATTGAGGTTCTTCTTGTTTTACAAAATCTAATCTTCCTTGAATAGTTTGCGCTACATTCTCCATAGTTGTAGATAATTGCTTAAACATTTGTTTAGCATCTTGATTATCTGTATCTAATGAAAAAGTTTTTAAATCTGCTGATAATCCCTTTGCTGAAGCTAAAGCCTGCTCTAGTTTAGTTCCTGTTGGCATTTAAAATTCCTCCTCTATATACTAAATAATTTCAACAATAATAGTCTTACCCACTAAATTTAAAATATAAGTTGTATATCTTACCATTAATTCTATGTTTACTTGTAACATGAATACATAATTTTACATAATATATTATTGAGACAAGCTATATACCTATTTATTTTATATTAACTATCTCAAGATTATAGGGAGGTAAACATTGAATGAAAAATAATGTAAGTGTAATAATTCTTATTTGTGAATTAAATAGTGGCTGGTGTTACTATGATGATATTGTTGTAAGTTATTGTAGTGATAGAAGAATTCCTAGAGGAACAAAGTGTTCATATGCCTTAGCAAAGCTTCTTAGCAATGGATACAAATTACTAGATACACAAGCTATACAGAATTGTGGACAAATTATTTATACTCTTTCTAAATCAAAAACATCTATACCTACAACACCTGAAAAACCAGATCCTTGCTATCCATGTCAAGAAGATAACACTGACGACTGTTCAATCTGCTAACTTCTTAAATAAAAATAGGCAAATAAAAGATAATTCTTTTATTTGCCTTTAAAGTTTAATTTTTATTAACTTTTAAGTATTCTACTATAAATATGTCTATATCTCCATCCATAACAGCATCTACATTTGTCATTTCAGTATTTGTTCTATGATCCTTCACCATAGTATATGGTTGAAATACATATGACCTTATTTGACTTCCCCATCCTATTTCTTTTAAATCTCCACTGAGATCTTCTATCTTTTCTTTATGTGCTCTTTCTTTTAATTCTACTAGCTTAGATTTTAACATACTCATAGCTGTATCTTTATTTTGAAACTGACTTCGTTCACTTTGGCTTTGAACAACTATTCCAGTTGGTATATGAGTAATTCTAACAGCTGAATCTGTTTTATTTATATGCTGTCCACCTGCACCACTAGCACGATAAGTATCTATTCTTAAATCATCTGATTTTATTTCAATATCTTGACTTTCTGTAAGTTCTGGAAGAACCTCTAAAGATGCAAATGACGTTTGTCTTTTTCCATTAGCATTAAATGGTGATATTCTAACTAATCTATGAATTCCTTTTTCAGCTTTAAGATAACCATAAGCAAACTCACCCATTATCTTAAGACTAGCACTTTTAATTCCTGCTTCATCACCAGGAAGTATATCCAAAATTTCAACTTTATATCCTTTAGCTTCTGCCCATCTTGTATACATTCTTAAAAGCATTTCTGTCCAATCTTGTGCATCAGTTCCACCTGCACCTGCATGTAAACTTACTATAGCATTATTTTTATCATATTCTCCTGAAAGCAATATTTGCACTTTAAATTCATCTATAATAACTTTAACTTCTTTTATTTCATTTAAAATTTCTTCTACAGAAGATTCATCATCTTCTTCAATACTTATTTCTATTAAAACTTTTAAATCCTCTAATCTATTTTTAGTATTATAATACTTCTCTATTTTATCTTTAAGCCCTTTAGCTTCTTGAGTAATTTCTTGTGCTTTATTTATGTTATCCCAAAAATTACTTTCTTGCATTCTATTTTCAAGCTCTAAAACTCGTTTTTCTATACTTGCAATGTCAAAGTGAAACCCTCACTTCATCTAAATTTGATTCTAATTCAGTAATTGTATTTTTAGCTTCTTCTAACTGAATAATCACAAAATCACCCTCTCTTTAAATAATATATATAATTAAAAAACCCAGATAAACTGGATTTTTTAATTAATCTATTTTCCGCAACAATTTTTATACTTTTTCCCACTTCCACATGGACAAAGATCATTTCTACCTACTTTATCATCATCTCTTCTTACTGGCTCTTGTTTAAGAGAATCATCTCCATTAATATTAGTTGATGTTTCCTTTGCAACTCTTTCTCTTTCTATATTTCTTTCAACTTGAATATGGAATAAATATTTAACAGTATCTATTTTTATACTATTAATCATTTCATCAAACATTTCACTACCTTCAAATTGATATGCTTGAACTGGATCTTGTTGTCTATAAGCTCTAAGTCCCATGCCTTGTCTTAAGTGATCCATATTGTCAATATGATCCATCCATTTAGTATCAACAATCTTAAGAAGAATAACCCTTTCTATTTCTCTCATTCTTTCTGAAGTGATTTCTTCTTCTTTTTCACTATATAATTTTTGTGCAATATCTATTAATATATCTTTTATTTCATCATCAGATTTTATCTTAAGCTCATCTACTGTTACAGAATCCTTTGGTAAATATATTTCTTGTAAATATGCTAATAATTTTTCTAAATCTTCCTCTAAAGTTTCATCAAGACCACTCATATGAGCATCTACAGCTTGTGATATAACTGATTTTATCATTTCTTGAATATCCTCTTTTAATGATTCTCCTTCAAGAACTTGAGATCTTTGTTTATATATAACTTCCCTTTGTTGATTCATAACATCATCATATTGAAGTACACTCTTTCTTACATCAAAGTTATTTCCTTCAACTTTCTTTTGAGCATTTTCTATGGCATTTGTAACAAGTCTACTTTCTATTGCATCCTCATCTGTTAATCCTAATCTTTCAACAACTCCCTGTAATCTTTCTGATGCAAATATTCTCATTAAATCATCTTCTAAAGATACATAAAATCTTGAATATCCAGGATCCCCTTGACGTCCAGAACGTCCTCTTAACTGATTATCTATACGTCTTGATTCGTGCCTTTCAGTACCAATTACTTTAAGTCCACCTACTTCTTCAACGCCTTCCCCAAGTTTAATATCAGTACCACGTCCAGCCATATTAGTAGCTATTGTAATCATACCCTTTTCTCCAGCATGAGAGATTATTTCAGCCTCTTTTTCATGGTATTTTGCATTAAGTACTTGATGTGGAATTCCTTTTCTCTTTAACATATCTGATAACAGCTCTGATTTTTCTATACTTACTGTACCTACTAAAACTGGTTGACCAGTCTTATAAGTTTCAGCTATCTCATTAACTATGGCCTTAAATTTACCTCGTTCTGATTTATATACTAAATCTGGAGCATCTATTCTTGCTATTGGTCTATGTGTAGGTATAATGATTACATCTAATCCATATATTTCTCTAAATTCAGCTTCTTCTGTATCAGCTGTACCTGTCATACCAGAAAGTTTATTATACATTCTAAAATAGTTTTGGAATGTTATAGTTGCAAGAGTTTTAGATTCCTTTTGAATCTTGACATCTTCTTTAGCTTCTATAGCTTGATGTAAACCATCACTATATCTTCTACCTTCCATAAGTCTTCCTGTAAATTCATCAACTATAATAACTTCATTGTTTTTCACCATATAATCTTTATCACGTTTCATATTATAGTTAGCTTTTAAAGCTTGAACTACGTGATGTTGAACTTGCATATTATCCGCATCACCATAGTTATCTAAATGGAAGAACTTTTCTGCCTTTTCAATACCTTTTTCTGTTAAAATAACAGATTTAGTTTTTTCATCTACTGTATAATCATCTTCCTTTAATGTTTTTGCAAAAAAATCTGCAACCTTATAAAAATCTGTAGAATTATCCCCTTCTCCAGAAATTATAAGTGGAGTTCTAGCTTCATCAATTAAAATAGAATCAACTTCATCCACTATGCAGAAATTTAAATTTCTTTGAACTCTTTCTTCCTTATATACAACCATATTATCTCTTAAGTAATCAAACCCAAATTCATTATTAGTTCCATATGTAATATCACAATTATAAGCTTCACGTCTTTGTTCATTATCTAAATCATGGATTATTACTCCAGTAGTAAGACCTAAAAATTCATATAATTGAGCCATTTGATCTCTATCTCTTTTTGCAAGGTAATCATTTACAGTTATTACATGTACTCCCTTGCCTGATAATGCATTTAAATATGCAGGTAATGTTGCAACTAAAGTTTTACCTTCACCTGTTTTCATTTCAGCAATTCTACCTTGATGAAGAACTATTCCACCTATAAGCTGTTCTCTAAAATGCTTCATACCAAGTACTCTCCATGAAGCCTCCCTTGCTACAGCAAATGCTTCCGGAAGTATATCGTCTAATGTTTTCCCACTTCTTATCATTTCCTTAAATTCTTCTGTTTTATTTTTCAACTGTTCATCAGTTAATTTTTCAAATTCTTTTTCGTAAGATTCTATTTTATTTATTATTGGTGCAATTTTTTTTAATTCTCTTTGACTATATGTACCAAATATCTTTTCAAACAGTCCCATTATCTTCATCCTCACTATTATATTATTTCAATATTATACTTATTGATTATAACACCTATTCATTAACCGTTCAATATTATACTTTTTAAATAGTTTTTGTGATTATTACCAAAGTTTATATTAGTTCTAAAAATTGTATTTATGTATTTGTTGTTTTTTTATATACTTTTTTGTATACTATCTTTAAAACTTTATATATACATATGGAAGGATATTGCTTATGTTACCCAATGAACCATATTTTATATTTAATATAGATATGCTTTTTAGTAATAATACTATCGATTTAGATGCATTAAACTTTATAAATAAAATTTCACCATATAGTTGTTTTTTTTTCACAAATAACTGTGACGCTAGCCATAACCATTATTATGAAAAGCTAGTAAACAACAATTTTTTATGCAATTTTAAACATATAATATCTCCTAATTATATACTTATAAACTACTTAAAAAAGGTTTACGGAAACTTTTCAGCATTTGTTATTAGCAGTTCAAATGATTTACAAGATTTTAAAGAATTAAACATTCCTTTAGACTCAAAAAATCCAGATTTTACATTTGTAAATACAACTAAAATATCTTCAAAAGATCTAGCCTTTCTACAAAACAGCAAAGGTATTATTACATTATCATATAAATTATGTAGTTATGGAACTCTTAGATGTGAGGCTTGTAAAGATAAATGCTTAATTGAGTACCTTAAAAAACGTTTTTCTAATAGATTAGTTATTCCTGATAGAAATATATTAGGTAGTAGTTATAATATCTTTAATGAATTACATATTGATCTTAGACAATTAGTTATAGTTACAAATGATTTACTTGAAGAATATAACTCTTTTCAAAAACGAGGTAGTAATTTAATACTTATATTAAATAAAGGTATGTCCTTTAACGATTATATAAATTCCAACATTACTCCTGATATAGTTGTAGATAATTTTATTAATTTATCTAACTTTCTAAAAAAATAAAAAGGCGACAACAATTTTCGCCTTTTCACTAATCTTCTATTAAAATTCAGGTTCTATTAGTCCGTATTGACCATCTTTTCTTTTATATAAAACATTAACTTCATCTGTATCACTATTTCTAAAAACAAAGAAGTTATGTCCTAAAAGTTCCATTTGGAGAACTGCTTCTTCATTACTCATTGGTTTTACTGCAAATTTTTTAGTTTTAACTATTTTTGATTCTACATTATCCTCTGCATCTTTTGGAATATACTCAGGTATAAATTGAAATTTTAGAGCATCTCCATGTTTTCTCTTTTCCAACTTTGTCTTTTGTTTTCTTATTTGCCTTTCTAATTTTTCTAAAACCAAATCTATGGCAGCATACATATCATTGTTAGCTTCCTCGGCTCTTAATATTACTCCATTAAAAGGTATAGTAACTTCTACTATTTGCCTACTCTTTTGTACACTTAGGGTAGTTATGACTTTTACATTGGGATTGAAATATTTATCTAATTTAGATAATTTTCTTTCAACTGCTTCCCTTAATCCTTTTGTTACTTCGATGTTCTTTCCAATAACTTTTATGTTCATAAAGCCAGCCCCTTTCATGTATATCTTTTAGCTATATATGAGTATAGATATTTTGAATATATAAAATTTATTGTTTAAATATATTTTATATCTTATCTATATTAATAACAACTACCTTATTGGTAATTTACTGAAAATTTAAACACTTTTCAATACTCCAAACTTATTTTACTCACTTTATCATAAACTTATTATACAAATCTGTTAAAGATATTTTTTTGTTTATGTGATATAATATAATTTAGTTGTAATTATAAAGTACTTTTTGCTACAGTTAATATGATTACCTCTTTACATCCACTTGAAACCATTTCCTTTGAACAAAAAAATGCAGTTGCACCTGTAGTTAAGACATCATCTATTAATAATATTTTTTTATCTTGTATTTTATTTCTATTTACACATTTAAATGAATTTTCTAAGTTTTCCCACCTCTGGTTTTTAGTTAATCCTATTTGATCTTTAGTTTCTCTGCTTTTTTCTAGTACCCTTATAACCTTTTTATTAGTTCTTTCTGCAACTAACTTAGCTAAATATTCTCCTTGATTATATCCTCTCTCTTTTAAAGTTTTTTTAGAAGACGGAACATATGTTATAATATCAAACTTTATATTATGAATCTCTATTGTGTCCATTATATAATTTATAAAAGCTAATCCTGCCGTAAAATTATTTTTATATTTTAATTTTAATATTAATTCTTTCACGTTTCCTGAGTAATACAATGAACTGTAACAGTTAAATATGTACTCTTCATGTATAAGTTTTACAATATTGTTACATACCTTCATTCCCCTTGTGCAATTTATACACAACACCTTATCTTCTTGTAAACTTTCTCCACAAAGTATACACTTTTTTTCGGCACTGTATATTAAATTCAAAACACATTTCAATATATATCTTATATTTTTAACAATTCCATTTCCCATGCCATTTTATTAAAACACCTCGTTATATATTTTGCTTTATCAATATCATCAGTTTCATAGTTTCCTAGAAATACTACTTCTCCACTAAGTCTATTTTGATTTATACCCACTTTTCCACAAAGATATACTAACTTCTTATAGTCAAATTTAATATCATCAGCAAAAAATACCATAACATTTATATTTTTTACTTTAAAATATAAATCATCAAAATCATTAGTTATTATTATTCCATTTTGCATTTCTTTAAAACTATATAATAGCTTATTATATCCTTGGTTATTTATAAAAGGCATATTAGTTCTATGAAAACTATTAAAATATTTATATAAATAGTTATATACACTGAAAACTCGTTGTTGATCTGGAACATATATTATAACTTTATGATTATTTGTAATAGACCATTTTATATATTCATAAGCTACATAAGGTATATCTTTATTTATATCTATTCTAGTTTCTATAAATTTAGGCTCTATTATAGGAATACAATTTTTTCTTATAGGAAAGTTCACTTCATTATTGCTAAAAAAAACCTTTTCTATAGAATATGCTATTATCCTTCCAAGTTCCTTACATAAATCAAGAGTAATCTTAATTATATCCTCTCTATCATTAATGGAAAAACTTTTTATATCATCATAAATCACTAAATCAAATTTCTTTTTAATTTCCCTTGCATTATTATGCGATGAAATTATAAGTAACATATCCTCATATTGAATTCCCTTTTCATAATAAACATATTTTTTTAAAGTTGTATATTTCTTTATAGAATTAATTATTGTTATATTCTCCTTAGATTCATTTGTTATATATAAAACTCTTTTATTCTTTCTAACAAATCTTACTATCACCTCTAAAAAAATATCACAAAAATTATATGGAGGAGATATAATATTCAAAAATTTTTCCTTAGATAAACTCCATGAGATTATTTCATCACTTATTCTGTTTCTAATCTCTATAATTTTTTTATCTACAGTATGCATATATGCCTCCCCATTTTATAAATTATATATTTTCTTCAGCTTCTCCCTCTAATATATTTAATATCCTCCATTTTAGTGCAGAATATCTATCAAAACTTCTATTATTATTTATCATGAATTTTACTGCCTTATAAAGTCCAACTAAAACTACCATCTGTTTAGCTCTTGTAATACCTGTATAAAATAAATTTTTATTCATAAGAAGTAATGGTCCCATAAACATAGGCATAATTACTACAGGGAACTCACTTCCTTGACTTTTATGTACTGTCATAGCATATGCAAGTTCTAGTTCATCTAAGTACATATTATCATATACAACTTGCTTATCTTCATCAAAAACTACAGTTATTTTATCTTCACTAACTCCTATTACATATCCTACATCCCCATTAAACACTCCCACCCCTTCTTCATTACTACTACTAATGGAATTCCATTTTAAATTATAATTATTTTTAGTTTGCATTACCTTATCGCCAACTCTAAAAATAATATCTCTAAACTCTAATTCACCTTTTTCCTTAGCTTTAGGATTTAAAATTTCTTGAAGTCTACTATTTAAATTTTCTATTCCTAAAATTCCTTTTCTCATAGGAGAAAGTATCTGTATATCTTTTATTTTATTCCAATTATTATTAAACTTAGGAAGTCTAGTGTTTATTAATCCCACTAAAGTATCTAAAATTTTATCTTGATCTTCTGAACTTATGAAATAAAAATCTTTTCCCTTCTTATTTAATATAGGCATTTCTCCATTATTAATTTTATGTGCATTAACTACAATCATGCTTTCTTCTGCTTGCCTAAAGATATCCCTTAATCTAGCTACTTTTACACACTTACTTTCTATTAAATCTCTTAATACATTGCCAGGCCCTACTGATGGAAGCTGATCTGCATCTCCAACAATAATTAACCTTGTTCCCATAGGAATTGCCTTTAAAAGATTATTCATAAGTAAAATATCTATCATAGAAGCTTCATCTATTATAAGAACATCACACTGTAGTGGTGATTCTTCCGTTCTTAAAAACTCCATATCATCATTATTAAATCCAAGTTCCAATAATCTATGTATAGTTTTAGATTCTCTTCCTGTAGCCTCGCTCATCCTCTTTGCAGCTCTTCCCGTTGGAGCTGCCATAAATACCGTCATAGATGCATTTTCAAATATCTCTGTTATACACTTTATTATTGTTGTTTTCCCTGTTCCAGGTCCACCAGTTATTATTTCAATCCCATTTTCAAAAGCACCTTTTATGGCTTCTATTTGAGTTTTTGCAAATTTTATATTGTTATTTCCTTCAAACTCCTCTATTTCTGAATCTAAATCTATATTTATAGAATCATAACTATTTGTACTTAATGTTAATATCTTATTTGTAACTGATAGCTCACAATAATAATAAGGCATTGTAAAAACACAATCTTCTTTATCTACAGTTTCTATCTTTAGTTTTCCATTAAGTACAGACTCTTGTATATTACTCATTATTTCATTTTCTTCAACTCCAAGTATATCTTTACATTCTTTTAGTAATTTTTCTAAGGGCATATATGTATTTCCCATACCACAAAATTGGTTTACTATATATATAACTCCACATTGAATTCTAAATGGCGAATTACTCTCTATACCTAAACTTCTTGCTATTTTATCAGCAGTTTTAAAGCCTATTCCAGAGATATTTTCCGTCAAAGTATAAGGATTTTTTCTTACTACACTTATAGAATCTTTTCCATATTTTTTATGAATTTTGACACATTGTTTAGCTGTGACTCCATAAGTTTGTAAAAATACCATTATATTTCTTACTTCTCTTTGCTTTGAATAGGATTTTGCTATAGTATCTACTTTTTTTGATCCTATACCATCAATTTCTTTTAATCTATCAATATTATTATCTAATATTTCTAAAGTTTCTTCTTTAAAATATTCTACAATTTTTTTTGCAGTTACAGGTCCTATTCCTGATATTATTCCTGAGGATAAATATTTCTCTATTCCTTCCAGTGAATTTGGTACTATTTCTTCACATGTAATAACTTTAAATTGTTGTCCGAAATGAGGGTGATTAACCCATTCTCCTTGCAACTTTAAATTTTGACCTTCCATTATATACGGTATGCATCCTGTTATTGTTATCTTATTTTTTTTATCTTTTAAATGTGCAACTACATATCCATTACCTTCATTTTTAAATACTATACCTGCTACCGTTCCATTTAATTCAGTCATAGTGAACCCTCTCCTAATTTTTCATTCCTTTAACTTAATTATAAGTTATACGTATATTCTTCTCAACTAATGGACTATTTATTTTTATACTTAATTATCCATTTATAATGATATAAAAATAAAAGATCAATACCTTATTAGCATTGATCTTTTTAAATATTTAATATTAAAGAACCTTTTTTATTTCTTCTACCTTATCTAATTGTTCCCATGGAAGTTCTACATCTGTTCTTCCAAAATGTCCATAGGCAGCTGTTTGTCTGTATATTGGTCTTTTTAATTGTAAATCTCTTATAATTGCTCCTGGTCTTAAATCAAAAACTTTATTAACAACATCTACTATTTTGTCTTCTTCAAATTTTCCTGTACCAAAAGTATTTACTAAAAGTGATACTGGACGAGCAACTCCTATAGCATAAGCTAAACCTATTTCTATTTTATCTGCTACTCCTGCTGCAACTAAGTTTTTAGCTACCCATCTTGCAGCATAAGCTGCTGATCTGTCAACCTTTGTTGGGTCTTTTCCTGAGAAAGCACCTCCACCATGTCTTCCAGATCCACCATATGTATCAACTATGATTTTTCTTCCAGTAAGTCCTGTATCTCCATGAGGTCCACCTATTACAAATCTTCCTGTAGGATTTATATAGTACTTTGTTTCATCATCTAACCATTCATTAGGAACTACAGCCTTTATTACATGTTCCATAATATCTTTTTGTATTTGCTCTTGAGTAACTTCTGGATCATGTTGAGTAGATACAACTACAGCATCTATTCTCACTGGTTTATTATCATCATACTCAACTGTAACCTGAGTTTTTCCATCTGGTCTTAAATATGATAATGTACCATTTTTTCTAACCTCAGTTAATTTTCTTGAAAGTTTATGTGCCATGTTTATAGGAAGTGGCATATATTCTTTTGTTTCATTTGTAGCAAATCCAAACATTATACCTTGATCTCCAGCACCTACAGCTTCTACATCATCTTTTTGTCCTTGTCTTGACTCTAGAGCTTCATCTACACCCATAGCTATATCTTGAGATTGCTCATCAATAGATGTCAATACTGAACAAGTTTGAGCATCAAATCCATATTTAGCCCTTGTATATCCAATATCTGAAACAACTTCTCTTACAACTTTAGGAATATCAACATAACAATTAGTTGATATTTCTCCCATAACCATTACCATACCTGTAGTAACAGCAGTTTCACAAGCAACTCTTCCATTAGGATCATTTTTTAATATAGCATCTAATATAGCATCAGAAATTTGGTCACACATTTTGTCTGGATGTCCTTCTGTAACAGACTCCGAAGTAAATAATCTTCTCATTTTATTTCTCCCTTCAAAAAAATAAATCCCCTTCTTAATTAATCTAAGAAGAGGTTGTGTTTATAAATCAATTTTCTTATCTTGCAGCTAAACTGCAGGAATTAGCACCTTAGTATTATATAATACTGGTTGCCGGGTTTCACAGGGCCATTCCCTCCACCTCTCTTGATAAGATGTTTCTTATCTTATATTCAATTTTCAGACTAATATTATCATATAGAATACTCTTATGTCAATGGAATAAATTATTTCATATTTACTTTATATAACCATTAATATTTATAATATAAAAATAAGAGACATTATTCAACGTCTCTTATGTGGTGGAGGAAGATGGATTCGAACCATCGAAGCGAAACGCAACAGATTTACAGTCTGCCCCCTTTGGCCACTCGGGAATTCCTCCATAATTTAATTTTAAATATACAACCAATTATTTTATAAATGGTGGGCACAACAGGGCTCGAACCTGTGACCCCCTGCTTGTAAGGCAGATGCTCTCCCAGCTGAGCTATGCGCCCATTTATAATGGTGGAGGAAGATGGATTCGAACCATCGAAGCGAAACGCAACAGATTTACAGTCTGCCCCCTTTGGCCACTCGGGAATTCCTCCTAATTGGTGCTGGCACCAGGACTTGAACCCGGAACCTACTGATTACAAGTCAGTTGCTCTACCAGTTGAGCCATGCCAGCTTATGATATTTATTTTTCCTTTGCGACACTTTCCCGTGTCAACGAATATTAGTATACATTGATATCTATTTTATTTCAAACGCAATTATTAGTCATTTTTTTAAAATAAATTAATATTATTATATTTTTCGGCTTTTTTCTTCAAATTACTAATGTATTTAATTTTGTTTTTTGTATTTTTAACCTCTTTATTCGTAGAGTTTACTATATTATAATAAAACTCATAAATAAATTGATTTAACCAGGAGGGCATATATGCAAAAATTATTAAGCAGACTACGTAGAGCTGTAGTTGATTTTGATCTAATTCAATCCGGTGATAAAATAGCCGTAGGATTATCTGGTGGAAAAGATAGCATAACCTTATTGTATTTACTTAATGCATACAAAAGATTCTCCCCTGAACCCTTTGAACTAATAGCTATAACTTTAGACCCAGGTGCAGGAGCAGATTTTACTGAAATGATTCGTATATGTAAAGAACTAAATGTTCCTTATTATTTATTTAAAACACGAATAAAAGAAATAGTATTTGATATAAGAAAGGAATCCAATCCTTGTTCTTTATGCGCAAACTTAAGAAGAGGCTCCTTAAATGATCATGCTAAAAAATTAGGATGTAATAAAATAGCCCTAGGACATCATAAAAATGATGCCATAGAAACACTATTAATGTCTATGTTCTATGAGGGACGTATAAATACTTTCTTACCAGATACTTATTTAAGTCGAGCAGACATCCATATTATAAGACCTATGGTTTACATCGATGAACAAAGTATAAAATCTTTTATAAATAACTCCAATATTTCAATAGTAGAAAATCCTTGTCCTGCTAATGGCTTTACCAAAAGAGAATACATGAAGAATCTTACTTACTCTCTTGAAAATGATATCCCAGGATTAAAAAATAACTTACTTAATTCACTTTCTAATATAGAACAATTAAATATATGGCATAAAAAAAATAAATAGCATTAAGGTTGAATTGTAAATTCAGCCTTTTATTTTTTCATATTATATGCAAAATCATCATATAAATTATCAAGGAGGTGTAGCTTTTGAGTAAAGTTAGGGTTCACTATGATGATAATTTGTCTTACTATGAAATAGCATATTTTTTAAAAAGTTATATTAATAAAAATACAATTATTGTATGTATTGGTACAGATAGATGTATAGGTGACTGTCTAGGTCCTCTAGTTGGAACATTATTAAATTTTAAAAATTTCCCTTTAAAAGTATATGGAACTATATCTAATCCAATACATGCTTTAAATATAGATAAAAAACTAAAAGAAATAAGAAAACTACATCCTAATTCTAATATAATAGGTATAGATGCATGTCTAGGTGATAAAAAAAATATAGGAGAAATTCAAGCTAGAAATTCTCCTATACATCCTGGTAAAGGGGTTGGAAAATCACTTCCACGGGTAGGTGAAACTTCTATAATAGGCATTGTAGACTCTAGTGATAAAAACGAACTATTTACAAATAGAAATATACGTCTTGACTTAATTGTTAATATGTCAAAAGTTATTGTGCATTCTCTAATTCATTCATATTATTTATATAAAGTTGAAAATAAAAACAATTCCTCAACTTAATATAAAACGCTCTATAATAATTATAGAGCGTTTTATATTAAGTATAGACTAATCTATTAAATTTATATCTCTTCCTTTATAAGATGCATCAATTTTATCTAAAAACTTTAACACATCTCCAGTACCTAGTGCTACCGATGAAACAGATTCTTTAGCCACATATACAGGAACCTTAGTTACTTGTTCTATTAATTTATCTAAACCATGTAATAATGCTCCTCCTCCAGTCATAACAATTCCTTTATCAGCTATATCTGATGCAAGTTCTGGTGGAGTTTTTTCAAGTACAGAATGAGTACATTCTGCAATTGCATTAACTGACTCACTTAATGCCTCTCTCATTTCCTCTGAGGTTATAGTTAAGTTTTTAGGAAGTCCTGTTATTAAATCTCTTCCTTTTATCTCCATAGATGTATTATCTTCTCTAACAAAAGCAGTTCCTATGTTTATTTTCAATTCTTCTGCTGTTCTTTCCCCAATCATTAATTTATATTCTTTTCTTATGTACTTTATTATGGCCTCATCAAAATTATCTCCTGCAATTTTAATTGAGTTTCTAACTACCATACCACCTAAAGATATTACCGCTATATCTGTGGTTCCACCACCGATATCTATGATCATGTTACCACTTGCTTTAGTTATGTCTAGTCCTGCACCAATGGCAGCTGCTAATGGCTCTTCTATTAAAAATACCTTTTTAGCCCCAGCATTAATAGCTGCATCTTTAACAGCTCTTTTTTCTACTTCAGTTGCTTCACATGGAACACAAATTACAACTCTTGGCGCTCCGATTTTCTTCTTTCCACATGATTTTCTAATAAAATGTTTTAACATTTTTTCAGTTATATCGTAATCAGATATAACTCCATCTTTCAAAGGACGAATAGCTACTATATTTCCCGGTGTTCTACCTATCATTTGTCTAGCTTCTTCTCCTACAGCTAAAACTTTATTAAGATTTCTATCAATGGCAACAACTGATGGTTCTTTTAATACTATTCCTTTTCCTTTAATATATACTAGAACTGTAGCCGTTCCTAAATCTATTCCCATATCTGTACTCATTCTGAAAAACATTCCAATTTTCACTCCTGCTCTTTGGTATATTCTAGTCTATAATCTTGTCTATACTTATTATATATGTTTAAGCTCATTTATTCCATAGCATTACATAAAAATCCTTTTATTTAGTGCAAAAACAGGAGTTTTTTTAACCTTCTAATGTTTTATATTTCATTCTAGTAGCTTTTCCACCTCTAATGTGTCTCTCTGATTTGTTTAAATCTAATACATCTTTAGCTTCTTTAGCTACTTGAGGATTTATTTTCGGTAATCTTTCAGTCATATCTTTGTGTATAGTACTTTTACTCACTCCAAAAACTTTAGCAGTTTTTCTTATTGTAGCTTTAGATTCTATTATATACTTTGCAACCTCGAGTACCCTTTCTTCAATGTAATCTTTCAAAGTAATTGCTACCTCCTTAACCTTATATATTTATAAATATGCATTTATTTCTCTTTAAATTACTATGTCTACTTATTATTTAGCCATTCTCCGAAGGGACTCGGAAAATGGCTCTTAATGGTAGGCTAATACTTTATATATTTTTCTGGATTTTCACTTGAAAATTGGGGATCTCCATCTGATTTTTTAAGGATTTCAAAATGCAAAAAATCATTCCCAATTTCTTGAGACATTCCCCTTAAAGAAGTTTTTCCTATACTTCCTATTTGTTGACCTTGAATTACCTTATCACCCTTTTTAACTTTTAACTTTTTGTCTAAGTTTCCATAAACACTTGTTTTTCCATTTTCAGGATGGTAAATAAACACTGTTGTTCCAAAAGAACCTTTGGAATCTATTTTTTTTACTTCTCCATTTGCAATAGCATTTACATTTGTACCTACCTTAGATTTAATATTTATTCCAAAGTTCGGTCTATATGACTTAGAAATTTCCCACCATATTGGTGTTTCTGAATACTTCATAACAATTTTTCCTTCAACAGGTTTTACAAATTTAACCTCTGAAGCCTTTGATACTGATATTTCACTTTTGTTAAGATTTTTCTTTTGCTTTAAATTATTTTTTACCTCAACAGCATTGTTTATTTTCTTGTTTCTTTGTGATAAAGAACCTTCTTGTGTTTTTTTAGTATTAATCTTTTGATTTTCTCTAGCTTCCTTACTTGTTATAGCTTCATTAATTGCAACCTTTTTTGCATTCTTTGTATGGTTGGTTGTCACTGCTGCTACTACAGCTATAACACTTAAACAAAGAAATAAAGCTATATAAAAACCTTGTTTCTTTAAAAATTTAGTAAATCTTTTTTTATTATCCTTGTTTTCCATAAAAACACCTCCTTTTTGTAGTTTGTCCGTTGTTCAATAAAAAATACATATATTTATGAAAATTTTTCCCTTACAATTAGACATTTTTCGATTTTTATACTAAAAAAAACGCCTATTAAAGACGTTTTGTAATATTAATTATTTAAAACTCTATTGGCGAATTTTAAGTTTTATTATATTTGTTCCCTTATAATAATGTTTTAATATTTTTTTATAATCATATCCATCCTCTGCCATAGCTTTACTTCCCCATTGACTCATTCCAACCCCATGCCCATATCCTCTGCATGTAATCTCTACTTGTTTTTTATAAAAGTCTATATTAAAGTTAGCTGAATTTAATTTTAATATAGTCCTAAATTTAATTCCTCCTATACATTTATCTCCAACTTTCATTTTTAATACAGTACCCGCTTTACTTCTTTCAAGTATACGAACTTGTTTTTTTATTGATTTTGATTTTATATTACACTTTGGATTCCACTGATTTAAAATATAAGCAAGTTGCTCATAAGAAAATTTCACCTTCGATATATATTTAGATGCTCCCTCTTCTCCAGGACTTTTGACACTTTTTAAATAAGGAATTTCTTTATTAAATACATTTATGGCATCCTCTGTTTTTCCTCCACTTGTAGAAAAATAATATGGACTCATAACTAATTCTCCATCATATGAAAGAACTTCCCCCTTAGTTTCCTCTACAGCCTGTGTAATCTTATTCCAAAAATTCTCTCTTTTACTTTTAGGCCATAGCCTCATTCTTTCTTCTTTGTTTATGTATACTTGAAAATCTGTAGTATCATTCACATTTCCTCCATGGGCTCTAGGTGATTTTTTAGCTCCAAAAATCTCCTTATGCGCAAGAGCATATGTTCTTGCAGCAACGGCTTGAGATTTTAAAGCTTCTATAGGAAACTCTACAGGCATTTCCGCTGAAACCACACCCATTACATAGTCTTCAAGGTCTATTTTATATATTGATTTTTTCTTAGTTATATATACTTCCATTGCTAAATCTTCTTTATAATATTCATCTTTTATATGCTTTTCCTCATTAGATATAGAATTTTTTTTTAAATTAAATCTATTACTTTCTTCTCTATCTCCTATTGTTACAATTGAAAGACTTATGATGAACGCTATAATCAATACTATGCTTATTATAAATTTTTTCATTCAGTTTCTCCTTTTATATATTTTAAGATTAATATATTTTTATTTATACCATTAATAAAATATTACATTTTTATGAAACTAACCTTCTTTTATAAATTATAGTTAAAACAAAAATCCTAAGATTATTTTTATATAACCTTAGGATTTTTGTACTTCAATTTTTCATTATATTTATAAAAATATATCTATTCCTTTATTCTCTTTATATCTGCTCCTAAATTTAAAAATTTCTGTTCTATATTAAAATATCCTCTATCTATATGATATATATCTCCTATTTTTGTATACCCTTCTGCTGCAAGTCCTCCAAGTATTAAAGCTGCACCAGCTCTTAAATCGGTAGCCTTAACCTCACATCCTGTAAGCTTATTCACCCCCTCTACAACTGCACATCTTCCATCTATTTTTATGTTTCCACCCATTTTTTTAAGTTCTCCCACATGCATAAATCTATTTTCAAAAATAGTTTCAGTTATAATACTTGTACCATTTATAGTACACAATAAACTCATCATCTGAGCTTGCATATCTGTTGGAAATCCTGGATATGGCATTGTTTTTATATCTACTGGTTTTAAAATTCTATCACCATTTACATTTATACTATTTTCATGTTTTTCTATAACTACACCTATTTCATTTAATTTAGAAATTATAGGATTCAAATGTTTTGTATTTATATGATTTATTTTTATATCACTTCTTGTAATGGCTGCAGCTGCCATAAAAGTACCTGCTTCTATTCTATCTGGTATTGGAGTATATATACTTCCCTTTAGTTCCTTAACCCCTTGTATTTTTATCATATCTGTTCCAGCACCAACTATTTTAGCACCCATAGAGTTTAAAAAATTAGCTAAATCTTGTATTTCAGGTTCCCCTGCTGGATTCCCTATTATAGTTTTCCCCTCAGCAAGTACTGCCGCCATCATTATATTCTCTGTAGCACCTACTGATGGAAAATCTAAATATATCTTATTGCCTACTAATTTATCTGCATAAGCTTCAACATATCCATGTCCAAAATTCACCGTTGCACCTAAAGCTGCAAATCCCTTTAGATGAAGATCTATAGGTCTCGTTCCTATATTACATCCACCTGGAAGTGATAATTTAAATTTTCCAAATCTAGCAATCATAGGTCCCATTATAAGAAATGATGCCCTCATCTTCCTTACAAGTTCACTATCTGGTTCTTTATCTACTAATCTTGAAGTATCTATTTTAATTATGTTCTCTTCTGAATTTATTTTTATATCAGCATTTATATTTCTTAACACATCACTAATAACAAAAACATCTTTTAGCATAGGTGCATTTTTTATTATACATTTATCTCCACATAATATACTAGCTGCTATTATAGGAAGAATAGCGTTTTTTGCTGAACTTATATTCACTTCACCTCTAAGCTTTTTACCACCTTTTATTAATATATTTTCCATTGATATCCTCTCCATTTCATTGTTGCTTGGCTAGTAAGTTGTAATTATTTCAGGAGTTGCTATAGTTATATATGCTCCTGAGGAGTAATTACTTAATGCATAATTTAAATCCATTAATTTACCATTATTCCTCTTTGATTGATACTGAGCTGTATATGCACAAGTACTAAATCCATTATTAATTTTTACTGAATCAACATTTATGGTACCTGTATTTCTTAATAAAGATATCAAGTCATTATTTACTTTTACTAAATTATTGTTAGGTAACTTAGCTTTTAAATATTGATAATATATATCCTGACTTTTAGATAATCCTTCCTTTAATTTTCTAACTTGGTTCTGTAATTGACTTAATTTATTTGTATTATCTTTTTTTATAACATTTATGCTAACATATGATTTTTCTTTTAAAGTTTCTATTAATACATAACCCTTTATATTAGAATTTTTAAATTCTATATGGTAATTTCTTTTATTCTCATAAGTATTTAATTTTGTACATCCTATAATAGGAATCCTACCTTTAAAATATTTAACTAACTCTTGTCCATTTGTGTCAGTTTCAAATTTAGTATTAATTCCATATTCTATTACTTTACTTCCTGTAGTTTTTATAAATTTCTCAAAGTAATCTACATTCTTATATGCATATGATATTTTATAATTTAAAAATACAGAAACCACAGTGATAAAAAACACTACGCCCTTTTTTATATTTTTCATATATATCCCTCCCTGTTTTCCTTTTAAATTATGGACATACAGTTAAAAATATATACTGGAAATATACTATTAATATATAATTTTACATATAAAAACGTGCTAAAATAAAAATAACACGAACAACAATTTGTTATTCGTGTTATTTTTATTTTAATATTTTATATTGTTTCTATTCTTCTAATGGCTCTTTTTAAAGATAGCTCAGCTCTCTTTGTATCTATGCCATCTTTTTCACTTAATCTTTCTTCAGCTCTTTTTTTAGATTCTTCAGCCCTTTTTTTATCTATATCTTCTGGCCATTCCGCTGCATCGCAAAGCATTATTACCTCTTCATTATTAACCTTTAATATTCCAGATGATGAAAAAAATCTTTTCTCTTCATTTTTACTTGTAATAATTTTTGAGGTAGTTGGATTCAAGATAGCTATAAATGATGAATGCATAGGAAGAACTTCTCTTCTCCCATCTGTTGTTTCCACATTAATTTTTTCAGCTTCTCCCTGAAAAAATATCTTTTCAGGAGTAACTATTCTTAATTTAAATGTTTTTGCCATACTTTATCTCTCCCAATATTATGACATAGCTTTTGCTTTTTCTATAGCTTCTTCAACAGTTCCAACAAATAGGAAAGCTGATTCTGGGATGTCATCATGTTTTCCTTCTATTATTTCTTTAAAACCTCTAACAGTTTCTTTTACAGGAACAAACTTTCCTTTCATACCTGTAAATTGTTCTGCTACAGTAAATGGTTGAGATAAAAATCTTTGTACTTTTCTAGCTCTTGATACTACTAATTTATCTTCCTCTGAAAGCTCATCAACACCAAGAATAGCTATAATATCTTGTAATTCTTTATATCTTTCTAAGATATGTTTAACCTTTATAGCTATATCATAATGTTCTTGACCAATAACTCTAGGATCTAATATTCTTGAAGTAGATTCAAGTGGATCTACTGCTGGATATATACCAAGTTCAGCTATGCTTCTTGATAAAACTGTTGTAGCATCAAGATGGGCAAATGTAGTTGCTGGTGCTGGGTCTGTTAAGTCATCTGCTGGTACATAAACTGCTTGAACAGATGTTATAGATCCTTGTTTTGTAGAAGTTATTCTTTCTTGAAGAGCTCCCATTTCTGTTGCAAGTGTTGGTTGATATCCAACAGCACTTGGTATTCTTCCAAGTAATGCCGAAACTTCTGAACCAGCTTGAGTAAATCTAAATATATTATCTATAAATAAAAGTACATCCTGTCCTTGATCTCTAAAATATTCTGCCATAGTAAGACCTGTTAAGGCTACTCTCATTCTAGCTCCTGGTGGCTCATTCATTTGACCAAATACCAAGGCTGTTTTATTTATAACTCCTGATTCCTTCATTTCATAATAAAGGTCATTACCTTCTCTTGTTCTTTCTCCAACTCCAGTAAAAACAGATAATCCACCATGTTCCTTAGCTATATTATTTATTAATTCTTGTATTAATACTGTTTTACCTACTCCAGCTCCACCAAATAAACCTATTTTACCACCTTTTTGATAAGGTGCTATAAGATCTATAACTTTTATACCTGTTTCAAACATTTCAGGTTCAACTGATTGTTCTTCAAAAGTTGGTGCTGGTCTATGAATAGGGTAATATTGTTCAGCTTTAAAATTCCCATCTTCATCTATTGTTTTCCCTAATACATTAAATAATCTTCCTAATATTTCAGTTCCTACAGGTACTGATATTGGCTTTCCAGTATTAACAGCCTTCATGCCTCTCTTTAAACCTTCTGTAGATTCCATAGCTATCGTTCTTACTACATCGTCTCCTATGTGTTGTTCTACTTCAGTTATAAGTACCTTGTCACCCATATCAATTTCTATAGCATTGTAAATATTAGGAAGGCAGTCAGAGTCAAATTTTATATCTATAACCGGTCCTATTACCTGTACAACTTTACCTATGTTATCTGACATGATATACCTCCCTTATTTTTGAGCTTGTGCTCCACCTACTATTTCTGATATTTCTTGAGTTATGCTACTTTGTCTTATTCTATTATATTTTAAGTTAAGCTTATCTAATAAATCATTGGCATTCTGAGTAGCTCCATCCATAGCAGCCATTCTTGATGATTCTTCACAAGTCTTAGAATTCAATAATAAATTAAGCAAAGTTTGCTTTAAATATAACTCTGAAATTCCTTCTAAAACCACACTTTTGTCTGGTTCAAATTCCATAAAAGTATTTATATCTTTTTCATTACTTTCTGAAGTTATTGGTAATAATTTTTTTACCTTACATTCCTGCTTAACAGAAGAAATAAAATGAGTATATACTACATTTATTTCTCCTATTTCACCATTTAGATAAAGCGTAATAGCTTTATCTAAAATGGCCTTAACTTCTTTTAAAGTAGGAATTTCAGGTACATCGACATATTCAGCAATAGATTCTATTTTGTATTTTTTAAGATATGTTCTTCCTTTTTTTCCCACGGTAATAAGAACACTATTTTCTCTATGGTCTGATATTTCTTGTAAAGTTTTTGAAATTACATTACCATTAAATCCTCCACAAAGACCTGAATCTGAAGTAATTACTATATATAATTTCTTATTATTTCCGTTACTTTTGAAATATACACCTTTTTCTAAATTAGAATCTGATAATATTTCATTCATAATGTCACTAATGGAACTATAATAAGTATTATTTAATTCTAATTTTTGTCTAGCTTTTCTTAGTTTAGAGGTGGCAACAAGTCCTATAGCTTTTGTTATCTTTTTAGTATTATTTATAGATTTAATTCTTCTTTTTATAGCAATTAACCCTGCGCCTGCCATATTTCACCTCCTAAGGTTAAAATATAACCTTATCCTATGCTAAAAATATTTTTTTAAATTCTTGAATAGCTGTATTAAGTTCTTTCTTAATATCTTCTGTTAATTCCTTTTTATCTAATATCTTAGATGCTAAATCTCTAAAGTGAGTATCTACATATTCTAAAAATTCTTTTTCAAACGTTCTAATATCACTTACTTTAATATCAGATAAATAATTATTAACAGCTGCATATAGAATTATTATTTGTTTTTCTACTGGCATAGGCTCATATTGATCTTGATTTAATATTTCTACTAATCTTTTACCTTTTTCAAGTCTTGCTTTAGAAGAATTATCAAGGTCTGATCCAAATTGAGCAAAGGCAGCAAGCTCTCTATATTGAGCAAGCTCTAATCTTAAAGTTCCTGAAACTTGTTTCATAGCTTTAATTTGAGCATTACCACCAACACGTGATACTGATATACCTGCATTAACTGCTGGTTTTTGACCTGCATAAAACAATTCTGATTCTAAAAATATTTGACCATCTGTAATTGATATTACATTTGTTGGTATATACGCTGTAACATCTCCTGCAAGTGTTTCTATTATTGGTAATGCAGTAATTGAACCTCCACCTAACTTCTCAGAAAGTCTAGCTGCTCTTTCTAGTAGTCTAGAATGAATATAGAATACATCTCCAGGATATGCTTCTCTTCCTGGTGGTCTACGAAGTAATAATGACATTGTTCTATAAGCAACTGCGTGCTTAGACAAATCATCATAAATTATAAGCACATCTTCACCTTTATGCATAAAGTATTCTCCCATACTACATCCTGAATAAGGTGATAAAAATTGAAGTGGTGCCGAATCAGAAGCTGTAGATGAAACTACTATTGTGTAATCCATAGCTCCCATCTCTGTTAATGTATTTACTATATGAGCTACAGTAGATTGTTTTTGTCCTATAGCTACATATATACATTTAACATTTTTACCCTTTTGGTTTATTATAGTATCAATTGCAATAGCAGTTTTTCCTATCTGTCTATCTCCAATTATAAGCTCTCTTTGTCCTTTACCAATTGGAACCATTGAATCTATAGCCTTTATACCTGTTTGAAGAGGTTCTTTAACTGACTGTCTATCAATAACTCCTGGAGCTTCAAGTTCAATTGCTCTAGTTTGAGTACATTTAATAGGTCCTTTTCCATCAAGGGGTTGACCTAATGCATTTACAACTCTCCCTATTAAAGCTTCTCCTACTGGAACCTCAACAACTCTACCTGTTCTTTTTACAACATCGCCTTCTTTAATTCCTTTTTCTGCTCCTAGAAGAACACAACCAACGTTATCTTGTTCTAGATTTAATGCCATACCATATACGTCATTAGGGAATTCTAGAAGTTCTCCTTCCATACAATCTTCAATTCCATAAACTCTTGCAATACCATCACCAATTTGTATTATGGTACCTGAATCTACAGTTTGAATCTTGTGTTCATAACTTTCTATTTGCTTTCTTATTATTGAAGTAATTTCTTCAGGTTTAACGTTCATAGTTCCACCTCTTTTCTACGTTAATTCTTAGATACTCTTTTTCTAATTTCTTCAAACTTTCCTTTTATAGTACCATCAATAACATCATCGCCTATTCTCACATATAATCCACCAATAAGACTTTTATCTAATTGTTCCTTTAGCATTATATTCTTTTGATACTTCTTAGACAATTTTTCTACTAAAACACTTTTTTGTTCTTCATTTAAAGGAATAACACTTTTAATATGAGCTACTATTATATTTTGTTTTTCTAGATGAATCTTTTCCATTTCTTTAACTTTTTCTTTTAAATACATTATTCTTTCTTTTTCTATAAGTATTAATAAAAAAGCTAATAAATTATCATCAATTTTTCCTTTAAATATTTCTTTAAATATTTTTTTCTTTTTAGCTGTTGTTACCTCTGGATGCTGTACTATTTTCAAAAGTTCTTCATTATTATTAATTAAATCAACAATTTCTTTTAATTCTTGTATATATTCTTTTACTTTTCCATTCTTATCAGCAACTTCATATAAAGCAAGGGCATATCTTCTATCTAAATATTCATACATAATTAATTTCCTACCTTAGAAATAAAATTATCAATAAGCTCTCTATGCACTTTTTCATCTATAGATCGTTCCAAAGCTTTTTTAGATAGTTCTAAAGCTAATTCTATAGTTTTATTTTTAACTTCATCCTCTGCTTTTTCTCTTTCTCTTTGTATTTCCTTCTTAGCCCTTTGTATAATAAGCTCTGCTTCTTTGTGAGCATCAGAAATAATTTCTTGAGAAACATTTTCAGCCTTCACTTTATAATTTTCAACTATAGTTTTTCCTTCTTTTTTAGCTGCCTTATATTCCTTCTCATTTGCTATTCTAAGTTCTTTGGCCTTCTCTTTATCAGTTTTAGCTTGATTTATATCATTTTCAATTTCACTATTTCTTCGGTCAATAACTAGATTAACTGGTTTAAATAAGAAGTATGAAAGTATTCCTAAAAGCACTACGAAGTTTATTATTGTCCAAACAAATGTGGATATCGTAAATTCCATTTATAACTAAAGCCTCCCTTCAGGCTCACCTGTTACTAAGCTAATTTTTAACCTATATTTCCTATTTTTAATACTAATAAGATAGCTATTAAAAAACCATAAATTGCTGTTGCTTCTGATAACGCGCTACCTATAATCATAGTACTTAATATTTTTCCACTTGCTTCTGGTTGTCTTGAAACTCCTTCTACAGCTTTTGCTGTAGCATTACCTGTTCCAATACCTCCACCTATACATGCAATTGATGCTAATCCAGCTCCTATTGCGCACATTCCTGCTACAAACGCTTGTGAACTTATCATAAATTCATTCCTCCTAAAATAAAATTTTTAAATTTACGTTTTGGTTTTAGTGTTCTGCTATTATTTTTATATTTATCATTGTAAGCATAGTAAATATAATCATCTGTAATCCACCATCGAAAACATCAAAGTAAAAATGTAGTGGAATAGGTAATCCCAGCTGAGCAATTCCAAATGGTAGATGAGAAAGTCCCTTATAAACCAAGTCCATTATAACAACAGCTGCTGTTATATTTCCAAACAATCTAAGACTCAATGATACAGGAAGCATTATTCTTTCCATTATATTTATAGGAAATAATACCCATACCGGATTTACATATCCTTTAAAATAACCAATTAAGCCTTGTTTTTTAATTGCGTAAGCTTGTATTACCACAAAACTTATAGCTGCAACTCCACAAGTTACACTAAAATCTTTTGTTGGGGGCTCTATTCCCACTAATCCAGCTAAATTCATTAATAGTAAAAACACCACTAGTGTACCTACATATGGTGCAAACACTACAGCACCTTCTCCCATAATGTTTTTCACTACATTTTTGATACCTTCAACAAACATTTCTACTACAGTTTGCCTTTTTCCAGGTACCTTCTTTAGCTTTCTAGTTACCATAATGCAGACTAGCAAAGTTATTAATATTATGACCCATTGAATCACTACTACATTTGAAATAGCCATCTTGTACTTTGATAGATTCAAGTAAAAAACTTTACCTTCCTCCATTTATTACATCACCCCCTCTAACTATTATTTCTTTAAAATTAAAGCATAAAGAATTAAGGAGAAAAAACGAAATGTGTAACCTACTATATAAGCTATTATGTTAAACTTATTGTATGTAAATACTACAATTCCTATAATAGTTATTAGAAATATTCTTAAATAGTAACTTAAAATAATTATGAGATTACTATTATCTAACTTTGTTTTAAAAGCATATGTTGTTATTAAAGAATTGCAATAAAAACTAATTGCCGATACCACAAAGCCTAAAATACAAATCTCAACATATTTTTTATTTATACTATATGATAAAATAGATAATGCAACCAAAACAATAATATCTAAATACTTTATCTTTTTAATCATATTATAAACTTCATGGTGTTTATTCATTTTTCCTCCTAAACAAGTAATATAATAAGCCTTATTATATAACTCTTCATGTTACATTCAAACTTGAAAATTTCTAATAATCCTTCATTTATTCTAAAATTGCTCCATTATATAAATTTAAGTGTCATTTATTAGCTATTTCTATTAGATTACATATTTTTCAACTATTTTCAATATTAAAAGCTTTATTATTCCTATTATCTGAATTTTCTGAAATATATATTTGTAATTTTTTTTATTTTTTTACAATGTATTTGTTTTCATTAATAATTTAGCTATATATGCTATATGTATTAACTAAATACATCTAATATAGTTTGAATGAACTTATGACTTTTTATTCAAAATTCCTAAAAATTTTTTTATTTCAAATAAAATCTATTTTCCTAAAATATAAAAAAAAGGAGAAATAAACTCCCCTTTTTCTTAATATTTTAACTATTTTAAAAGTTTTATTTTACTGACTTTATATATAAGAAATGTGTTCATTTGCTTACCTATTCAAAGCTCATCAATATATTTTTCATTTATTTTTTACATTTTATGTAATGATATTACAAGTATTCCTGCACTACAAGATTCTATAACTTTTATCACTGCACTTCTATCTTCAATATTATTTTCTTTATTGATTCTTTATTTTTTCAAATTTTTTAAATTATGGAATATATCCTCTATAACTAACTAATAATATCGTTATTAAAGTACTTTACTATACTATCTACTATTCTTTTAGACGCCTTACCATCCCCATAAGGATTAGTAGCTTTACTCATTTTGTAATATTCTTCTTTATTATTTAATAACTTATTTGATTCTTTTATTATGTTACTTTCTTCTACTCCAACTAACCTTACAGTACCTGCTTTAACAGCTTCTATTCTTTCTGTTACATCTCTAAGAACTAATACAGGTTTTCCAAGATGAGGTGCCTCCTCTTGTATTCCACCAGAATCAGTCATAATAAAGTAACTTTTTTGCATTAGATTATGAGTTTCTTTAGTATCTAAGGGAGATAATAGATGAATCCCCTCTATTCCTTGCAAATATCTATGTACCATATCCTTAACTATAGGATTCAAATGAACTAAATATATTATTTCAACATCACTATTACACTTTTTTATTTCTAATAATGCTTTACATATATTTTCTATGCCATTACCCCAATTTTCTCTTCTATGAGCTGTAACCATTATTATTTTTTTATTATAATCAATTTTATTTAAATATTCATTCTGAAATTTATAATCTGGATCAACAGTATAATTCATAGCATCAATTACAGTATTACCTGTTATAAAAATATTTTTCTCATTTATTCCTTCCCTTAATAAATTTTCTTTATTTATAGCTGTAGGTGCAAAATGTAAATCAGCTATACTTCCTGTAAGTTTTCTATTCATTTCTTCGGGAAATGGAAAATATTTATCATAAGTTCTTAACCCAGCTTCTACATGTCCTACTTTTATTTTATTATAAAATGCTGCTAAAGCTGATGCAAAAGTAGTAGTGGTATCACCATGAACTAACACTAAATCCGGTGCTTCTTTTACAAATATGTCATTTAAATTATTTAATACTTCTGTTGTTATACTACTTAAAGTTTGATTTTTCTTCATTATATTTAAATCATAATCAGGTACTATATTAAAAAGAGTTAAAACTTGATCTAACATTTCTCTATGTTGTGCAGTTACACATACCTTCGATTCTATTATCTTATTCTTCTCTAACTCCTTAATAAGTGGAGCCATTTTTATTGCTTCTGGTCTAGTTCCAAAAACGCTCATCACTTTTAACTTTTTCAATTTTTTCCCTCCAACCTTATTAGTCTCTCTTCTTAAAAAATCCATATTTCCACGCTGCAAATGTAATAATGATTATTACTATAGTTAATAAAAAATATGATCTTGTTGTACTTATTTGCATAGCTATTATAGAAATTCCCCCTAAAACAGCACTTATTAAGTACATTATTATAACAACTTGTTTTTGATTTAATCCCATATCTAATAATCTATGGTGTAAATGACCTCGATCCGCTTGCATTATAGGTTTTCCATTAACTTTTCTTCTAATCATTGCAAACATAGTATCATATATTGGTAGTCCAAAGGCTAATATTGGTACTGCTATAGCAAAGGCAGTAGCTGATTTTATTGTCCCTTCTAAGGATATAGCTGCAAGTAAAAATCCTAATAATTGAGATCCCGTATCTCCCATAAAAATAGATGCCGGATTAAAATTATAAGGTAAAAATCCAAATATTGCCCCACTTAAAATTGCAGTAAGTAATGCAGCTTCATGTCTTCCATTTAATGCAGCTATTATAAATATTGTAACTGAACATATGAATGATACTCCAGCTGCTAGTCCATCCAATCCATCAATTAAATTTAAAGCATTAGTAATGCCAACAACCCAAAATATAGTTATTGGTATAGATAGATATCCTAAATCTAAAAAAGCTCTACTAGTTGGTAATGGATTAGTTATTCTAATTATATTTATGTCATATACTACCAAAATTATAGCGGCTACTAATTGGAATGATAGTTTAAACCACGGTTTTATATCTCTTAAATCATCAAGTAATCCACCAATTACAATTACCGTAGCTCCTAATAATAATCCAATTTCAGATTTTTGCATACTCCCTTCCTTTAATAATAACGTTATTAAAAAAGATAAATATATAGCTACTCCTCCTAATAATGGTATAGGCTTTTTATGTATCTTTCTTTTATCTTTAGGAATATCTACTGCTTTAACATAAAAAGCCAACTTTCTCATAAAAGGTGTCAATATAAATGCTATTAACACTGCAATCAACGTTAAAATCTTTATACTATTCATTTTTAACTATAACCTTCCTTTTATTAATATGATCCATCTCCCTGCAAAGAATCATCATTTTCTATCCACTGTTGTACTTCTATAACCCTAAATTTATCCACAGTATCTCTTATGATAACTTTAGATATTCCCGCATTTATGATAAACCTTTTGCAAAGTGAACAAGGTGCTGCATTCTCTACAAGTTCTCCATTTGACATTTCTTTTCCAACCAAATACAAAACACCCTCCAACATATCCTGCCTTCTAGCAGATATTATAGCATTTTGTTCTGCATGAACTGATCTACATAACTCATATCTAGTTCCTCGCTCTACTTTCAATTCTTCTCTTCTGCAAATTCCCAAATCACAACAATTTTTCCTACCTCTAGGCGAACCTGTATAACCCGAAGAAATTATTTCATCGTTTTTTACAATTATTGCTCCAAAATTTCTTCTTAAACAAGTCCCCCGTTCTAATATCGTTTGACAAATATCTAAATAATAATTATGCTTATCTATTCTTTCCATATTACCCCTCTATTTTTATAATAATTATTATGTAACCATACTATAATATTCTATACTATAAATTCATTAATGGGAAGATTTAAAGATTAAGTTTAGCAAAAGATTAACTCCCATTAAATTCCATATATTTATAAATAAAAGGCTAGAATGTAGTATTACACCCTAACCCTTCTTATTTTCTTAATTTTATTTAGTTCCAAATAGTCTATCTCCTGCATCTCCAAGACCTGGTATTATATATCCTTGTTCATTTAATCTTTCATCTATACTTCCAACATAAATATCAACATCTGGATGTGCATCCATTACGGCTTTAATCCCTTCTGGTGAAGATATTAAGCACATTAACCTTATGCTTTTAGCTCCTCTTTTCTTAAGAGCAGTTATTGCATCTATTGCAGATCCTCCCGTAGCAAGCATTGGATCTGTTACAATTATATCTCTTTCATCTATATCTTGAGGCATTTTGCAAAAATATTCTACAGGTTTAAATGTTTCTTCATCTCTATACATACCTATATGTCCAACCTTAGCAGCAGGTATAAGTTTTAACATTCCATCTACCATTCCAAGTCCTGCTCTTAAAATAGGAACAATAGCCATCTTCTTACCAGAAAGCATTTTGCACTTTGTCTTGCATATAGGTGTTTCTATTTCAACTTCTTCTAATGGTAAATCACGAGTAACTTCATAGGCCATTAACATAGCTACTTCTTCTACAAGTTCCCTAAAATCCTTAGAACCTGTATTCTTATTTCTTATAATTGATAATTTATGTAATATTAAAGGGTGTGCAATTTGTGTAACTTTACTCATAAAAAATTCCTCCTAAAAAAATAAATATTTATTAACTATTTTTGATACTTCTTTTCAATTTCAGTTATTTTATCTATTCTTCTTTCATGTCTTCCACCTTCAAATTTAGATTCTAAGAAAGTATCGACTATATCTAAAGCAAGTCCTGGTCCAGTAACTCTAGCACCTAATGCAAGTATATTTGCATTATTATGTTCACGAGTTGCATGTGCACTAAAAGTATCATGACATAATGCCGCTCTTGCTCCTGGCACTTTATTTGCTGATATACTTATACCTATTCCTGTACCACATATAACTATACCAAAGTCATATTTCTTTGCTACTACTTCTTCTGCTACTTTTTGTCCATACTGTGGATAATCACAAGATTCCTCTGTATAAGTACCAAAATCCTTTACTTCTATACCTTTTTCTTGTAAATGTTTAATAATATCCTTCTTTAAGTTTACTCCACCATGATCAGAGCCTATAGCTATTTTCATAAGTTTTTTCCTCCTTAAATAATTTTTTATGCAAAAAAAGAAGATACCAGTATTATTTACCACTATCTTCCTTTAATTTACTAATCAATAATTCTATACTCTTTTTAAGGGAATAAAAAGTCCTCTGATACATTTCAACATTTCCGCCAAATGGATCAGATATATCTTTATTAATATTAACAAATGAATTTAACGAAAATATCTTTCGTTTTTCTTTAGGAAAAGTATCTCTAAGAACCTCTGCCATATGTAATGTCATGGTTAATATGAGATCACTCTTATTAATATCTTCAGGCAATAATTGCTTAGCAAACCTATTACTTATGTCTAAATTAAATTTTTCCTTTACTAATTGGACAGCACTTTTAGATGTTTTACTTCCTGGAACAACAGAAATACCAGCTGAAGACGCCTTTACATTTTCTATATCTGACATTTCATTAAAAATAACTTCAGCCATACAACTTCTACATGTATTCCCTGTACAAACAAATAAAATTTCCATACCGTCCCTCCTTCTTGTAAATTTAAATTATAAGTTAAACATATATTATATCAAATCCAGCTGCTTTTTTTAATCTATTCATAATTGCAATTCCAATTTCTTCTTCTTGAAAAGCTTCTGATAATATTATATCTACATTTTCATTATCAAATTCACTTAAGATTTTAAATAAATTATGAGCTATACTATATAAGTCATTTCTACTTCCTAAAGACTTTATTATAGCATTAGAATATTTAAATCTTGTTTCTTCAGTGGCCATAATCCCCACTTTCTTACCATCATCTATATAATTTTGCACCATTTCATTAATTTTTGCAATACTTTTTGATAAATTTCCAGCAATAATTTTAACAGGAGCCTTTGGTGCATAATGTCTATATTTCATTCCTGGCGCCTTAGGTTTAAAATCCTTGTCAGCCTTTTTCATAATAGCTGGATCTATATATATTTCTGGTTCTATTTCTCTTAACATTTCTAATGTTATTCCACCAGGTCTTAATACACAGGGAGGATTTACTGTGCAATCAACTATAGTAGATTCTAATCCTACATCACATTTTTCTCCTCCAATTATATATTCTACCCTTCCATTTAAATCTTCTATACATCTTTCTATATTAGTTGGACTAGGTTTTCCAGATATATTAGCTGATGGTGCTGCAATTGGTACTCCTGATTTTTTTATAAGCTCCCTTGCAACAACATTAGATGGCATTCTTATACCTACGCTTTCAAGTCCAGCACTTGTTACATATGGTATCTTATTTGATTTTTTCATAATAATAGTTAATGGTCCAGGCCAAAACTTTTTCATGATTTTTTTAGCAATCACTGGAATTTCTTCTACTAAATTATCTAAATTAAAATCTGCTATATGTACTATAAGTGGATTATCTTGAGGTCTTCCTTTTGCTATAAATATCTTCTTCACAGCTTCAGAATCTAATGCATTTGCACCAAGTCCATATACTGTTTCTGTAGGAAATGCAACAAGACCTCCTTCTCTAAGAGCTTTCCCTGCTTCTTCTATAACTTTTACATCTAAGTTCTTCAAATTCAAATAACTAACTTTTGTATTCATATTTTTTCACTTCTTTACTTAATTATAATTAATCATTAATATGTATTTTATTATAATACATTGGTAATTACAATACCCAATATAATTCCTAACAATATACTTAATGTTACCTTTATTTTTTTACCTATATTTAATGATTCAGGAATCATCTGACCAAAAACTACATACAACATTATTCCAGATGCCATTCCTAAACATTCACCTAATACTGCCTTTGATATATTGCCAATATAAACACCTATCCAGGAACCTATAACTGTAGGAAATGCTGTAATAAACGCATATAACATTATTTTAAAAGGTCTTGTCCTAGCAACCATAAGTGGAGCTGATACAGCAATTCCTTCTGGTATATCATGTATAGCTATAATTAAACTCATTTTTATTCCAAGGGTTTTATAAGCCAAAAAGCCTGCTCCCATAATTATACCTTCAGGAAAATTATGAAGCATAAGTCCTAAAGAAGCCATAAAGGCTACCTTTAAATGACCACTACTAAAGTATTTCCCCTTATCTCCAGTTAAAATATCAATTAACATAACAGTTAAGATACCTATTATACAAAATAACATTGTATAAAATATAGTAATTTTAGATATAGCTTCAGGAATTAAATCCATCATTACCACCGACAACATAACTCCTGATGCAAAACCATTTATATTACCTATACTATTTTTAGATGGTTTTTTTATTATTATACCTAATGACGCTCCTATCATAGTACCTATTAAAGAAAACAAACTAGCTAAAGTTACAATAAAAATTGTTTTTCCATCCAAAATAATCCCTCCATTTCTAATTTATAATTATTTTTAAAATGAAGGGTTTATTCTCACTCCCTATATTCTTTTATTCTTTTTATACAATCATCTGTAAAATGTGCTTGTACACAATTTCTATATATAGAATCTAACAATTCATACTTATTATATCCTCCTTTATATATAACAAAGTAATAACATTGATTAAATATACTTTTTTCTTTTAAATCTTCATAGTATTTTTTAATCCATCTTTGTCTTTTTATAAAAGAAGGTTCAACTAGTTTTATTTTTGAGTTTCTAAATTTTGATCTTAATACTATTATAATTCTTAGATCTCCACCATCCTTTAGAGTATGTACCATCTCTACCTTATCACAAGGCACTACATATCTTCCTCCCCAAATCCCATTAATTACTTTTATTTTTTTATCTATTTTATATTTTAAATATTCCTTATCTAATCTAATAAACATTACAATTATTATTAAAACTTCAATAAAGACAAGATAAGCTATAATAAATGTATAAAATTCATGAGAAAAATACAACACTGAAGGCAATAACAAAAAAATAAAGCTCATAGTAAGCATAAATCTCTTATAAGATTTTTTTTGCTTTCTAATAGCTTTATTTATCTTCATAGTTCCACCTCGAAATATATTAATTATTTCCCATTGCTTTCATTTTCTCAGCTTGTTCTGCTGTTATTAATGCATCTATAATTTCTTCCATATCTCCATCAAGAAAAGCCTCTAATTTATATAAAGTAACACCTATTCTGTGCTCTGTAACTCTTCCTTGAGGATAATTATAAGTTCTTATTCTTTCACTTCTATCTCCAGTACCAACCTGACTCTTTCTATCTGCTGATATACTAGCTGCTCTTTCCGCTTCAGCCTTTTCGTATAATCTAGCCTTTAATACCTTTAAAGCTTTTTCTTTATTTTTAAGCTGTGACTTTTCATCTTGACATGATACAACAATTCCTGTTGGTATATGTGTCATTCTTACTGCTGAGTCAGTAGTATTTACACATTGGCCACCGTGTCCTGATGCTCTAAATACATCAACTCTAATATCATTAGGATCTATTTGTATATCAACATCATCAACTTCTGGTAAAACTGCTACAGTGGCTGTAGAAGTATGTATTCTTCCACTTGATTCAGTATCTGGAACTCTTTGCACTCTATGAACTCCACTTTCAAATTTCATCTTACTATATGCCGAATCTCCCCTTAACATAAATACAACTTCCTTAAATCCACCAATATCTGTTTCATTGGCACTCATAAGTTCAGTCTTCCAACCATGTCTTTCAGCATATCTTGTGTACATTCTAAATAAGTTAGCTGCAAATAATGCGGCTTCATCTCCACCAGCACCAGCTCTTATTTCGATAAATACGTTTTTATCATCATTAGGATCTTTAGGAAGAAGTAATATTTTTAACTCTTCTTCATCCCTTACTATATTTTCTTCAAGAGTTTTTATTTCTTCTTGAATCATTTCTTTCATATCTCTATCATTTTCTTCTGAAAGTAATTCTTTATTAGCTTCTAATTCTTCTTTATTGTTTTTATATTCTCTATACTTTGTAACTATAGTTTCAAGCTCCGCATGCTCTTTACATAGTTTTCTCCATTCATTTTGATTAGCCATTACTGATGGGTCACTAATTTTTATCGATAATTCTTCGTACTTATTTTCTGTAAAATCCAATTTATCTAACATCGATTTATCACTCCGTAATCCGTATTTTCACATTACAATATTATAACATAAAATTATTTATTAGTAAAAGATTATAATATATGCTTAAAGCCTTCCCATAACTACTCTATCTAACCCTGCAAGATCTTTAATTACCTTTATATTAGAAAATCCATTTTCAATTAATATATCTTTAACTTCTTTACCTTGATCATATCCTATTTCAAAGGCTAATAAACCTCCTCTATTTAAAAAATCTACACTATTTTTAGTTATTTTATTATAAAAATAAAGGCCATCTTTTCCACCACACAAAGCAATATATGGTTCATATTCTTTAACATCCTTCATAAGAGTTGGTATAACCTCTTCTTTAATATATGGTGGATTTGACACTATAACATCATACATCTTATTTTGTCTTTTAGCTTCATCTAACAAATCACTTTTATATACATAAACCTTATTATTAAGTTGGAATTTATTTATATTATTTTTAGTAACTTCAATTGCTATATCCGATATATCATAACAATCAATTATAGTTTCCTTTATGTATTTTCCTATGGAAATTCCTATAGCCCCACTTCCACAACATACATCACATACATTATTATATCCATTCTCCTTAATTTCTTTTATTACTTCTTCTACTAATACTTCCGTATCTGCCCTAGGAATTAAAACACCTTCTTTTACATTAAAATTTAATCCCATAAACTCACATTCACCTAAGATATATTTTACAGGCATTTTATCTTTACGTAATTTTATAAGTTTAAAAAACTCCTCTTGATCTTTTAATGATATTTCTAAATTTCTATTTAAAATTATAAACAATTTATCCTTTTTTAAAACTTTTTGAATTAAAAGCTGTGAGTCTAAAATATATGTATCTATATTTTCAACTTTTAAAGTATTATATGCAATACTTAAAGCTTCTCCTATTGTCATACATTTCCTCCTTAATGTAAGTTTCTTTAAACATTAATCGCTAATCCCTTTTAGGAACTAGCGATTAATGTTTAATTATCATTTTTATTGTACTTTTCTTTTATACTTTCAACTGTTTCTATACCTTCAGCTACCTTTAATGATACAATAGCTACCTCAAGTTGCTTTAAATCCGGTTCCCTGGTAGTAAGCTTTTGTAACATAAGTCCTGGATAGGCTAAAATTTTAGTACAAAAATTTTTATTATTTCCCATCCACTTTATAATTTCATAGGTTATTCCTGAAACTACTGGTAATAAAATTATTCTATACAAAATTCTTTGCCAAATAGAATTCCAACCAGTAAATGAAAATAAAATTATACTAACTATCATAACTAAAAATAAAAAATTAGTACCGCATCTAGGATGTAATCTTCCTTGATGTTTTGCATTTTCAGGTTTAAGTTCTTCATTGCTTTCATAACAAAATATAGTCTTATGTTCTGCTCCATGATACTCAAATACTCTTTTTATATCCTTCATTCTACTTATAATAAATATATATGTAAGAAATATAAAAACTCTTATAATTCCTTCTAGTATATTAAGAGAAATAGTATTATTTATGTTAACTATTTTAAATTTGTTAGCTACAAATGTAGGTATTATAAAAAATATAAAAATCGATAACGCCATAGATACAATAAAAGATATACCCATAATTATATCTGTTGCTTTCCCCTTAAATTTTTCTTCTATCCAATCATCTAATTTAGAAGATTCTTTATCTAATTCTTCTATAAAAGATGCAGAATAATTTAAGGTCTTTATTCCAATTATTAATGAATCAATTAAAGTAATAAATCCTCTTATAATTGGAAGAGAAAACACCTTGTTCTTTTGAGTAAGGGGCTTTATTTTTTTTAAATCCACTTCTATTTCACCATTACTTTTTCTTATGGCAGTAGCTACACCATTACTCCCCCTCATCATTACACCTTCTATAACCGCCTGTCCCCCAACCGAAACTTTCTTCCCCATCGCTTCACCTCATTTTTTTATAAAACTTTTTATAACTTTTTAATTTCATCTCTATACTCTAAGTAACATTTAGGACAAAGAGACTCATATTCAACATTATCTTCTTTATCTATAGCAATTTGTTCTCCTTCAAAAACAAACTTTCCATTTATCTTTCTTCCATTTAAAGATGCTTTTTTTCCACATCTACATATAGTTTTTAACTCTTCCATACTATGTGCTAATAAAAGTAATCTCATACTTCCTTCAAAACCGTTCATCTTAAAATCCGTTCTAAGTCCATAACATATTGTAGGTATATCTAATTTTACAGCTATCTCAAATAATTGATCTATTTGTTCTTTTTTTAAAAATTGAACTTCATCTACCAATATGCAGTTAATAGTTTCTTCTTTACATATATTCTTTACTTTTTCATATGCATTTTCATTAACATCTAAAAGTATATCAACCTTTCTTGTAACACCTAACCTAGAAACCACTTTATCTCCACCTTTAGAATCTCTCTTTGGCTTCATTACAATAACTTTCATTCCTCTTTCTTCATAGTTATGTGCTACTTGCATCAAATTTGTAGACTTACCACTATTAATGGCGCCATATCTAAAATGTAATTTACTCATCTAAAACTATACCTCCACAACCTTACCTATAATATTTTGCATTTTCCATACTAACTATTTTATATGTTTATTCCTTTAAATTGCAAGTGTAAAATTGTTGATATTTCATATCCCCTATGATATAATTTTAAGAGTTGACAATTCGTTTTGAATTATTCTTTTTAAGAATAATAGTGTAAGCGAGGTGAAAATAATGAAAGAAGGTTTACACCCAGAATATAATCATGATGCAGTAGTTAAATGTGCATGTGGAAATACTTTCACTACTGGATCAACTAAATCTGAACTTAAGGTGGATGTTTGCTCTAAATGTCATCCTTTCTATACTGGAAAGCAAAAGATATTAGATACAGGCGGAAGAATCGAAAAGTTCATGAAGAAGTACAACTTAGAAAACAAATAGTTTCTTTAAAAATGGGAAAGATTTTATCTTTCCCATTTTTCTTTATTGAAATTTTGTAAAAATTCATCATTATTTTTTGTTTTTGAAAGTAAATTAATTAATTTTTCAGTTATATTTGCTGTGTTATTTTCTTTATACAGTACTTTTCTTATAGTAAACGAAGTTTCTAACTCCTGTGTACTTAGTAATAAATCTTCTCTTCTAGTTCCAGATTTATAAATATCTACGGCAGGGAATATTCTTCTTTCTTCTAACTTTCTATCTAAGTGAACTTCCATGTTTCCAGTTCCTTTAAATTCTTCAAAAATCATATCATCCATTCTACTTCCAGTATCAATAAGTGCTGTAGCTAAAATCGTAAGACTTCCACCTTCTTCTATATTTCTAGCAGCTCCAAAAAACTTTTTAGGCATTATTAACGCTCCAGGATCAAGTCCTCCTGAAAGAGTTCTTCCTGTTGGATTAATTGTTAAATTATATGCTCTTGTAAGTCTTGTTAAACTATCAAGAAGTACTATTACATCTTGCCCTTGTTCAACCATTCTTTTAGCTCTTTCAAGAACCATATAAGCTACTTTTGTATGATGCTCAGGTTCTTCGTCAAAGGTAGAATATATAACTTCACCATTAATAGATCTTTGCATATCTGTAACCTCTTCTGGTCTTTCATCTATTAAAAGTACTATTAATTTTGATTCTGGGTGATTTTTAGATATACTGTGAGCTATCTTTTTTAAAAGAGTTGTTTTACCTGCTTTAGGGGGAGCAACTATTAATCCTCTTTGACCTTTTCCTATAGGAGATATTATATCCATTAATCTAGAAGATAAGTCTGATTGACCTATTTCTAATCTTATTCTTTCATTAGGATAGATAGGTGTTAATTTTTCAAATCTCTGTCTTCCCACTGCTTTTTCTGGATTTTCTCCATTTATTTTTTCTACATATATAAGGGCTTGAAACTTTTCCCCTTCCTTTGCCGTTCTAACTTTTCCACTTACTTCATCTCCTGTTTTTAAATTAAACCTTCTTATTTGAGATGGAGATACATATATATCTTTAGGACCTGTTAAATAATTTTCCCCTCTTAAAAATCCGTAATTGTTATTTTCAATAATTTCAAGAACACCTTTAGCACTTTGAGATTCATGTATCATTTCTTTAAGATTCTTCCCTTTTTCTAATGAACTTCCTTCTTCTAAAACTTCACTTTTATTCTGAGTATCATTTTGATCTACACTTTTAATATTATCATTTGAAAAATTATGTAATTTTTTAGGTATTATGTTTTCTTTTAAAATTACTCCACCCTTATTTATAGTTATTGGTGTTTTTTCATTTATCTCTTTAATTAATTCTACCTTTTTTAATTTTGTTATACCTTTTATATCTAAATCTTTTGCCATTTTTCTTAATTCAACAACAGTCATACTGTTTAAATCTTTACTCTCCAAAATAGCACCTCCATAGTTTAATATTTATTTATAGTAAATTTATCTGGGAAATAATTATTACAGAAATGTTTGACATGTAATACGTTTTAGATTATACCCTATTTTCTTTTTTTTATCTAGCGAATTTCTTAAAAAGAAAGTAATCTGTCCATATGTTTCTAATATTGACAGATTACAATTATTATATTCAATAATTTAAATCATAACATATATATTTTCATTAACTTCTCTATATTTATTTATTTTATCTTCAACCTTTTCTTTTTGACCAATGAAAAATATAGGATATCCTAGATTCTCACATCCTCCAATAGTCATGCTCCCTCTAAGGAAACTCATTACATCATAGCTATAATAATGATACTCTCCGCATATAGAACATTTTATTTTAAATTGAATTTCTTTTTTACTAACGGATGCTAAATATATATATTTAAAAATTTCAGTTACTTTATTAATTTTAAATATAGATATTCTCTTCATGTCATATTGCCCTACTGAATTTTTAAGTGCAATACTTACTTCTGTATCTATTATCAATAACTACACCTCCTGATTTCCAAATTATCAATATATATACATTCTATTTTTTTTAAATTTTTCCTTCATAAATATATTATTTTGTTGAAATTATTTATATTATTAATGTAGAACTTAGATGAATTTTGACTATAATGGAAAATTAACTTTATTTATTTTATATTTTTATATAAAAAAAGTAGTTGATTCATTATATCAACTACCTTTTCTATATAAAATTTATTTATTTTCTAAAGATGCCTTAACAAACTCTCTGAAAAGTGGATGTGGTCTATTTGGTCTTGATTTTAATTCTGGGTGAAATTGTGCAGCTACAAACCATGGATGCTCTTTAACCTCTACAATTTCAACTAATCTATCATCAGGACTTACACCTGTTATTTCAAGACCTGCACTTATAAGTTCTTTTCTATATTCATTATTAAATTCATATCTATGTCTATGTCTTTCATAAATTACTGGCTCTCCATAAGCTTCAAATGCCTTTGAATCTTCTTGTAACTTACATGGATATAATCCAAGTCTCATTGTGCCACCCTTTTCATCTATATCTCTTTGATCTGGCATTATATCAATTACAGGATGAGTAGTATTTTCGTCTATTTCAGAACTATGTGCATCAGTATAATTTAGTACATCTCTTGCAAACTCTATAACTGAACATTGCATTCCAAGACATATTCCAAGGAAAGGCACTTTATTAACTCTAGCATATTTTATAGCCTCAATTTTTCCTTCTACTCCTCTATCACCAAATCCACCTGGTACTAATACACCATCTACATCTTTTAAATAAGAATCTACATTTTCAGAAGTAACATGTTCAGCATTTATCCACTTAATATGAACACTTGCATTATTAGGTATTCCACCATGATTTAATGCTTCTACCACTGATATATATGCATCATGAAGTTCTACATATTTACCAACAAGTCCTATAGTTACGTCATCTTTTAAATTTTTAATTTTATCAACCATCTCTATCCATTCAGAATTATCTATAGAATCATGGTTTAATCCTAATTTTTTACAAACTAAAGTATCTAAACCTTCTTTGTGAAGCATTAATGGAACTTCATAAAGATGTTCTGCATCTAAATTTTGAATTACTGCATTTGCATCTACGTTACAGAATAATCCGATTTTTTCTCTAACTTCCTGTGGAAGAGGTTTTACTGTACGACATACTAATACATCTGGTTGAATTCCTATGCTTCTTAATTCTTTAACTGAATGTTGAGTTGGTTTTGTTTTTAACTCTCCCGCTTTTCCTAAGTAAGGAATTAAAGTTAAGTGAATGAAGCATACATTTTCAAAACCTACTTCATATTTTATTTGTCTTATAGCTTCTAAAAAAGGTAAAGATTCAATATCTCCAACCGTTCCACCTATTTCAGTTATAACTACATCTACATCTTTTTCCTTTGCTACTCTATAAACTCTATCTTTAAGTTCATTTGTTATATGAGGAATTACTTGAACTGTACCACCTAAATAGTCTCCTCGTCTTTCTTTAGATAAAACTGACCAATAAACTCTTCCTGTAGTAACATTACTATTTTGACTTAAGTTCTCATCTATAAATCTTTCATAATGTCCTAAATCTAAATCAGTTTCCGCTCCATCATCCGTAACAAAAACTTCCCCATGTTGATAAGGACTCATAGTACCTGGATCTACATTTAAATATGGATCAAATTTTTGGATAGATACCTTCAATCCCCTGTTTTTTAATAATCTTCCAAGTGAAGCCGCTGTTATACCTTTTCCCAAAGAAGACACAACGCCCCCTGTTACAAATATGTATTTAGTATTCAAAATAACTCCTCCTTAATTTATGTAAAAGTATTGACATGTTATCTAATATTGATTATAATAGGTATTACCCTATAAAATAGACTAATTATGTCTATCTACCAACCTCATTTCAAAACATATTTAAAATAATATCACATTTCGAATCTTTATGCTACCCCTTTTTTGACATATTTTTTGTTTATTTTTTTTCCTTTAATTAAAATATATGATATATTATATATTTTTATCTTTTACTATTTTGCATAATTCAAATTTTCTTATACACTTAACTATAATATTCAGCTAAACATTTTTAACTTTTTATAAATATTTCGTAATAAACTTTATATAAATCTTAAAAATAATAATAGCACATAGTTTCTATACTACTATGCGCCATTATTAAAATATATTATATAGATTTTATCTCTATATTCAATACAGTATTAATAGGTTTTTGTCCACTTAAAATCATATCATACTCTGATGAAACTTTTCCACCATTTTCATCTATATCTATAGTAACTTTTTTTGTATTTACAGTAAGCTCCAAAACTCCATAAGGTGTATTGTATAAGGATAAGTCCTTATTATTTACTTCAAAATTTATTTTTGCATTAGTTGTTCCCATTCTTAAAAGACTAAACTTATCTTTTCCTATTTTAATTGTAGTTGTAGTACCTTTCATACCTGATATTTCGGTTTCTTCATAAATAGCATAATATAGATCATTCTTCTTATATAACTTTCCTTTAGTAACAACCTCTACAGTTCCATCTTCAATTGAAGCTTGTTCACTTTTTATAGATATAATTGCATCCTTTTTCTCCATACAATACCCCTCCTTTCTTTTAACCTATCATATATTGTTTTAATTCATCCTCCGTTGCTGGTTCAACTTCAATAGAACAATCATAAGCCTTAGAATAATGTCCATATATAACCTTTAACTTTTCCTCATCTTTTCCCTTTGAATATCTTCCAGCTACTTTTGCAGCAAATACTATATCTTCCTTTGTAGGATTTCCTACAATTATAACCATGGAACCACCAAAATCTTTCACTAAAAATGCTATATCATTTTCTGAAAGATATTTTTTTATTTCTTTAGCCTCTGCACCAGTTCTAGTAGATATTATTTTAGCATTTTTTGAAACTCTAAAATGTCTTCCAAATCTCAATAATTCAATATCTTCTTTAGATATTTCCTCTTTATGCTCTACAAGTTCTTTAAGTCTTATTGAGAAATTAGGTTCTGTTAATTTACATCCACCAGCTGGAGATGGATAGTCTTTTATTCCCCACTTTTCCGCAAGCTCCATTTGAACCTTTCTTCCTCTTCCTGTTATACCCATAAGCTTTTCTCTATCAACAAGTCCATTAAGTTCCATTTCTGTAGGTGGTAATACTTTTGCACATAGAGGTCTTAATATTTTATCTCCGAAACCTGATTCTTTTTTTACAACATTTAATGAAGATTTATTTTGAGACATTGGTCTTTGATTTAAAACTTCCCCAGTTATAATAAAATCAGCATTAAACTTTTCTAAAAGTTCTCCTGCATATCTCATCATCATAGCATGACAATCTATACATGGATTCATATTTTTACCATGGCCATGTTTAGGATCTTTTGTCATATCAAAATGTTCTTTTGAAAAATCAATAACCTCTAAGGGTATATCTATTTGTTTAGTCATTCTTTTAGCATTTTCCGGCCCAAAGAAGTACGATTTAAAACATATTCCTATAACTTCTATTCCTTGATCTTTAATTAATTTTGCAGCTAAAATACTATCTAATCCTCCCGATATAAGTGCCAACGCTTTTGTCATACTGTTCTCCCTTTCATAGAATTTTATTATTTATTATCTCTTTCTATTGCAAGTTCTATAATTTCACTTATTAAATCTCCGTATGCTTTTCCTTCTGCTTGCCACATCTTAGGGTACATGCTTATTTTTGTAAATCCTGGTATTGTATTTATTTCATTTAAATATACCTCTTCTGTTTCCTTATCTACAAGAAAATCTACTCTAGACATACCTGCACAATCTAACATTTTATATATTCTAACAGCTAACGCCTTAACTTTTTCAAGTTTTTCTTTAGTTAAATTTGCTGGAAGTAATAATTTTGATTCTGCATTTGAATATTTTGCTTCATAATCATAAAATTCATTAGCTGGAACTATTTCTCCTGGAGTTGCTGCTTTAGGTTCATCATTTCCTAATACCGCTACTTCAATTTCCCTTGCATTAAGAGCAGTTTCAACTAAAATTTTTCTATCAAACTTTAATGCCTCTGAAAGTCCTTTTTCTAATTCTTCTCTATTATGCGCTTTACTTATTCCAACAGAAGAACCACTATTTGAAGGTTTTATAAATACATCATATCCTAATTTATTTTCTATCTTAGTTAGTATATCCTCTTTTATTGTTTTATAATCATGAGCTGTTACAACCACATAATCAGCTTGTTTTATTCCAAAGTTCTCTAAAACATATTTTGTATATACCTTGTCCATACATACTGCCGAAGACATAACTCCAGGTCCAACACATGGTATATTTAAAAGTTTGCATAATCCTTGAATTGTACCATCCTCACCATATAATCCATGCATAACTGGGAAAACAACATCTACTTCTCTATTAAATAATATTTCTTGTCCATTTGGATTCTTATAAAATTCATCTTTTTCCCATTCTCCTGATTCTATTTTATCAACTGAGCCTGTATATTCAAACCATTTTCCGTCTTTTGTTATGCCTATTGGGTATACATCATATTTACTTAAATCAATATTTTTTAAAACTGAAGATGCAGAAACACGTGAAACCTCATGTTCTGTAGATTGTCCACCAAAAAGAATACCTACTTTTTTTTTCATAACTATATCTCCTTATGATTTAAAATTATATTTTAAATAGTTGTTTACTATATTTATTTTAACTTAATATCAACGCACTTCAAATTATATACCAATCACTTAAATATGTGAACCCTTTTTTAGGAGGAAGGAGATGGCTCCTCCCTTTATCCTATTTTATATTACAAGTTCTCCATTTTGGGTTTTTATAAGTTGAAGTATTTTTTGTTCATATCCATTTTCAGCATTTATATATACAATAAACTTATCATCCTTATAAGTTCCTATAAATTCATAACAAAGCACTTCTTTATTTGATTCTGTAGGCACTATAGCAAGTTTTGAAGAACTTACTTTAAGATTTTTCCCAATTCTACTACTAGCAATTTCTTTTGAAACTTTAGGCTTTGATATTTCTCTTTTTTCTATATGAGCTACTAAATATTTTTCTGATTCTATTCCTACTATTTCTCCATTATCTAATGCTATCTTTAACTTTATCTGATCAGGATATATGTTTATTCCATCCTTATTGTATACATAACTCACCACTAATGTATTATTAAATTTTTGATTATAAGTAGGTTGCATATTATCATATCCTATTTTTCCCAAAAACTCTTTACCTATTTGTTCTGCCTTTTTTATATCCAAATTTGAAGTAGTTACATTTCTATTATTTATTAAATATATGATTTTTCCACCATTTTTACTTACTTCGCATACTAAACTTTCTCCATTTTCTCTTTCTTTTAATGATACTCCAAATCTAAAAGCAGGTATTCTAGATTTAGGATCTTCTTTTCTAGTTATATTTTTTATCTTATTTTTACCTATAGTATTTTCAATTACCTTCTTTGCATCTTCTTCCTTAACTTCTTTATAACTTAAAATTCTTGGTTTTATATTCAAATTATTTTCTGAAAATGGACCATCATATATTAATGTAGGATACTGAACTACCTGACTTTGTATTTCCTTAAATTGATCTGATGCTAACTTTTCAGAACTTCTTCCTAGCCTAGAATTAGCTTTTCGTCTTATATCTCCCCACTTTATCTTTCCTTTATTTATTTCTCTTTGAACTTCATTTAATTGTATTAATAAATAGTCAGCTTGATCTTTTAAACTCTCTATCTTTTTGTAATCTTCTTCTCCAAGTGCTTTATCTTCAAAAGAACTCCTACTTAATGTATGAGCAAAATCCCCTACTTGAGCTAAAAATTTACTAGTTCCATCAACATATTGTTCCGATACTGGAATAGAATGTATTTTATCATTGGCTATATCTGCATATTTTGATATATTGCCAAAAGTAATAATATTTCCTTCTTTAGAATTTACAATAGCAGACTTTGCAAGGTTACTTTTTAAATTTTTAACAGAATCAATTAATTGATACATACTCTTTGAATATTCTCCTTGAAGATAATTTTTATAATCTTTTCTCTCAAGTGTCATTAAAATAGCAAATGTAGTAGAAAAAACCACTATAAAAGATACTATTATAGTATATGCAATTCTCTTTTTATTCATATGTACATATTCCTCCCATTTATTTATAATCTATATATATAGTATTTGTTGTAATAAATTTACTTATACATATTGCACACTAAACATTTAAAGAACGTAAAAAATGACTGTATAAACCACAGTCATCTTTCTATAATTATTTATATATTTTTTTTAACTTTTCAATAATTTTAAATTTAAAAATTATTTCATTGTTTTCTTCACATTTATTGTTCACAAGTTTATATTCTTCTTTTGTTAATGTTTTTTTCATCATTTCATCTGTCTTCTGTAGTTCTACTTCCCCCTTTGTTATATCTGTAAAACACAATGGAGGAAACATTACACACCACCAATTATGCCCTTTACCATTACCTATTATAACTCTATAGGCTTCGTAATCACCTTGTGGAAGAGTTATATCTCCATAAGTTTTTACCGGAAAGTTTTCATGAGATAACTCTGTTTTTACTGTATATGTATATCCGTTTTTTTGTATTGTTTTTTTTGCTATAGCATTTATAACTTCACTATTTTCTTTTATTATTTGTCTTGATTCTTCTATACTTTTTGAATTTTTAAGTTTTGGTGATATATATTCTAATATTTCATCCCTTACCTTTAACTTTAAAGCTTGGTCTTCTGTTGAATCACTATTAGCAATTACATGAAATCTTATAAGTTTATTTGCAATAGATTTTTGGCTTGCATCTGCCTTTATATAAGAAACAACTAATATACTTCCACATAAAATCATTAAAGAAACCATTACAGCTAGTACTTTTTTCATTTCCATATCCCCCTATTTTTACTCTTATGTTTGAAATTATTAACCATTTTTATTTTTATATACATAAAAATAAGTTAGAAAATAAAAATTAATTTTCTAACTTATTTAAAATATTATCTATTTACTTATTCCAACTCTTCTTGCCTTAACATTTACACTTACATCTATATTAGAATTTTTATAAACTTTTTCCCAATTATCCTTTACTCTTTTATAAATATCAGGATAAAACTTCTTAACATAATCTTTCAATCCTATAAGATCTATATTATGTTGTTCTTGTATTATTCTAGCTACCTTTTCACACTTTCTTTCAATAACCTCATTAAAATCTTGTTGTATATCATTCAACTTTCCATAAGAAAACATATTTTCTCCAATGTAATATCCTTTCAACTGCCCCTCTAAGTTTATATCTACTTTAAACTTCAACTTTTCTATATCACTAGCATCAACAATCCCCAATTTTCTTTTCATTCCTTCTATTTGTAATTCTATAGGATGACCATCTTTTAAGATTGTTTCTTTCCCACCTTTTACTTTTCCTCTCAATATATCTAAAGAAGATGTTTCATCTGGAGTTAAATATCCTTGTAATTTATAATTTTTAATTAAAGATAATCCAGAAACATTTAATTTTGTCTTATCCTCTTTATCAAATTCTATACTTGGAATTGCAACACTGCCATCTTTATATAATGATATAAGTACATCATTTAAAGTAACTGGCAATATAGTGGAATTCATACTGCCATTTTCCATAAGTCCGCTTATATATGTTTCAATATTTTTCTCCATAGTAGGAATAAATTTTACATAATCTTCAGCCTTACCATTAACAACTATCACCAATGTCATTCTATCGATATCTGCCTGTCTTTCAAAAAAATCAAAAACCTCCTTTACTATATCAGGATACTGCATAATATCATTACTTAATAATATTAACTTTGAATGTCCTGTATATATAGTTCTACTAGTTTTTGATGCTAATTCATTTATAGAGTCTTGCATAGAAAAAGCATTTGTAGTGACTGTTTGTTCTTTGGCTGTTCCAGAATTATTAGGTCCAAGTTCACTTATATTAGGAAAACCAAATGTTACATTAATTTTTTTATATTGTGATTCATTAAAAATTTCATTAGATCTTATTTTTTTTAATTCATTCTGCTTACTTATACTTTTCCCAGGATCTATAGCTATAGTCGATATAAAACTCTTCCTTTCTATTTCTACTTTATCCCAACATCCAGTTAAAAAACAACATAATAACATCAATATAGTTATCTTCTTATATCTCATTTTTAACTCTCCTCGTTCTTACAAAACCACTTAATAATAAAATAATAGGTAATATCACTAAAGTTCCAATTCCAATATACGGGAACAAAGATTCCTTTATACTGTATACTTCTGCAATATTTTCTGGATATAAAGATAATACATATAAAATTGGTGTTGAAAGTACTAACGATACTTTTATATCTTCTAAGTGAAAAACATCTTTAACTATTTCAGAACTAAAATAATATAGATTTACATAAGTAGTAAAGAAGAATATAAGCCAAAATGACATTATTACACCTTCCCACCTTTCTATAAAGGTTCCTGGTATATTCACTGCCGAAAGCATAGTAACAGGTGGCCATAATAATTGTGGAACATAATCATTAGAAAATACAAACAATGTGGCTACAGTAAGTATAATATAAAAAACTAATATAAAAACTAATCCCTTAATAGTAACTTTAACTATATCCTTTTTCTTCTTTACTAAGGGATACAATACATATATTATTTGAAATCCAATAAAAGCAAATATACTTCTTTTCATACCTAATGCATATTGTATAGGAGTATGAGTTAAAACAGGAAATACATTAGTAAAATCAGAACCTTTTAGAACAAATAAAATAGCTATTAATATAGGTAAAAACATTAACCAAAATGCTATTTCATTAAATCTTATAATACTTTCTATTTCCCCCCTAACAAGAAATAAACCAACTAAAATCATTACAAATATTATAAATTCTGTAGGTGTCCTCTTTAATAAATACATCTTTAAAACCTCTGTAAAAACCCTCATTTCCATAGAAATCACGGTAATAGAAGACAATGCTACTAAAATTGCAATAATCTTTCCTAAAATTGATCCTAAATTATTTTGAAGCATATCTGTAAATTTATCATATCCACTAAATTCAATAGCTTTATATATTATATATAAAAATGGAATCATAACTAATCCACTTAGTATAATTACCACCCATCCATCCGTACCTACGCATTCACTTAAAACTCTAGGATATGCAAATATAGACGTTCCTGCTAATGTGGTTACTATAACTACAAATAAATCATACTTACTTATAATACCTTTTTTATTCATACCCTTGCATCACCACTCTTTCTATCTTAACTATTCTTGTCTTGTTTTATCTTTTGTCTTTATAAATATTGGTCTTTTTTTAAAAAATTTTAAGGGCAATCTTACAAATAAATCTTTAAGATCTCTTTTATTAGAATTAACCACTGGAGCTAAATAAGGTATGCCAAAACTTTTTAGTTTTATTAAATGTGTTAAAACCACAATAAGACCTAACATTATTCCATAAAGTCCAACGATAGCAGAACAAATTGTAAGGAATACCCTAACAATTCTAAGTCCTGTAGTTACTCCATAGTTAGGTGTTATAAATTCAGTTATAGCTGTTATACTTACTATAATTATCATTATGGGACTAACTATTCCTGCACTTACTGCTGACTGACCTATAATAAGCCCTCCAACTATACCAATAGTAGCTCCTATAGGCCTTGGTAACCTTACTATAGCTTCTAACAATAAATCAAAACTAATCTCCATAATTAATGCTTCAATAAAGGCCGGAAACGGAACTCCTTCTCTAGATGCTGCTATAGAGTATGCAAGCCGTGTTGGAATAATAGCCGTATGAAACGAGGTTACTGATATATATAACGCAGGAAAAGTAATTGCCATAATTATAGCTATAGTTCTTAAAATCCTTACAATAGATGCACTTATCCATCTTTGATAATAATCATCTGGTGATTGCAACAAACTGGGTAATGTAGCTGGCACTATAATTGCAAAGGGAGAATTATCAACTAAAATAGCAATTCTTCCTTCATATAAAGCAGCAGCTACAACATCTGGTCTTTCTGAACTTTGAATTTGAGGAAATGGTGATAAACAATCATCCTCTATTAATTGTTCTATATATCCACTATCTAATATTGCATCTATATCTATCCTATCTATTCTTCTTTCCAATTCTCTCAATACTCGCTTATTCACTATATCATCTATATACATAATTGCTAAATCTGTTTTGGATCTAACTCCAACAACTGTAGATTTTATTCTGAGTCTTGTATCTCTTATTCTTCTTCTAACAAGAGCAGTATTGAATCTTATAGTTTCTGAAAAACCTTCTCTGGAACCTCTTATTGTAGTCTCTCCAGAAGGTTCACTTATACCCCTTGCAGGCCATGATCTGGTACCTATAATACAAGCTAAATTAAAACCATTAATTAATAACAATGTCTCCCCACAAAGGACGTCTTTTATTCCTTCCGATAAATCATCAATTTCCTTTATTTCCGATACTGTTATAAGTTTATCCTTTATTTCTTTAAAATCTTTTAATTCTCTTTCCTCCTGCATAAGACTTTCAAGAACATAATCATCTAGAACTTCTTTATTTGACATCCCATCTATATAAACTAAGGCTGCCTTAAAACATGGAAATTCAAACTCTCTATATACCATATCCGAATTATCTTTAAATAACTCTTTTATGTAATCCATATTTTTATCTAGATTGCTTGATATACAGTTTTTAATCTTCTCCTTCAAATTTTTCACACCCTTTTTAAATTACATTACTAAAGCATCATCCTAATATAATCCATCTCATAACATATAATACAATTCCTAAGATTATAATTATCTTTCCAATAGCTCTAGCTTTTCGAGAAGCATTGCTCATACCTGCATTTTCAAAACTTATAGAATCTAACATTATTAATACAAATCCTTGAATTAACAGCAACATTAAAAAATATACTGTAAATAAATTTAATATTTTCACAATATCACCCCTATTTTGCTTAATCTATTTTTTGTATTAATAAATTAAAATATACACAAAAAGAGATTATACTTTTTTACAGTACAATCTCTTTTATTTATTTCAAATTTATATAGTTCTAGTTATATAAACTTCATTATATTTATTTTTAAAATACTCATAACATCTCTGTGCTTTTAGAATATCATTAAAGAAACCAAAAACCGAAGGTCCACTTCCACTCATCATAGCTCCTAGCGCCCCATATTTAACCATCTTTTGTTTAATTTCTTTTAGTATTATGTGCTTTTTTAATGTTACATTTTCTAATACATTTCTCATATTTTCACTAATATATTTTAAATCATTATTTTCTATAGCATTTATTAATCCTTTTGTATCAGGATGCTTATATATTTTATTAATATCCAGATTTTTATAAACCTCTTTAGTTGAAACTCCAAAATTAGGTTTAATTAAAACTAATATATTCCCATTAAAAGACTTAAGCTGTGTTACTTTTTCTCCTATACCTTCACATAATGCAGTACCACCTTTTATACAATATGGTACATCTGCTCCTATCTTTAATCCTAAATCACAAAGTTCCTCATCATTTATATCTACTTGGTATAACTCTCTCATTGCAACTAATGTTGTTGCAGCATCAGCACTTCCACCAGCAAGTCCAGCTGCCACAGGTATATTTTTGATTATGTTAAAATCTACTCCACCTTTAATATTATATGTATCAATAAACAATTTAGCTGCTTTATAAACTAAATTACGTTCATCTAAAGGAACATAACTTTTATTACAACTTATATTAATTCCTGAGTTATTTTTTACAATGTCCAAAATATCATATAACTCTATTCTTTGCATTATCATTTCTAACATATGATATCCATCATTACGTTTTCCTATTACATCTAATGATATATTTATTTTAGCATATGCTTTAAATAACATAATATTCCCCCAAAACAGTTTAATTTTAATTAGTTTATTATATCACAAAAATATTAATTATATAAAAATATCTCCATGCTTAATACTCTAAGCATGGAGATATTTTTATATAATAGCTCTTCCGGGAATAATTAATTTTTCACCTACATTAATATTTTCACTTTCTAAATCATTCATTTTAATTAAATCTTCCACAGTTGTGCAATATCTTTTAGCAATTTTCCACAAAGTATCACCATCTTGCACAACATATATTGTTATACTAGCCTTTTTATTTATAATTTCGTCTTCTAAAGGTTCTATGTCCACTAAAAATTCTTTATGTGTAACATAACTAACATTACCATAAATTTTTCCAACTGACTTAACAGCTATGGTACCTGCTTCTACACCAGCTTCTAAGTTTTCTAATGACACTCTAGTAATACATTCCATATCTATTTTAGCACCAGGTATATCCACTCCCGAACTAAATGGTATCTCCTCTGTTATTACAGCAATCTTTCTGTTTTCATCCTCTGTTTTATATAATATATTTACATTTAAAAGACCCTCTACTAAAACTTTATCTTCAATTATTTTTTTATCTGTTATAAACATATCTCCTAATGCCATAATAATCTCTGTTGGTTTTGCTCCTTTTACATCTATGTTTTCTTTAACTATAGTTTCTACAGTATTTTGACCTAACATAGCATTAAGTTCATATGCTTTCTTATCCATTTTTAACATTTTAGAAGGAGAATATGCATCTTCTATCATATCTATTTCTTCTTTACTTACAACTTTAGTTTCTGATTTTACTAAAGCCTCTATATCTATAATACGATTTTCTCCAAGATCATCTTCCTTTACATCAAATGAAACATCTGAAATCATAAACTCTGTGTTACTTTCCATAAATTGAGTTACATCTAAGCATTCTATTTCATCATTTACATATATATCTTCTTGAATTGTACATAATTCTTTAGTATCTGCCGCTTTATATAAAATTTGTATTTGTGTGAATGCCTCAACTTGTACCTTTTCATCAATTAATTTAACATCACTCTTATGAACCCTAACATCACAGTTTAGTACCTTGCCTATTTCAGGCTTATCCATAGGAACTTGTATATGTGCTTTACTTATGAGTTCCCCATTAGGTGTTGAAATTATTTTGTCAACAGAAGAAGGATTCTTTAAAAGTTGTATATCATCTATGGAATCTATATCCTTTATAACTTCAAATTCATATTTTTTATATACCGCAGCTTCCATTTGTATAATACCTTCTATAACTATTTTTCTTTCATTTATTATGCTGCATTCTATATGTTCAATATTACACTCTAATGTACAATCCATATCTGCTTTAGCTCCATCAACATCTGCGTATGATGAAAAAGTTTTTGTATATACAACATTATATACTTCTTTTCCTTCATCTCCCGTTGCTAAATACAGCACATTGCACTTAATTTCCCCTTCTACATATACCTTATTTTGCATGACTTCTTTGTTAGTAATTTTAGGTTTAGCATCTAACATTAAAACCTTCTCTACATCTGGTTGTATATCAGGTATTACATATTCCTCTTTTATAACATTATCAATTGTAGCTTTTTCTAAAAGTTGATTATATTCTATACTCTCTTTTATCAATTCTATAGCCATCCATTCTACCTCCTATAAAATACCTACTAACTAATATATATAATCCATATACTGAAAATATGATATTTTTATAATAAAAAAAGAGATACTGAAAATCAGCATCTCATCTAACCAGCGAAGTCTATTTGAACTGTTTTTGTCAAAACATCTGAATAGCTATATGTGACTGTCCTTTGGGTGTCGTCCTGTAATCTAACAACAAAAATACTCGGATATGTTTTTTCTAGCACTCCACTATTTACTACTATCTTTCTTCTTCCGTTGTTAGCTCTTAGCGTCACTTTTTCTCCTATATGATCATCCATCTTAGTTTTTATGGACGCTAATACATTTCTTCCTTCCATCACTAGCACCCTCTTTCTACATTATATATTATATAATATATACCAGTGATTGTCAAGTAACTAATTATTTTATCACTAATATACACAACTTGTCAATATTAATTTTTTGTAAATTTTTTAAAAAAAATTTACTTACTATAGTGAAAATTACTGTAATACTCTACATTAATATTATCTTCAAATAATTTATTTATATACATTAGTTTTTATTAACTAGTAGACAGAAGGTACTTTGAAAGTTTAACATCCTTTTTAGGAATATTTAGATTTCGGAAACCCTTCTCTATACTTTCCCCTGGTTTGCAAGCCTCCTACCCCCTCAACTCCAGTTATGGTATTATACACAACATCATGAATAGATACTACTTTACCCACATTTGTATAAGCTATCTTTTCACATATAAATACAGGATCTAAACAATGAATTAATACTCTATTAGGAGAGCTTGCAAAATTAGCCCCTGCATCTAGTATAGCTTCATAACAGGATTGACATGCTCCTGCAAATATAACCAAATCATCATAATTAGGCTCATATGTTCTAAGTTCTGAAACAGTTTGTACAAAATACTTAGAATTTTTATAATTATTAAGATTTGTATACTCCTTAGCACCCTTTATAATAGCATCATGTCCTGTTAAAACTACAATATCTGGCCTTATTTGAGAAACAAGTTTAGGTACTTGCTCTGCTTGTTCTCTTTCTGAAATAACGTACCCAATTGCTTCAACACTTAATTGCTTATAAGTTTTTAAACAAACGTCTAGATATTCTGGATCTCCATCTATATGAAGTACTCTTCCTGGTCTTCCAAATAGCATGCTAGATTCACTTTTTTTTGAACTCTTAACTGGTTTCTTTTTTGCCCTTTTTTCTTCTTCAGGAGATCTATACTTTTTTTCTGCATTTCTTTGTATAAGTATGTTCCTAATACGATTATTCACCTTCTTATTAAATGTAACCTCTTTTTTCATTATAATATCTTTCGTTGCAAATTCTAAATCATCCATCGGTGAATCTGCTATTATTCTCATATTTATACCTTTAAGTACATATATTTTATCTTCATCATTATTTTTTATATCTATTATTTTAAAAGTAATATCTTTTCCATAAGATTTTCTTACTACTATGTCTCCAATTTTCAAGTTATCATCCCCACTGATTTAAATTATAATCTTATAATATGTTGCATTAATACTATTGTTGACACAATTACATTTAGGATAATAACTAATAATTTATACATCAAAATAAAAAAGCAGTAAAAATATATTTGTTTTTACTACTTAAATATGTTCGAAAGATTAAAATATTAATAGAACCATATAAGCTATAATATTACTATATGGTTCTATATAAGCTTTTACTCATATATCTTCTTTTTGATTATATTCTTGTTTAAACTCCTGAATAAAATTCATATATTTATCTTGTTCAGAAATTAAATTTTGTATTTTTCTATTAAAAGTATTAGTAGCCCAATTTACTTCATTATAATAATATCTATTTCCAAGTCTCCAAAAACGTTGTGGAAATAGTAAAAATGCAAATAATACCTTGTATTCATCTTCACTTAAATTACTTACTTCATTATAAGAATTTATTATAAGTTTTGCACACTCTATGTCCCAATCTCTTCTTTTAAGTACCTTTGTTATAAAATTAGATATATCATAAGCTCTAACTTCTCTTTTACAGTAATCAAAATCTATTACATTAACACCATAATCATCGCTAATAATTATATTATGATAAGTAAAGTCATGATGACAAAAACTTTTTTCCTCTTCAGTAATGGCACATATATCCATATATTTAGACTTATCTAAAACATTTATAGCCCTTTTCCCTAATTCTTTATAAAACTCTATACTCTTAATGTAATTTAAATCAAAATCTCCTTTTCTACTTCTTTTTCTAGCCATATTTCTCATTTTATCTAAAGCTTTCACCCTTTTTTCCATAAGATGTGGCCATCTACCTAAGTCAGTCTTTAACTTACTATTTTCTGGCGGATCATAATCTTTTGATGCTATATGCATTTGTGCTAGTGCCTTAGCAGCTTTTTTTATATCATCATCATTATGAAAATCACACTCTCTTCCATCAATCCACTGAGATAATGTGTATATATCTTCATTAACTATGGCATAAGGTTCTCCTTCAATATTTAGATTATACTTATCTACACTATTGAAGCCATTTTTTATCAAATGCTCTTTTGCCCCATAAACAAACCAAAGTTTTTGAACACCATAGTTTATCCTCTTAAGGCACTTATTTCCCTTATTTGTTTTTAAAAAGTATACTCCCTTATTAGGCTTTATACTTTCAATTCTAATATCAAATTGTCTTTCTATTTCAAACTCCCTCATCATTATTTATCGCCTCCCCAATAAATTTATATGCCTTTGATTCTTAATTTAGAATATCGAATGATTTATTAACATTTTTTTATAATATTAATATACTAAAACTAGATAACCATTACTTTTGAAGGGGTGCTTTATGAAAATTGGAATTGATGCTAGAGCAGCAAAATGGTATAGAGGAACTGGGATTGGCACCTATACTTATCAACTTGTTAACTCATTAAACAAAATAGATAATTTAAATCAATACTTAATTTTTATGCCTCAAAGTAGTACTTATGATATAAAATTTAAAAATAATTATAAAATAAAAAATATTACCCAAGATATGAAAGGTGAATTTTGGGATGAAGTAAACATCCCTAACATTTTAAAAAATCAAGATATAGATTTATATCATGTACCCCAAAACGGAGTTGGTCTTCCTAAAGACAAGACCTCACCTTTTATAATAACTTTACATGATATTATTCCTTATAAAATGCCAGATACAGTTGGTCCAACTTATCTTGAAATTTTTAAAAAAGAAATGCCCGATATAATCTCAAGATGTGATGGTATTATAACTGTATCTAACTATTCAAAACAAGATATAATAGATGCCTTTAATTATCCTGAAGAAAAAATTTTTGTAACACATCTTGCTAATGAAGATATATATTTTCCAAGGAATAAAATGAGATGCAAAAATTTTATTAGTAAAAATTATGGCATAAGTAATGATTATATATTATATGTAGGCGGTTTTAGTCCTAGAAAAAATATTGTAGGATTAATAGAAGCTTTCAGTAAATTAAAAAATAATAATTTAAAATTAATTATAGTAGGTAAAAAAGGTAAGTCATATACCCTTTATAAGAATACCGCTGAAAAACTTCACATTTCCCATAAAGTTATATTCCCTGGATTTATACCATTAGAACATATGCCTATATTTTATAATGCATGTAAACTTTTTGTATATCCATCCCTTTATGAAGGATTTGGATTACCTCCAATTGAAGCCATGGCCTGTGGAGCTCCTATAATTACCTCAAATCTAACATCCCTTCCTGAAGTTGTAGGAAATGCAGGTCTTTTAATAAATCCATATAATATCGATGAACTCCACCAAGCTATGGATAGAGTTTTACAAGATCACGTCTTAAGAAAAGTGTTAGTTAAAAAATCTTTAACACAAAGTTCAAAATTCAGCTGGACTAAAACGGCTAAAGATACTCTAACAGCATTTCAAACTATTGCAGGATATAAAAAGTGATTGCATTTTTATCCTGCAATCACTTTTTTCTTTTACAAATACTAATCAAATACAGGTGTTGATAAATATCTCATGCCAGTATCTGGTAATAACACTACTATATTTTTATCTTTATTCTCTTCTCTTTTTGCTATTATTTTAGCTGCTTCAACAGCAGCTCCAGAAGATATTCCAACAAATATTCCTTCTGTTTGAACAAGTTCTTTAGTTGTTTTAAAAGCATCTTCATCACTAATCTTTATTGTCTCATCTATAATATCTACATTTAAAACTTCTGGAATAAATCCAGCACCTATTCCTTGAATTTTATGTTGACCTGAACTTTTAGGTTCTACACCTATAATCTTTACATTAGGATTTTTTTTCTTCAATGCCTCACCAACTCCTGTTATTGTCCCACCAGTTCCAATTCCAGCAACAAAAATATCTATTTTACCCTCTGTATCATTCCATATTTCCTCAGCTGTAGTTTCCCTATGTGCCTTAGCATTAGATGGATTATGAAATTGGCCTGCAATAAATGAATTAGGAATTTCCCTTGCTAATTCATTAGCCTTTTCAATAGCTCCCTTCATTCCTTTGTCAGCAGACGTAAGTATTAGCTCTGCTCCATAAGCACTAAGAGTCTTTCTTCTTTCCATACTCATAGACTCAGGCATTATTATAATAAGTCTATACCCCTTTATTGCCGCCGTTAAGGCAAGTCCAACTCCAGTATTTCCACTGGTAGGTTCTATTATAACCGTCTCCTTGTTTATAATTCCCTTTTCTTCAGCATCTTTTATCATATAATATCCCACTCTATCTTTAATACTTCCACCTGGATTAAAATACTCTACTTTTGCTATAAGTTTTGTATTTAATTTATTATTTTCACTATAATTAGATAATTCTACAAGTGGTGTGTTACCTATTAATTCAACCATATTTTTGAATATTTTCATAAAACATCCCCCTTATTAATATACGCCATAGCATAAAATTAATCCTTCTTTATATTGCATATAAAATAATTTATCAATATAAACCAGTATATATTACTATAATTTACATATTAGTAATAGTACCTTTAGATTACATTTTTTATATTTTCAATATATATATTTCTTATATTTTCATTTTGTCCAAGAGCACAAAGATCTATATTAACCTTAAAGCCCTCTTTCTGTAATATTTTTTTCCATGAATCTTCATGGTCTCCTGCCATATCATTATTAGCATGATCCCCTGAAACTACCATAAATGGTTTTAATGTTACCTCTTTTATTTTTTTCTCTTTCAATCTCTTTATAACATCATCTAATGTAGGTGTCTCTTCTACTGTTGCAACATACACATTTTCATATCCATTAGTCTTTAGTATATAATCTAAAAGTGCATAGCATGAATTTGCATAATGAATAGATCCATGACCCATTAAAATTAATGCTTTATCTTTTGTGATTTTTTCAAGATCATCTTTTATAGCATCTATTGCTATTTCATAATCTTTTGTCTTATATAATAAAGGTTTTCCAAGAACAACTTTTTTAAAGCATTCTTCTTCAATGAATTTATTTACAACTAATTTAATTTCATCATATTCAATACCTGGAATTATATGTAGAGGTTGAACAATTATCTCTTCATACCCTTCTTCTTTTAACTTACTTAAAGCTTCTCTTGGAGTATCAATATAGATACCATCCCTTTCCTTTAACTTCTTTATTATAATATTAGATGTATACGCTTTTCTAACAGTATAATCTTTAAATTCTTTTGCTATTTTCTCTTCTATAGCATCTAATGTTACTTTTCTAGTTTCCTCGTAACTTGTTCCAAAACTAACAACTAATATGGATTTTTTATTTAAAGTATTCATTATTTTCTCCTTTAACTTTATCAATTAGTTTTTTTATGCTGGTGAATTTATTTTTATAATCTATATTTTCTCTTTCAATTATAAGTCCACATATATTCATATCTATAATAGCCTTAGCCTTTTCATATGTTCCACCAGCAGCCCCACTATCTTTCATTATAAGAGCTTTTGCATTATATTCTTTTATAAAAGCCTTATTAAGTTCATAACTTATAGGTCCCTTTATTGCTATTAAATTCTCTATTTTAACTCCTAAATCAATACATTTTTTTATAACTAAACTACTTGGAAGTACCCTATGTACTATTCTACTATTTAAATTCATGTCAATAATCTTTTGTATATTTTTACTTCCCGTAGTATCTAGAATAGTTCCATTAATATTTTTAAGCTTTTCTTTTAGTTCTTTATAGTCTTTAACCCTTATTATATTTTTATAGTTTTTAAACTCTTCTATGATTGAAGGTCGTTCATATCTAAAATATACAATTCCACTACATTTACATGCTTCTATAACATTTTTACTAACCTCTATAGCATAGGGATGGGATGCATCTATAAAAATACTTATATTATTATCTCTTATAATTTTGCAAAATCCATATTTATCTAATGGATTTGTATTAAGTATTTTATATTTATAATTTTCTAACAGTTCTCCTCCATATTTTGTAGCAGTTGATACAAAAATATCTTCTGTAAATTCATTTAAAAGTGATAAAATTTCCTTTCCTTCACTAGTTCCAACTACTACTCCTATCACTTTATTTCTCCTTTAGCTTTATTTCCATATCCTCTTGGAGTTATGAACTTACTATTCTTTATATAGCTTTTACTATTTCCTATAACAACTATACTCATCATATCTACAATATCATCATTAAATTTTTCTATAGTAGTAATAGTAACCTCTTGTCCTTCCCTGAGAGCATTTTTAACAATTCCAATTGGAGTATTATTATTTCTATATCTCTTTATTATATCTAAACATTCTCTTAAATAATGAGGTCTTCCTTTACTTTTAGGATTATATAATGATATTATAAAGTCGCCTTTAGCCGCACATTCAACTCTATTTTTTATAACTTCATAAGGAGTTAATAAATCACTTAAACTTATATTACAATTATCATGCATAAGCGGTGCCCCAAGTAAAGACGCCGCTGAAGATGCTGCTGTAATTCCAGGAATTACAATTATATCTTCATTTTCTGCTATTTCTAAAATAGGACCTGCCATTCCATATATTCCAGCATCACCAGTACTAATTATTGAAACTACATTTTCTTTTGATTCATTTAAAGCATACTTTACTCTTTGAATTTCTCCCCTCATGCCAGTTGAAAAAACTTTTTTTCCATTAATAATAGGTTTTATAAGTTCAATATATTTAGTATATCCAACTATAATATCGCTTTCTTCTATAGCATTTTTAGCTCTTATACTCATCTCTTCTAAAGATCCTGGTCCTATACCTATAACATATAGTTTCCCTTTATTCTCACTCATACTTTTCTCCTTAATTGTATAAATCTATTTTAAAATTCCAATACATAATGTAATCCCATTTAATTTTAGCTTCTTTGTAATTGGAACTGCCCCTGCTAACTCAACACTAGGCTCTGCCACTGCCCTAACCCCTATTACACTTTTTACAAAATCACTACCTTCATAATTATCTTCAACCTTTTTTAGGTCACTTATAGTAAATGTCCTAAAATCACATTTAAATTCATCTACCATATTTAAAATTGCCTTTTCATTCTTTTTTATATCTACCGTGGATATAATCTTTACCGCTCTTTTATCTATGTTATATGATTTCAAGATTTTAAATATTTTTTCTTTCATATATTCTGCTGAAATTCCTCTTTTACATCCTATCCCTAAAACTACATTTTTATTTATAAGCTTAATATATGTTTTATTAAAATTTAAATTATATTTATTTGTAACTACAACTATCCCATCAGCATTATTAATAGTATTTATATACCCCTTGGGAACATCTTTCACTTTAGAATTTTCACCAAAACATTCTTCTATATAAGCAACTCTCTTATTATCAACTAACATTGCTGAAATTTCTTTTGCTCTTTTTAAATCACCTATTACATAGTTATTTTCTTTTGCAATAATATCCGGTGCAACTATGCCCATATTATCTGTAGCTGTGGTTATAATAGGTTCAGCATTTATTATAGATGATATTTTTAATGTCATACTATTAGCCCCACCTAAATGTCCACTTAAAAGACTTATAACAAATTTACATGTACTATCTATAACTAAAACCGCTGGATCCTTATCTTTACTATAGATATATGGTGCTATTGCTCTTATAGCTATTCCTGTAGATGCTATAAAAATGATTGTATTTTCTTTCTTAAAGTACCTTTCTACAATACTTTTAATTCCTAATTTTTTAACATCATCCCTTAGAAATTTTTCTGTAGATATAATTTCACTTATGTTATTTGCAATTCTATCACCACTACTTGTAACACTTATAATAACAGTTTCCATAATTTATTATTACTTTCTAAACATATGAGAAAAATTTTTATTATAAAGAAGACTTTTTTCATATTTACAATCAATAAAATCACCAACAAGTATCTGAGCAGTTTTAGTTATATTTTCTTTTTTTACTTTTTCAGATATATCATCAAGAGTTCCTATAACTATTTTTTCATCATTCCATGTAGACCTTTGAATTACAGCTATAGGTACATTTCTTTTATAACCCTTTTTTAAGCTTTCAACTACTTTTTCAATCATTGATACTGAAAGAAAAATTGCCATACTAGCTCCAATTGATGCTAACTTTTCTAGTCTTTCTTTTTCTGGAACAGGAGTTCTACCTTCTATTCTTGTAAGTATTACAGTCTGACTAACTCCAGGAAGAGTAAATTCTTTTTTAATAGATGCTGCCGCTGCTGTAAATGAACTTACCCCAGGTATTACCTTATACTCTAAATTAATTTTATCAAGTTCATCCATTTGCTCTTTTATTGCACCATAAATAGAAGGATCTCCGGTATGAAGTCTTACTATTTTTTTATCTTTATTATTTTTCATTACATCTATAACTTCATCTAAAGTCATAGATGCAGAGTTATAAATTGTCACTCCATTTTTACAAAATTCCAAATGTTCTTTTGCCACAAGAGAACCTGCGTATATAACTATATCTGCCTCTTGAATTGCTCTTCTTCCTTTTATAGTTATTAAATCTACATCCCCTGGACCTGCCCCTACAAATGTTATCATCCAATCACTCCTTAAACTCTATTTGCTATAATAAGACTCATGTAACCAGTTTCTTTTAAAATATCTTCTCTATTTGTTAATATAACTTCTCCTTCTCTTCCTGCGTTTTTTATATATACATAAGAAAACTTATTTTTCTCAAGAAAATCTAATGCCTTTTGTGCATTATTATATACTTTCATAAGAACCACATATTTTTCATCTTTTATTTCTTCAACTTTTGATGCTGGAAGTATTTTAAGTGAATTATCCCCCATAACAAGTGGTATATTTGCAATTGATGCTGAAGCACAAAAAGATGGTATCCCAGCTATAGTTTCAACATCAAACCCTTTTTTGTTTATATATTTTAAAAGGTGTACATATGTACTATAAATATAAGCATCTCCTATAGTTAAAAAAGCTACATCTTTACCTTCCCTTAATTTCTCAGCTATAAAATCATATATTTCTTTAACTTTTTCAGTTGTATTAGTCTTACCCATAGGAAAATGTTTAACTACTACTTCCGTACCTTCTTTTATATAATCTTTTGCAGCATTTAATGCTATACTTTCTCCTTTGTCCATAGCTGACGGCGCCACAATAACATCACACTTTTCTATAGTTTTTACTGCCTTTATTGTTAGTAACTCTTTATCACCAGGTCCTACACCTATTCCATATAATTTAGCCATTTTCTTCTCTCCGTTTATATATTTTTTTCTCCCCATACAATAAAAATAGGATTATTTGCCTTAAGCATATATGTATTATTAAATGAACGACTTATTGAAACTTCAATAAACTCCGGATTATAATCTATCTTTTTTAATGTTTCTAATGCTTTATATAAGTTATTTATGGTTATGAAATTTAAAACCATTATTCCCTTGCTTATTAGCTTGTTATTATAATTTCTAATTATCTTTTCAATATTTCCACCACTACCTCCTATAAAAATTGCATTAAACATTCCATCTATATGGTCACAAACTTCTAATGCTTCTCCTTTAACAACCTTTAAATTGTTAACTTGAAACTTCTCTTTATTTTTATTAATTAAATCAATTGCCTTTTCATTTTTTTCTATAGCTATAACTTCACCATTTCTTGAAATCTTAGCTAGCTGTATACTAATTGACCCTGTTCCAGCACCAATATCTAAAATTCTAGAACTTTCATTTATGTTCATTTTAGATATTGATAAAATACGAATCTCTTCCTTTGTCATGGGAGAATCTCCTCTTATAAATTCATCATCCTTTATATATATCATTTTATATCCTCTCAATAATCATTACCGTTAAATCTGAAAACTTCATATCTTTTATATCCTCTACTGTACCAACCACAATTCTCTCATCATCATAGGATAAGTTTTCTCCAACATAAACTTTAAAATTATCTGCTATTTTATAAAGCTTTTCACATAATTTATTTGGAGAATTTTTTTTATCTGTAAGCCACATAGAAACTTTATTCTCTTTTATTATGTTAATAAAGTCTTCTTCTCTTCCATGCATACTACCAACATATGCATTACTCCAACTAATTTTAAGTTTACTTGTAAAGTACTGAAGAGAAGTAATTCCTGGAATAATTTCAATATAACCATTAAAATTATTTTTTATATAATTAGTTATTCCATAAAAATTGGGGTCTCCACTTGCTGCAATTGAAATACTTTTATACTCATTATCCTTTATAATGTTTATAATATCTTGAAGTCTTTTTACAACTATAATAGATTTATTTATAAACTCAATGCTTTTTTTTACTCTTTCAAAGGCTATAATTACATCACTATTTCTCAAAACTTCTATGGCCTTTGGAAGTATATAATTATAATTTCCAGGTCCAATACCAACTATATATACTTTCTTATCCTTCATCTTTTATCACCAACTCTTCTTATTAGTCCACTTTAGCTATAACTCCCTTTCTCATAGAAAACATAATAACTTCAGCATCTACATTTTCATATGTATACATATAAATTCTCTTTTTTATTTTCTCCGCAATCCTTACATAAACTTCTTTATACCTATCTTCTAAAAGTTCTACAGCTCCTTCTGTGGTTTTAATATTATAAACCTTATTTATAACTTCAAAGGGTGCTTTCATTAATGCAAGTTCTAATGCTATTGTCTCCATTCTAACATCACATACTCTACTATGTGTTTGAAAACATCCACTAGCTATTTTGCACATCTTCCCTATATGTCCTACTAAAACAATATTATTTATTTCTTTTTGTCTACAAATCTCCAAAGCATATCCTATATAATTAGATACTATTACCATATTTCTAGAATGAAATCCTAATTTTTCAGCCATCTTCTCCCCCATATTACCAAAGATTAAAATAGGTTTTCTTACTCCTGATGCAACTTTTTGACTTATTTCTAAAGCAATAGATTCTTTTAATGCTTCTTCAGACATAGGGGTTACTATACCTGTGGTTCCAAGTATTGATATCCCCCCTTCTATATTTAGCCTTGGATTAAAAGTTTTCTTTGCAATTTCTAATCCTTTTGGAACAGATATTGTTATTTCAACACCCTTTTCCTTTGGAAGAACTTCCTTTACTTCTTTTTCTATCATATTTCTAGGAACAGGATTTATAGCTGGTTCTCCCTTTTTTATATAAAGTCCATCTCCCTTTACTACTCCAACTCCAAATCCACCTTTTAAAACATAACCTTTATTTGTTTTTCTTGCTGTAGCACAAATTTCTATACCATCAGTTATATCAGGATCATCTCCTGCAAACTTAATAACAGAACATTTAACACAATCTTTTTCTACTTTTATGTTACTTATAGGAAGGCTTATCTCTATTCCTTTTGGAGTATCTATAGTAACCTCTTCTATATTGCCCCCATAATAAAGTATTCTTGTTGCAGCTTTTGCAGCACCAGCAGCACAAGAACCTGTTGTATATCCGCATTTTAATTTTTTACCATCACTATCAATATAAAGTTCAAACATAGTTTTCACTCATTTCTATAATCTTACCTTACTAACATATACATAAGAGCATTAACTATACACGCTGCAATTCCACTTCCACCTTTTCTTCCTCTTACAGTTATCATAGGTAACTTTAATTTTTCTATTTCTTCTTTACATTCTGCCGCTCCTACAAATCCTACTGGACATACAATCACAAATTTGGGATCTGCTTTTCCTTCTTCAATAAGTTCCTTTAATCTAAAAACTGCCGTTGGTGCATTTCCAAAAACAAAAAACTCAACACCATCTTCAACTGCTTTTTCAATAGCTGCCATTGATCTTGTTATTTCCTTTTTCTTTGCAATTTCTGAAACCTCTGGCTCCGAAACATAAGATATAACTTTGCAGTTTAATTTTTCAAGGGCTTTTTTATTTATACCTGCAAGAGCCATCTTAGTATCAGTATATATAGTTACTCCCTTTTTAAGTAGCTCTAAAGCTTTATCTATGGCACCCTCTCTTATATATACTAAATCTTTATATTCAAAATCTGCCGTAGTATGTATTACTCTTTTCACTATTTGAAGTTCTCTTTCAGTGAAATTATGAAATCCCATTTCTTCTCCTATTATTTCAAAGCTTCTTTTTTCTATCCCCATAGGATTTGTTATGTACTTATTCAAAATTACTCCTCCTGCTTCTTAATCCATACGATAAATGCTTTATAAAATTAATATTCCCAAAAAAATGCACATGTGCATATGAAGCTACTGTATTATTTTTAGCATACCCACAACTCCAATACCTTTTACTTTCATCATACATTTCCTTTTCAACTAAATATATCTTTTTATCTAAACTTTCTATTTTAGACCTATGAAACTCATGACAATTTATACTAAATTCTTTAGGCAAAATAGGATTCTCTTGTATAATTGTAGCTTTGGCGTAGCCAAAATTTTGAAGTCTATTTGTCATATAAGAACTTCCTTGAAAAAAGTTTACCATATTATATTTAATTTCTTTATTATGCTCTTTCTCTAAGAATGAACTCATCAAATACATAAGTCCTCCACATTCTGCATAACATGTAAGTCCATTATCAAGGGCTTTTTTTATACTTATAAGTAAAGATTTATTATTGGACAATTCTTCTTTAAAAATCTCAGGATATCCTCCACCTATATATAGTAAATCTATATTTTCTGGTAATTTTTTATCTTCTAATGGACTAAAATAAACAACTTCTCCAATCTCCTCTAAAAGTTCTATATTTTCCTTATAATAGAAGCTAAAAGCCTTATCCTTTGCTATGGCTATTTTTATACCTAAATTTTTCATATGAAAATTATCTTTAAATTTTTTGCAATTTTTGAATTCTTGTAATAGTTCATCTAAATTTATATGTTCTTCTATTAATTCTGCACAATATTCTATTTTATCTTCAAGTTCATATATTTCACTACTTTGAATAAGCCCTAAATGTCTACTTCCAATAACAAGCCTTTCATCCTTTGGTATATATCCAAATACTTTAATTTTGCAAAACTTCTCCACAGCCTTCTTTAATAAATTAAAATATCCCTTACCTATATTATTAAAAATTACTCCAACTATATTTATATTTTCAAAACCAACTATACCATTTATCTCTGCACATAAAGTTGCTACTTGAGCTTTAGGTGATAATACTAAAATTACAGGTAATCCTAGTAGTCTAGCTATATGGGCGGTAGAATAATTTGAGTCTACTCCTTTACCATCATATAAACCCATAACTCCTTCAATAACAGCATAATCTCCTTTACCTCTTGAAAAGGATGCCTTAACTCCCTCTTCCCCCATTAAAAATAAATCTAAATTTCTAGAACAATTTCCTGTTATTTTACTATGAAACGCAGTATCTATATAATCAGGCCCTACTTTATACCCCTGTATATCAAAGCCTCTATTCTTAAGTGCCTTCATAAGTCCAAGACTTATTGTGGTTTTACCTCCACCACTAGAATTTGAAGATATAACTATTCCTTTCACATGACTATCTCCTTATCTTTTAATATAAATAAAAAAAGTACACCTTTCAGCGTACCAATTTATCATAAAAAAGCCTATGGTTAAATATAAAATAGGCCTAATTAATAAAACTTTCCCACCGAAAGGTTATACATCAAAGCTTAGGCAGGTCTCCTGGCTCGGCTTCAACCTCATCTTCCTTCCCAGTTTTAAACCAGTGGTTTTTAAGATTCGTTCACCATACAGTAGCGGGGGCTGCTACGGCTTCTCACCGTATTCCCTTTTCATCTGAAAATAATCAGACACCTAAGCTAATATTCTATTTTATAAAGTTATTATATACTACATTATATACCTTTATCAACTTTCTTCACTACTTCAATAAATCATTTCTAAACTTCTCCAAAAATTCTCTTTTGTCATATTTTAAACCATTCTTTTTAACTATCTTATCTAAGAATATTTCATATTTCCATTCCTTACTTCTTGTATAATATTCCTTAGATATATTATAAAAATCTTGTGGAAATATCATCATACCATATAAAACTTCCATTTCTGTTTGTGACAAAGTATTATATTTATAATAATTACTTAATATAAATTTAAATTCTTCAAAATCATAAGCTGACCTTTTTTCTACTTTATTTATAAAATTACATAAATCATGAACTTTTAAATCTATAATGGAATAGTCAAAATCCACAAAGTAAGCCTCATCATCTTTAATTAATACATTATGATGAGCTAAATCGTGATGACATAGTATTATTTTATCCTCTTCACTACATAATTTATAAAAATTAGATTTTTCTAAAACATCTATAGCTCTGTCTATTTCATTCATGTAATAATCTACATTATCTAAAAAAATCTCATCAAATTCTGTTTTGCTTTTTATTAACTTAACTACATTCTTAAATATTTGTAATTCTTCATGTTTTCTTTTAAATACATCAATAGTAGTTCCACACATATATCTTGTTTTATTTTTATACCTGAATCCTTCACAAGCCTTGTGTAGTTGTCCTACTCCCCTTGCTGCCACCATTACATCTAGTGGATTAGAGTATTCACTTTCTCTACCATCAATTAAATCCATAACACAATAAATATTTTTATTCCAAGTTGTATAAACTTCTGAATTTTTTGTTTTTTCAAATCTAAATACTCTATTAAAAGAATTATCTCTTATATAATTTATTCCTGTATTTATAAAATTCAGCTCATCAATACTATAATTTAATTTCTTTAAAATTTTATTTCCTTTATTAGTGACTAATATATATACTTTTCTAACGGGAATAATATCTTCAACCTTAAAATCATAGGCTTCAAACATTTTTAAATTTAAATCATATTGAACCAGGGCTTTTTTATCTTTGAATCTTACATTTTGTAAAATTTTCAACACCCCCTTTATATAGAAATATTAGCCTCACATGCAATAGCCTTCTTTAGTTTCTTTTTAATCTTATCCATATCTAAGTTATTATCATATATCATATATTTGCTATTAATAATATATTTACTGCAACATTTCATAAATTCACTTGGATATGATATAAGAGCTTTTAAAAAAACATTGCTTTTATTATCTAATTTTTCAAATTCACAAAATTTATCTATTAAGACTTTATAATCTAATTTTAACTTCTTTTTTATAAGTTTTTTTAAAAAATTAGCAGCATCAATTTCTACTAAATCATAAAAACATTTCTCTAAATTTAAAGTTTCTATAAACTTAATTTTTCTGAGATTATTAAAATAGGTATTTCCTAAACATATTTCATTTCTTTTCATACTTCTTTTAATAATCTCTAAGTATCCATTTTCATATATCACCTTTATAGCCCTCTCTGCCTTTTTTAAATACTCTTCCCCATATTGTAATAGGATTTTTTCAAAATCATTTCGTGGTGAATTTTGCTTTATATCTTTATATTCTCGATTTACTCGCTTTAAATAAACTTTATATTGTTCTATAGTTCTTCCTCTTTTATCTTCTAATCTATGACCTATATAATCATTATATCCCATAGACCTTTTGTGAAATTCACTTATTATATGGAGTTGATTTATAATATTTTCTTCTATTTCACAATTTTTAATGAACATTTTTTCTTGAAATTCCCTCTGAATAACCCCCTTTTTCTCCATATAATTCAAGAAGGGATCTTTAGACATATCCGTCATTAAATTCACCTCTATCTATCTTTCCTCTTAATTTTTCTTATCACATTATGTTTTTCTCTTTCAAGTTCCTTAATTTTTTTCTGTTTTTTCTTTATCTTCTTTAACCTTTTTATTTCTTCTTTTAAAGTTTCAACTTCCCTATCATATTCTTCAACATCAAGATTAACATCATTTATAGGTATTTCTAACTTATGTTCAGTAATTTTGCTCATTTAAAACCCCCCTCCTAATCTTAAAAGTTATCTAAATCATTTATTCTAAACTCTTCAATAAATTGTTGTTTTTCTTCTCTATCCTCTATATATCTTTCCAACTTCTTTATAAAAAACTCCTCTCCCCATGGCTTTTTCTCCCAATAATATTGTATTCCTCTTTGCCAATAGTCTTGAGGGAATTCCATAAAGGCTGCCATAATAGGAATATCATCACTTTCTACTTTATTTATAGAATTATATGTTCCTAATATCCTTTTGGCATTATCAATATCCCATTTCCCATACTTCATCCTTCTTATTAAAATACTTGATAAATCATGAAGATGAGTATCTAGCATACAATAATCAAAGTCTATTATATTTACACAATTTTTATTATCTATTAAAACATTATGATAAGCATAATCATGATGACAAAATCCATTTTGAACTATTTCCTCTTTCATCTTTTTTATATAGTTACTTTTTTTTAAGTTTTCAATTGCACTATCCGCTCTTTTTAATTCTTCATTCATAATTCTAAGATACATTTCATCAAACTTAGATTTTTTAATTTTTTTATTTATTCTATTTTTAAAATCTAATATTTCATTTTTTCTAGTAGTATATGTTTCTATCCACTTAAGCCATCCAACTCTTGGATTCATATCTTTAGTAACATTAAATCCTTTACTTTTAAGATGGAGTTCTGCAAGTTTAAGTGTTGCCATCTTTAAATCTATGGGATTGTTATAATTGCTTAATCTAGCATTTATCCATGGAGTAAAATAAGCATATTTATCTTCTACTTTTATATAATCTCGTCCTTCTTTAGTTTTAATTATCTCTGGAATCTTAGAAAAACCTTTATTTTGTAGGTGCTTTATTGCATTTAATATAAAGAAGAAATGTCCAAACTCATATTCTATAACTTTTAAACAAAATTCCTTATTATTAGAAATGATTTTATATATACTTTTTACTTGCTCTATATCAGTAATATGGATTTCATACTCAATTTCTAATAGGTTTCTCAATTCTTCAATTTTCAAATGTTCCTCCTCCAAAAGCTTTTTCTCATTTTAGTATATGAGAATTTTTTTTAGTATGTGAATACTCAGAAATATTGTTTACTTTATATCACATTTTTTTAATATATTTAATATTAATACTATATAGGCACTTTTAAGGAGAGGATATAATGAGAATAGCCATTGATGCTAGAGGTATCAATTGGTATAGAGGCACTGGAATTGGTACTTACACTGAGAATGTTATAAAAAATTTAATAAACATATATGATAATACGTATTTTCATCTTTATTGGTCAGAACAGAATTATGAAGATTTTAAAAAAGAGAACACAGAACTAATACTTACCTCAAAAAAACATCCGCGTTTTTTTGAACAAAATTACTTTTATAACGATTTAAATAGAAATGATATGGACATATATCATGTACCTCAAAACGGAATTGGACTTGATATAAATATAAAATGTAAAAAGGTCATTACAGTACATGATTTAATTCCATATATTATGCCTGAAACAGTAGGTAAAGGATACCTACTTAAATTCTTAAAAGAAATTCCAAGTGTAATACAAAATGCTGATGGAATATTAACAGTTTCTGAATACTCAAAAAAAGATATACTGAAATTTTTTCCTATAGATCCTGAAAGAATTTTTGTAACCCCCCTTGCAGCAGATAAAATATATAAACCTCTCGAAAAGAGAATATGCAAATCATTACTTAAAGAAAAGTATAATATAAATAATCCATTTATATTATATCTAGGAGGCTTTAGTGCACGAAAAAATGTGTCTTCACTGATAAACTCTTTCTTAAAAGTACACTCTAGTCTGAACAAAGATTACAATCTTGTCATAGTAGGTGCTCAAAAAGATTTAGGTGAATATTTAAGTAATAAATATTCAAGTTTATGTTCTAAAATAATATTTACAGGTTTTATTCCTCAAGATGAACTACCTATTTTCTATAATTCATGTGATGTATTTGTATATCCATCTCTTTACGAAGGATTTGGATTACCTCCACTGGAAGCCATGAGTTGTGGAACCCCTGTAATTACTTCTAATACAACATCAATTCCTGAAGTTGTTGGGGATAGTGGTTTATTAATCAATCCTCATAATGAAGATGAATTAACTAATTCTTTAGAAAAATTACTAAACAATGAATCTCTTAAAAAATCTCTTAGTATAAAAAGCTTAAAACAGGCATCTAAATTTTCATGGCATAAAACGGCAACTAAAACCTTTGAAGCTTATAAAACAATATATGAGATATAAAAAAGTTTACAGTGTTATTCTGTAAACTTTTTTATATCTTTAAATTTATATTAATTTTCATTAGCCAAATCTTTTAGTTGTTCTGTTAATTTTAAAACATCATCCATGCTAGTTGTGGCTCCAAAGACAGATTTTTCTTGTTCTTGTACTGTTTCAAGTGTTGATTTTGATATTTCCAAAGTTTTATCTATACACTTTTGCATATCCTCAGTAAGATTTCCTATTGTATCCGCTGTTTCCTTTGAATTATCTGATAATTTTCTTATTTCTTTTGCTACAACACCAAAACCTTTTCCAACTTCTCCTGCCCTTGCAGACTCAATAGATGCATTTAATCCTAAAATCTTTATTTGATTAGTTATCTTTCTTGTTACTTCTAAAATATTGTTTATCTGCTTAGATAAGTTTTCAACATTTAATATTTCCTTATTAAGATTTTTTTGATTATCTGAAACTCCTTCTGAAGCCACAGATACCTCTTCCATTGTTGAAGATATTTTTGAAAAGTCATCTGTAAGTTTATGTATTACTTTTCTTAATTTATATTGTTGATATCCCATTTTAGAAACAGTATTTGCTACAATATATAAAAGTTCTGCAGCTGCTTTTATAGTCTTTTCATCTGTAACCCTTATTTTTCTTACTTCCTCAACATACATATCTTCATTTACATTTATTTCTCTTGCTACCTTTCTAATATAATTCTCCTCAACTTCTTCCGTTAATACTTGTCCTCCAAGTATACTTCCAATTTGTTTATTACCAAGCATAATAGGAGCTCCAAAATCAATTAAACCAGCATGGCACTTATATAAATATGGTTTTCTTGTCCTTGATGCTTCTTCTCCGCCTTTTCTATCACATTCTGCACATCTTTTGAATCCAACTTCACTTTTTCTTGTCATGGTACAAAATTTAGAATGATTACTAGGAGTAGTGACAGGATTTCCATATTCATCTACACTAACACTAGATATATTTGTACTATTAGAAAAAGCATTTTGAAATTTCTGAAGAAAATCTAAATCTATTACATCTTTTAATTGTATATCTGTAATTTCATCTTGAAAATTCTTATTTAATATCTTACCCATAAATCTGCTCTCCCCTTATCTTTTTTGATATAATCCAATAATTTATATTAAACATTAGTTATATAACTTTTTAAGTATTTATCGAAACATTTAAATGCAAATAAACTAATTACAAAATTTTTAATTCTATATTTTATAAATCATCATTAAAATCAATATTACATGATAATCATTATTATTTCAATCCTATTTTTTCATAATATATACGTTTTTATGCATTTCTCTACATTTTTCTTATATTATAGAATGTTTTCCTTACATAAATAGATACTTCATGCTATAATTTAACTTATAATTTTTTTTCAAAAAGGGGGATAATATGAAGTATTTTAAAGAAGAAATTCCTAAAGTATTAGAAGATTTAGATGTTAATTTCGATACTGGCTTATCAAATTCTGAAGCAAAATTAAGATTAGAAAAATACGGTCCTAATGAATTTTCTAAACAAGAAAAAGCTTCTATTTGGGAAGATATTAAAGAAGCCCTAACTGAGCCTATGATGATAATACTTTTAATTGCAGCACTTGTAAGTGCAATTATAGGCGAAATTCACGATGCAATAGGTATTGTTTGTGCTGTAGCTATCGGAATTGCCATTGGTATTATTACCGAAGGTAAATCTCAAAAAGCTGCTGATGCGCTTTCAAAAATGACAGAAAATATAGAAGTTAAAGTCATACGCTATGGTAAAATTATCCAAATAAGTAAAGATACCTTAGTTCCTGGAGACATAGTATTTGTTGAAATGGGTGACATGATTCCAGCAGATGGGAGACTTATAGAAACCATAGATTTAAAGGTTAGAGAAGACATGCTTACTGGAGAATCTGAGGATGTAACTAAAAAATCTGATGTTGTTGTAGATATGGAAACCATAGAAAGGAAAGGGAAAACTATTGTTCAAGATCCAATACCAGCAAAACAAATCAACATGGTATTTGGTGGAACTCTTGTTGCTTATGGGAGAGGAAAACTTGTAGTTACTTCTACAGGAGATTCTTCAGAAATGGGCAAAATAGCTAAAAACCTTGAAGAAGATAATCTTGAAACACCTCTTCAAGTTAAACTTGGAGATTTAGGTTCAAAAATTTCTAAAGCTTCTAGTGCTATTGCAGGTATTTTATTTATAATAATGCTTGTAAAAATGCTACTAGCTCATAATTTACATATTGATACTTCAGGATTTTTACCTTTTCTTGATTCTATTGAACCTATAAAAACAGCCTTTGTAGTTTGTGTAGCTCTAATTGTTGCCGCTGTTCCTGAAGGTCTACCAACTATGATAAATATGACACTTGCAATAACTATGCAAAAAATGGCTAAAATAAATGCTCTTGTTACAAAAAAGGAAGCATGTGAAACCATTGGTTCTGTTAGTGTTATTTGTTCAGATAAAACTGGTACATTAACTCAAAACAGAATGACTGTTGAGAAAGTTTATGTTAATGGTAAATTTACTGATAGAAATGAATTAAGTAAAAGTAGTAACTACTTTATAGATAATTGTTTAGTTAACTCTACTGCTGATATTGAAAAGACTGATAGTGAAGTTAAATACTTAGGAAGTGCTACTGAATGTGCCCTACTTTTATATAACGACTCTTATGACTATATAAAAGAAAGAGAATCCACTGATATAATGCACCAAATTCCTTTTACATCTAAACGTAAAAGAATGTCTACTATAATAAACGAAAAAACAAATTATACCGTTTTAACTAAAGGTGCACCAGAAGTAATTTTAGATTTATGTAATTATGAAAATATCCATAACAATATAATTAAATTAACTAATGAAAGAAAAAAAGAAATTTTAGAAGCAATAGAATCACTACAAAAAAAATCTATGCGTGTACTTGGATTTTCTTATAGAAATGTAGAAGCCGAAGTTGCAATGTCAACAGAAGCTGGAGTACTTGAAAATGACCTTGTTTTCACAGGATTTGTAGGAATAAAAGATCCATTAAGACCAGAAGTTTCAAATGCAGTTAAGATTGCAAAAGAAGCTGGAGTTACAACCAAGATGCTTACTGGAGATAACATAAACACTGCTATAGCCATTGGTGAAGAACTTGGATTATTAAATGATAACTTTAGAGCTGTTGAATCAAGTTATATAGATACTCTATCAGATGAAGAACTTAGAGAAGAAATTAAAACTATAGCCATTGTTGCTCGTTCAAAGCCTGATACTAAAATGAGAGTTGTCCAAGCTCTTCAAAGCAACAATGAAGTAGTTGCAGTTACTGGTGATGGTATAAACGATGCTCCAGCCTTAACAAAAGCTGATGTTGGCATAGCTATGGGCATTGCAGGAACAGAAGTTTCTAAAAATGCAGCAGATATTATATTAACAGATGATAGTTTTGGTACAATTGTTAAAGGTATTAAATGGGGACGTGGAATATATGAGAACTTCCAAAGATTTATTCAGTTCCAAATTACAGTTAATATAGTAGCCTTCTTAATAGCTATTTTATCTGTTATCTTTGATTTTGAAATGCCTTTTACTACTATACAATTATTATGGGTAAATATAATAATGGATGGTCCACCAGCTTTATCTCTTGGTCTTGAACCAGTTCGTAATATTGTGTTAAAAAGAAAGCCTGTTAATAGAAATTCTAGCATAATAACTAAACCAATGGTATTATCTATGCTTTTAAATGCTCTATATATAACAGCAGTAATAATGATACAAATGATATTTAATCCACTTGGAGCAGAAGTTCCTCCTGTAGGATTTAAAGGTCCAAATGAAATGGAAACTGTTTTATTTGCTCTATTTGCATTTAATGCATTGTTTAATGCTCTTAACTGTAGAGAATTCGGAACAGATAGTATATTCCCTTATTTTAAAAATAATACTATAGCACTACAAATAATTGCAGTTACAGCTATGGTACAAATACTTATAACTGAATTATTTGCTGGATTTTTCAACGCTGTATCATTAACTCCACTTATGTGGATTAAAGTAATTTTAACCTCTTGTCTAGTAATAGTTATAAATGAAATTGTTAAACTAATACTTAGAATATGTAAAAAAGCCTCTTAATTAGGGGCTTTTTTATTTTCACCCTTGAAAAGGATTTCATATTTCTTTGTAGAATTAATATTTTAAAATATTAATTTAAGGGGGATTACCTATGTCTTTAAAGAAAAATAGTCTTTTAATTTCTATGGTTTTAAGTTCATCAGTACTACTTTCTTCTTTTTCTGCATTTGCTACAGATGCAACTTATAAGGTAAAGCCAGGTGATACTTTAAGAAAGATAAGCATAAAACATCACATATCTTGGAAACATTTAGCTAAGTTAAATAATATCAAAAGTCCATATATTATATTTCCAAATCAAATATTAAAACTTCAAGAAATCACTCAAGTACCTACTGAAGCTCCAGTATGCAAACCAGAGCTAAAAAAACAAGAGATCACTCAAAAAGATTTAAATGAACAATTAGTAATGGCAGAACTTTGGATGCAAAATTCTGCTGAATACAGAGCCTTATGTTATCAAGCATATAATACAGCCAAAGTTATTGTGGATCAAAATGTAGCTTCATTTAAAAAGGGAGATAAACCTTTAGCATTAATTACAGATTGTGATGAAACAGTTATGGAAAATAGTATATATGACGCTGGATTTATAGATCATAACGATTGTCACAATAATGATAATTGGAGCAAATGGGTTAATGCCGCTGAAGGCAAAGCCATGCCTGGGGCAAAGGAATTTTTAGATTATGCTCATAATAAAGGTGTTGAAATTTTTTATGTAACAGGAAGAGATGAGAAAAATTCTTTGGATGGAACAATGAAAAATCTAAAAAAAGTAGGCTTTCCTTGTGTAGATAAATATCATATGCGTTTAAAAACCAATACAAGTAATAAAGAACCTAGAATGAAAGAAATTGAAAAAAAATATAACGTTATAATATACATGGGAGATGACGAAGGTGATTTTCCAATAGGCTCATATCACAAGGATATGCAAACTCGTAATTCTTTAGTTGATAAACATAAAAATAAATTTGGTTCTAAGTTTATAGCACTGCCAAATCCGTCTTATGGCCATTGGGAATCATCCCTTGCTAAAAATTATTGGAATCTCACTCCAGAGGAAAGAAATGCTTTAAGGAAAAAACTTATAAAAACATGGAGAGCAAACTAGCTTAAAATAAAAGCCTTCCAAATTGAAGGCTTTTATTTTATAAATACTCATCATATTTATGTTTTTCTTTCAGTAAATTTACTAAATGTTTTATCTCTTGATCACGATTTTTATCCATTACAAGAAGTACATCTCCGGAATCTACTATAATCAAATCTTTTATTCCAAAACCTATTATTAGCTTCTCTTTGCCTAGTACAAAACAGTTCTCACTTTGTTCCATGAAAGCTTTCCCTTTAACACTATTTCCTCTACAATTGTCGGCAAATCTAGACATAGCTGAAAAACTTCCAATATCATCCCATTGAAATTCACTCTTAATTACATAAGCTTTTCTAGTCTTTTGCATTATTCCAAAGTCAACTGATATCCCATCAATTAACTCATATTGTTGATTTATAATTTCTTCTTCTTGATCCAATCCTACATTTTTGTATATCTCTATTAATGACTGATACATTTCAGGTAAATACTTTTGCATCTCTCTTAAGTAAACATCTGCTCTCCATACAAACATTCCACTATTCCATAAATAATTTCCATCTATGAGAAAATCCTTAGCTATTTCTAAATTAGGTTTCTCTGTAAATCTAGTTATTTTAAATGTAGGAATATTTCCATGAATTCTAGATCCCATTTGAATATACCCATAACCTGTTTCTGGTCTTGTAGGTTTTATTCCTATGGTAATAAGCCCCCTTCTTCTTTCTGCAATCTCTACTGCTTGTTTTATAGTATCTACAAATAATTTTTCTTGATTTATAAAATGATCAGAAGGAAGCACCACCATTGTAGCATCTTTATCTTTTTTTAAGAGTTTTACTGCTGAAAGACCTATACATGTTGCGGTGGATTCATAATTGATATTGGTTCTTTAAACTTATAATAAACATCTATATTTTTTTCTTTAGTAATTTTATTTTCCGAAACAATTATTTTATCTATTAAGCTTTCGATTATAAATCTATCAATTTCTTCAAAATTTAATATTTTATCTATCTGAATTTTATATTGGCAATATATTTTCTCTTTATAATTATAATTTAGATATAGATTTTCTATATCTTTTCTTTTACTAATTAATCTTTGCTGCTGATTCTCTATACAAGTAATTAAACTTTTAAAATTTCTTTCATTAATTATTCCACTTAAATTATCAAAATAAATCCTTTGGAATTTACTATCCAATATTTGCAATTCTTTATCTATATCTTTTAATTTTCTTTTATAGTCACTATTCTTTTTCACCTTTAATTCTGCTAAATTATAAAAATTTTTTTTATTATTTAATTTATATATATTTCTTTTTATGTCTTCCTTAATCTTTTTTATTAAATATTCTTCCTTTATAGAATGGGCAATACATCTTCCTCCTCCCATTTGACTATTAGTACATTTATATCCTTTAAAATCCCCTCTATAACTCATACTTCCACCACATTCATTACATTTAAGAACCCCTGAAAATAAATGTGTGTTTCCTCCTTTGTGCCTAAATCCTTTACTTCTTTTTTTTATAAGTTCCTGAACAATTTCAAAGGTTTCTTTTGATACTATACCTTTAAACTCTCCCCCTATAATCCATTGATCCTTTGGTGTAGGTCTTACTTTATTTATTTTATAGCTAACCTTTCTCCATCTTCCTTGAACCATAATACCTGCATATTTAGGATTTGTAAGAATAGATCGTATAGTGTTATTATTCCATAGTTTAAATTTTGACCTACTAAAATTTTTAATTAATGCCGATGGTGGGGCTATTCCCTTATCATTTAAATAAGTTGCTATTCTCCCCATACCAAAGCCCTGAATATATAATTCAAAAATCTTTTTAACAACTTTAGTTGTTTCGTCTTCCCTTGGAATTAATTTTATTATCTTAACATTTTCATCATGAACCTCATGAAATTTATATCCATATAGTGGTCTACTTGCAATTGATGACCCTCTAATCATCCTTTGTTTAAGTCCATCTCTAGTTCTTCTTGAACAATCTTTAATATACATTTCATTTAAAATATTTTTAAAGGGTACAATATCATCAACTTCATCAATTGTATCTACATTGTCTAACACCGATACAAATCTAACACCTTTATTTTTAAAATAATCTTCTAAATAATATCCAGCAGTTATATAATTTCGTGCAAATCTAGATAAATCACGAGTCAAAACCATATTTATTTTTCCATTTTCTATATCTTTCTTCATCTTTATAAAACTTTCTCTTTTAAAATTAGATCCTGAGAATCCTTGATCTTTGTATATTTGTTGAAGTTTATAAATTTGTTCTTTGTCATTACTACTTTTTTCTATTAGCCATTTTTTTAAACTTTGAATCTGAGCTGGTATAGATTCAGATTGTTCTTTTTTATCTGTGGATACACGTGTATAAATAGCTACATTCCATACTTTCTTCATTCTATTACCTCTTTACCTCATTATTAAAATCAGTAATTGTATAATCTTCTTTAATGATTTTTAAATTAAGTTCTTTAAGTTTAATATTAAGTATATATACCATAAGATTTTCAAATTCTTTTTTTCCATAGTGAAAATTAACCGTTGGCATTCTTTTACACATAAAAAATCCCCCAGCATATTGTTATTGCTTTATTTATATGCTGAGGGTATTATTTTTATTTAAAAAATACTTATATATTGATAAAAATATAAGTAATAGAACACATACTATTAATTGTAATATAATTTTTCTTACATTTTCATTATTCATGAAAATCACTTCTTATAGGATTATTTAATAAAATTTATTACATTTCTATTTATTATTTTATCCTTAATCTTAGTATCTTCATTTTTGTATCCTATTGCAATTGCATAGTGAGGCCTATATCCATCTGGTATGTTTAGTTTTCTAACTTCATCTTTAAGAGTAAAGAAAAATTTTATTTGTCCTATCCAAATAGACCCAAGACCAAGTGATTCTGCCGCTATAAGCATATTTTCAATTGCTGCGGAACAGTCAACTATGGTAGAACCAGAATTAGAATTTTCATTTCCTGAAACTATAATAATAGTTGGGGCATTGTAAAATATATTATTTTTTACCTTCCCCATTTTAATAACTTTACTATCTTTATTACTTAACATCACTTCTTTGGCTTTGTCACTAATATGTTTTATTAATTCCTTATTTTGAATTACAGTAAAATGCCATGATTGACTATTATGTGAACTTGGTGCATGCATACCAGCCTCTAAAATATCATTTAATTGTTTATCTGTTATTTGTTGATTTTTATATCCTCTTATACTTCTTCTATTTTTTATAGTTTCAATTATAATATTACTCATTGATTCCCTCCTATATACAATTTATACATATATTACAATTTTACCATATAAGATAACATTTATATACTCATTGAAAGTATAAAACTTCTCACATTAATTTTTTATATTTTAAAACTATAATTGATATTTACTCTTTTTATATTACTAATTTTATCTTCATATACTACTATAGAATTTACTAATTTATCAATCATATAACTTTTCACATTATTAAATTGTAGTATATCATCCATACTTTTTTCATACATCTTATATACATCATCTGATGCCTTCTTACTTTTTATGGCTATTAAAACTTTATTTTTTTCACTGGCTAGCAATGCATGTTTTGTTTGTATATGATTAATAATATTTTCAAAATTTCTTTCATCTATTTTATTAATTATTTTATCTAAATAAACTTTTTTAAATTTATCTTTTAATGATGTAATTTTTTTATCAATTATATTTAACCTCATTTTATATATATCTTTACATTTTGCTTTTTCATATGCCCAATCATAAAATTCCTTTTTACAAATTTTATATCTCACATGATATCTTAATGACTTAACTATATACTCTCTTAAATATTCTTCTTTTATAGAATGTGATGTACATACTCCCCTTTTCTTTTGACTATTTGAACATTTATATCCACTATAGCTTTCTCTATAACACATACCTCCACCACACTCTCCACATCTTAAAACACCTAAAAATAAATGTGTTATGTTCTTAGAAAATATATAATTTTCTCTCTCATTAACATCTTTAATATTATCTTTTAAAGAAAATTTAACATTAGATATATCCCACATAATTTTATTTAAATTTTTATTTCCATAATAACAGTTTATTTCTATATTATACATATAAAAAACCCCCAGCATAAATTATCATTACTATTTATATGCTAGGAGTTATACATTTTTAACAATTAAGTTTAAACTATAACATTATATTTTGAGGACTTCCCTCTATCCATTTTTCTATATTATCAAAGGTTATTTTTGCCCTTCTATACATAGCTTCCTTTGTGGCAAAAGCAATATGTGGAGTTACAACAACATTTGAAATATTAAATAAAGGATGACTATTTTCTATTGGTGGTTCAACTTCAAAAACATCAATACCAGCACCAGCAATTTTACCTTGCTTTAACGCTTCAGCTAAAGCAACATTATCTATAATTGGACCTCTTGCTGTATTAATTAATATGGATGATGATTTCATTAATTTTATCTTTTCTTTGCTTATCATTCCTCTTGTTTCATTATTCAATGGTACATGTAATGAAACTATATCACTATTAGATAATAGCTCATCTAATGATACATATTCAAATCCTAGATCTATAGCTTGTTGTTTTTGTGTTCTACTATAAGCTAATATCTTGCAACCAAAAGCTTTAGCTATTTCTCCAACTTTTATGCCTATAGCTCCAGTTCCAACTATACCAATAGTTTTTCCTAAAAGTTCACTTTGTGAAAATCCTAATCTTGTTCCACCTTTTCTTGTAGCCTTATCTAAAGGAACTATATTTCTAAATACAGAAAAAATAAGTCCATATGTAAGTTCTGCTACAGAAGATGTACTATACCCTGCTGCATTACATATCCTAATATTTTTATCAATACAAGCCTTTGTATCTACATGATCTATTCCTGTAAAAGCAACAGAAACCATTTTAAGCTTTTCATCTGATCTTATTACTTCTCCATTTAAAGGCATATTAGCTAATACTAAAACATCTGCTTCCTTAGCTCTTTCTTTAAGAATTTCTGTATCTTCTATCTTATCTTCATAAAGTATTATTTCATGTCCTTTATCAATAAGTGGTTTAGCTATAGAATATACTTCTTCTTTTGGTAATCCTAATGGTTCTAATATTGATATACGCATATTTTTATTAGTAAGGTTTACTAAAATTAAACCTCCTAAAACCCACCCCCTAAATATATCTATATATATAGTTTAATTTATATTATACTAATATTCCACATTATGAATTATTTTTTATATATAATATTAAAGCTTTAATTATTAAAATCATTATACATATCTTTAACCCAGAATTTATTAATCCTAAAGCCCCAATTAAATACATATTAATCATACCGCACATAATATCTTACCTCTCTTTCCCTACCCTATTTTTAAAGACCTATATCCCTTATAAAGCAGTCTCTTTATTAGCAGGTTCAATGAAAATGTTATCTTTATTTATGTCTGATAATTCATCTTTTATCTTATCTATATAATCCTTATTTGTAACAACATATGTGTTTTGTTTATCTATAATTGAACTTATTCTATCCACAGTATTTCTTAAAAAACTTTTTTCATTAACGATTTTTAAAAATTGTTTTGGACTTTTTTCACGAGATAATGGATAAAGTCTTGTCCCTTTTCCACCGGCTAATATTAGTGCATATATCACTTAAGTACACTCCATCTTCAATTGTTTATACTCTATATTATGCATTTTTTCGCCTTTGGTGACCAATTCAATGGATAAAAAAGGATTTCTTGATGTATTATCAAGAAATCCTTTTAATTGATCTATTAAATTATACTCTTTCAACTATCATGGCTGTACCCATTCCACCGCCGATACAAAGTGTAGCAAGACCTTTTTTAGCATCTCTCTTTTCCATTTCATATAGTAAAGATATAAGTATTCTTGCACCTGAGCATCCAATTGGGTGTCCTAAAGCTATTGCTCCACCATTTACATTTACTATATCCATATTAAATCCTAAATCTCTAGCTACTGCTATACTTTGAGCTGCAAAAGCTTCATTAGCTTCTATTAAATCTAAATCTTCTATTTTTAATCCAGCAGCTTCAAGGGCTCTCTTAGTTGCTCCAACTGGGCCATATCCCATTATACTTGGATCAACACCCTTTGAACCATAAGATAATATTTTAGCTAATGGTTTAATTCCTAATTCTTTAGCCTTATCTTCACTCATTACAACTAATGCAGCAGCTCCATCATTGATACCTGAAGCATTTCCTGCTGTTACTGTTCCATCCTTTTTAAATGCAGGTCTTAATTTAGCCAAACCTTCTGCTGTAGTTCCGAATCTTGGGAATTCATCTGTATCTACTACTTTTTCACCTTTTTTAGTTTTAACTACAACTGGAACTATTTCATCTTTAAATCTTCCTGATTTAACTGCGTTTTCAGCTAAGTTTTGAGATCTTAATCCAAAGGCATCTTGTTCTTCTCTAGTGATTCCCCATTGTTCTGCTATGTTTTCAGCAGTTATTCCCATATGGTATTGATTAAATGCATCCCAAAGACCATCTTTAATCATTGTATCAACAAATTTTCCGTCTCCCATTCTTTGTCCCCATCTAGCACCTGGTACTGAATATGGAGTAGCTGACATATTTTCCATACCACCTGCAACTATAATATCTGCATCTCCAGCTTTTATAATTTGAGCTGCTAATGATACTGCTCTTAAACCTGATCCGCAAACTTTATTTATTGTAAACCCTGGAACTTCTTTTGGTATTCCTGAATTTATTAACACTTGTCTAGTTGTGTTTTGTCCTTGTGCTGCTTGTAATACGTGTCCAAGAATTACTTCATCAACTTGTTCAGGTTTTACATTGGCTCTTTTTAATGCTTCTTTAACAGCAATTGTTCCTAAATCCACTGCTGAAACATCTTTTAAAGCTCCACCATAACTTCCTACTGGTGTTCTTACTGCACTTGCGATAACTATATTTTTCATTATTAATTCCTCCATTAATCCCCTTATTTTTGATTTATTTATATATTTATAAGATTATTTTGAATAATCATGAAATCCTCTTCCGGATTTTCTACCAAGATATCCAGCTCTAACATACTTTCTAAGTAATGTGTGAGCTCTATATTTTGAATCCCCTGTTTCTTTATATAATACATCCATTATAGCAAGACATACATCAAGTCCTATAAGATCTCCTAATGCTAAAGGTCCCATTGGGTGATTAGCTCCAAGCTTCATAGCTGTGTCTATATCTTCTGCTGATGCAATTCCTTCTGCAAGTATTCCAACAGCTTCATTAATCATTGGAATTAAAATTCTATTTACAACAAATCCAGGAGCTTCTGCAACTTCTACTGGCTCTTTGCCAATTGCTTCTGAAATTTCTTTTATAGTATCAAAAGTTTCCTTTGATGTTGCCATTCCTCTTATAACTTCTACAAGTTTCATTACTGGAGCTGGGTTAAAAAAGTGCATTCCTATAACTTTTTCAGGTCTATTTGTTGCTGATGCAACCTCTGTTATTGAAAGTGAAGATGTATTTGAAGCTAGTATTGTTTCTTCTTTGCATATATTATCTAATTCACTAAATATCTGTTTTTTTATTTCCATATTTTCTATTGCTGCTTCTACAACTAAATCACAATCAGCTGCCATGTTAAGGTCAACTGTTCCAGTTATATTAGAAAGTATTTCTTCTTTTTTACCTTCTTCCATTTTTCCTTTTTTAACTAACCTTGAAAGACTTTTATTTATTACATTAAGTCCTCTCTCTACAAATTCATCTTTTATATCCCTCAAAATAACCTTATGACCTTTTACAGCAAATGCTTGAGCAATTCCTGATCCCATTGTTCCAGCACCTAAAACACATATTTTCATTAAGATTCCCTCCTTATAGTTTGATGCATTGTTAATTTTTTAACTTACAAACTTAAAAAAATCTTGTACCTATAAAGGTACTAACTATAATAGCATGCTAATTTATAAATATTTTAGTTTCTTTACTTTCAATCATACTTACTTGTTGTTTACATATATTATTATACATCAAGTTGATAGAATATTTCAACTACTTTTTTCCTTATTTTCATAAATTATTGTTAAATATATATCATTTCCATCGTTTCTTATGGAAAAACTACCATTTAAAATATATTTAACCATTTATATTTAACAAATGTAAATTATTCAAATATAAAAGTTTACTAACAAAAAATTAATCTAGTATATTATGTATCAAAATAATATACTAGATTAAAATTAAAATTATGCAAAAACAATATTTATTATATATACGAAAATCTAATTGCATTATTAAAAATGCATAATTTTCACAAAAACTATAATGATATATTATATAATCTTTCTTATTACATCATACTTTTCATCAAAACTTTCTATGAATCCCTGTACTGGTGTATCTATTGTATGTAAATCCTTAATATCTATAAATGCTTTCTTTAATTTGTCTATTAATTCTTTATTCATATTTTTGTTTACACCGATAGTGTCTTTAGGTATATTCTCACTTTGTGCAAGTATTAAAATATCATCTACTTTAATACCTTCCTTTCTTGCATTTTCTAACGCCTCATCATAAGTTGCCCCTGCATCTATTTCTCCGTTTAAAACTGCATTTATTACATTATCATGACTCCCTAAAAAGTATGATTCTTTAAATAAACTATTATGATTTAACTTATTATCTTTTAAAATATGATTTGCATATATACACCCTGATGCACTATTAACATCTACATATCCAAATATTTTATCTTTTAAATCATTTAAAGTTTTAATATTACTATCTTTTCTAGCTATTATATATCCTTTATAATAATCTTTACCATTTATTTTAGGTGTAACTATAGGAATAACTCCGGATTTTTTATGTGCATTTACATATGCAAAAGGAGAAAACCATCCTACATCTATAATATTTTCTTTAATATTATCATTTAAAGCATCATAATCTTTTACTATTATAGTTCTAGCCTTATATCCTATGGACTTACATACCTTTTCTATTATTGGAACATACATTTTCTTTATATTTTTAGGGGCTGTAAAAGGATTTATTCCAAAAATAATTTCATTTTCCATCTTTAACTTAGATGATTCTTTCTGTAATTCTTCTGATATATTTATTAATTCATCTAATGACTTAATCATTATTTCATTTTTTTCTTTTACATATTCTACTTTTCCCATGGAGTTATATGCTAACTTATGAGTATCTTCTACAGCACTTGCTACTTCTTCTATAGCTGCTTCTACTTCAGTTACATTGTTAAGTCCTTGTTCTGATTCCTTTTCAAGATCAACTACAGAATCTTTTATAGATTCAACTATATTTTTTATTTTTTCTATAGCTTCAGTAGATTTATTCATAACTTTTTCCACCTTAGTAAGTTTATCATCACACTTATCCATGGCTTCGTTAGAATTAGATATTTTAACTGATATATCTTGTACAATATCTTCTATCTTTTTTATGGCAACTTGGGTTTGTTCAGATAACTTTTTTATTTCATTTGCAACTATAGCAAATCCTCTGCCAGCTTCTCCTGCTCTTGCAGCTTCTATTGCAGCATTTAACGATAATAAATTAGTTTGTACTGAAATTTGTTTTATATAGTCCACTATAGAATATATATTATTTGATGATTCCATAAGCTCTTCATTTCTACTAGAAGCACTACTTATTTCTTTGTTAAGCTCTTCTAAAAAAACATTTACACTCTCTATTGTATTTTTATTGTCATTAAGCATTTTAGAAGATTCTAATGAAAATCCTCTAATTTTAACTATACTCTCATTTAAATTTTTAGAAAAATTAACGAAGTGATTAATGCTAGAATTTATTTCTTCTGAACTTGCAGCATTTTGCTGACAATAATTTTCTACCTTATAAGAAATATCATGTATATTTTTAAATGCATTAATATTATTTTGCTCAAGCCACAATAATTGTTGTGAATTAAATGCAATCTCTTCAGAGGCCGTTAATATAAAATCCTTTAATTTTTTATCTTCTTGTATATTTTCCAAATCATTTTCATAAATATTTTTAACTACCTTCTCTTCATCTGTACAAACTGATTTTGTTGCCAAACACAAAATCAAAATATTAGCTATACTTGTAATTATCCCCCCAAAACTATTATGATACATAGCATAATATAAAACTAAATTTATAACTGATGATACAATTATAAATATAAGAATTTTTTTGTGTTTTTCCATAGGTTCTTCTCCTTTAAAAACTAAAGACAAATCTCATTTTATAGAGATTTGCCTTTAGTAAAATATATTAGTTTAGCTTATTATTTTTCCCAACCTTGAGCTCTACCAACAGCTTTATGCCATCCGTTGATAACCTCTATTCTTTTTATATCTTCCATCTTAGGTGAGAATGTATGAGAAGGTTTAACACTTCTAGATAAATCCTCAACATCTTTCCAATATCCTACTGCAAGACCTGCAAGATAAGCAGCTCCTAATGCTGTTGTTTCAATAACTTCTGGTCTTACAACAGGTTTATTTAATACATCAGCTTGGAATTGCATTAAGAAATTATTAGCACAAGCTCCACCATCTACTTTTAATGTTTTTAAACTTGTTCCTGCATCTTCTTCCATAGCTTTTAATACATCATAAGTTTGATATGCCATAGATTCTAATGCAGCTCTTATAAAGTGTTCTTTTTTAGCTCCTCTAGTAAGTCCAACTACCGTTCCTCTTGCATAAGCATCCCAATATGGTGCTCCAAGACCAACAAAAGCTGGTACTAAATATACTCCGTTAGAATCTTCAACATCTAATGCATATTTTTCTGATTCTGATGCTTTTCTTATCATTCTCAATTCATCACGTAACCATTGAATTACAGCTCCACCTATAAATATACTTCCTTCTAATGCGTATTCAATCTTTCCAGCATATGAAGCCGCCATTGTTGTAAGAAGTCCATTTTTAGATTCTACTGCTTTATTTCCAGTATTCATTAATAGGAAGCAACCTGTTCCATAAGTATTTTTAGCCATACCTTCTTTACAACAAAGTTGTCCAAATAATGCTGCCTGTTGGTCACCAGCATCTCCTGATATTGGCACTGGAGTACCAAATATTAATTCATCAGTTTCTCCATATACACAACTTGAAGGTTTAACTTCTGGAAGCATTGATTTAGGAATTCCTAATTCCTCTAAAATTTCATCATCCCATTTTAATTCATGTATGTTATATAACATAGTTCTTGAAGCATTTGTATGATCTGTTACATGAACTTTTCCTTTAGTTAAGTTCCAAATTAACCAAGTATCTATGTTACCAAATATTAATTCACCTTTTTCAGCTTGTTCTTTTGCCCCAGGTACATTATCTAGTATCCATTTGATTTTTGTTCCAGAGAAGTAAGCGTCTAAAATAAGTCCAGTTTTGTCCTTTACTATTTTATCGAATCCTTTTTCTCTTAATTTATCACAATATTCAGCTGTTCTTCTACATTGCCATACTATAGCATTGTATACTGGAACCCCTGTTATCTTATTCCAAACAACTGTAGTTTCTCTTTGATTTGTAATACCAACACATGCAAGATCTGTTCCATAAAGTCCCGCACCTGCTAATGCTTCTCTAGCAACACCTGCTTGAGTTCCCCATATTTCCATTGGATCATGTTCAACCCAACCAGCCTTAGGATAAATCTGTTTAAACTCTTTTTGTGATACGGATACGATTTCACCCTGTTTATTAAATACTATACATCTTGAACTTGTTGTCCCCTGATCTAACGCCATTATATATTGTTGTTTTTCCATTAAATATTCCTCCCTCTCTCAACTCTCCAAAGGTCTAGATATAAATTTATCTTTATTAAATCTATTTTTAATTTTCAAAAACTTAAAATTCTTAAATTATTATTAATTAACCAATAATTCCTAAAATCTATTAAATACTTTTATAATTTCTTTAAATCTAAAAAATCTTAATTATTAAAGAGTAAATACTGCATTAGCTAATACTGCTCCAATTACTCCACCTATAATTGGTCCCACTACTGGTATCCAAGCATATCCCCAGTCTGATCCGCCCTTTCCTTCTATAGGTAAAATAGCATGTGCTATACGAGGTCCTAAGTCTCTGGCAGGATTAATGGCATATCCTGTAGGTCCACCTAACGCAAGACCAATTACTAAAATTACAAGTCCAACTGAATATACTCCAATTCCTGGTGCTTGTTTCACTGTTGTAAGTCCTAATATTGCAAATACAAGTACAAATGTTCCTATAATTTCTGTTACAAGATTTGAAACACTATTTCTAATTGCTGGTGCCGTACAAAATACTCCAAGTTTTACTGCTGGATCTTCAGTTTTACTCCAATGTGGTAAGTAAGTAATCCATACTAACGCAGCTCCTAACATTGCACCTAACATTTGAGCTATTATGTAGCTTGGAACCATTGACCATGCAAATCCCTTAAATTTAATTGCAGCAAAAGCTATTGTAACTGCCGGATTAAAGTGCGCTCCACTTATTGCTCCAAATATAAGTGCTGGAACAGCAACCGCTACAGCCCAAGCTGTTGTTACAACTATCCATCCTCCATTTTGACCCTTACTCTTATTAAGTGATACACTGGCAACAACCCCATCACCTAGTAAAATAAGTAACATTGTTCCTAAAAATTCTGCCATAAATTCAGACATAAGTACATCCCCCTTATTTGTTTTTATTATTAATCCATATCCACCTTTAATATGTGAAATATGATCGAATAATCTTTTACAAATCTGGTATATTATGTTTTTGAAAACGTTTGTATGAATCGTTATTAAAAAGAGAGAAAAAAGAGAACCATTATTAATCTATGGGGATTACCCATATAATAATGGCTCTCTCATCTCCGCCAAATTTATTCGATTCTCTAGTTTCTCAAATTTGTCATATACTTTATACAATATACATTTTTCTTTTGTTTATGGTTATATTTTACTATATTTTGTTTTTTCTTGCAACAATTAGTTTACTTTTGCAACACTTTTTGTAGCAATTATATTTACACCTGTACCAACTATATCTTTTACAATTACATCTCCAACTTTTATAGGTGCTGGTATAGTAACCCCTCTAAGCTCTTCTACACATTTAAATATTTTATCCTTTGGAATGTCACATTCTGTTTTTACAGAAACAGCTGCAATTTCTCCACCTTGAACTTTAACAGATGACGTAACTATTCTTGTTGGATTAGTACATTCTTTTTCTGCATAAGTCTTTCCTCTTAAACAACTATTACCTTTTACATCTACAACTTTACCATCTTCTATAGTAACTTCTAATAAACAACCCATAGGGCATCCTATACATGTTAATTCTCTCATTTCACTCATGATATTCTACTCTCCTTCCACCTTAACAGTAATTTTCTTACAATTAGGATGTTTATCAAATAAAGCCTTTGTAAGTTTTACTGTTTCCATTTCTCCTGGAGCAATTATTCTTTTCTTTATGTGCATTTCTCTAACATCATCAAAGTATACAGAAACATAACTATCTTTAAATACATCTCCAACTCTAAATCTTACATCTACTAATTTTTCTACATTTGTAGGATCTATAACAGTTGGAACTGTATATCTTGCACCTTCTGTTGCAACTAATTCAATTCCATTGTTTCCAAACTTCTTACCATTTAAATATTTAGCAGCATTTTTTCCTGCATTAATACTTTCTTCTGTAACAAAGTCAACTAAATCATGTACGTGTAGCACATTTCCACATGCAAATACACCTTCAATATTAGTTTGAAGACTTTCATTAACTAATGGTCCACCAGTAACAGGTGATAAATTAACATCTGCTTTTGTAGATAATTCATTTTCTGGAACAAGTCCTACTGATAATAATAATGTATCACAAGGAATATATTCTTCAGTTTCTTTTATAGGTTTTCTGTTTTCATCTACTTTAGCTATACTAATACCTTCTAATCTATCTTTACCTTTTATATTTGTAACAGTATGTGCTAATTTTAGAGGTATTCCAAAATCATCTAAACATTGTACTATATTTCTCTTAAGTCCACCTGAATATGGCATAAGTTCTACAACAGCTTTAACTTTAGCGCCTTCTAAAGTCATTCTTCTTGCCATTATAAGTCCGATATCTCCTGAACCAAGTATAACAACTTCTTTTCCTGGCATAAATCCATCAATATTTACGAATTTTTGAGCAGCACCTGCAGAATATATACCTGCACATCTACTTCCTGGTATATTTATTGCTCCTCTAGGTCTTTCACGACAACCCATAGCTAATATTATTGACTTAGCCTTTATTTCTACTAATCCATCTTCCTCATTAACTGCTGTTATAACCTTATCGTCACTTATATCTATAACCATAGTATTTAGTTTGTATGGTATTTTCATTTCTTTTACCTTATCTGCAAATCTTTGCGCATATTCAGGTCCAGTAAGCTCTTCTTTAAAAGTATGAAGCCCAAATCCATTATGAATACATTGATTTAGTATACCACCTAAACAATTATCTCTTTCTAATATTAAAATATCTTGTATTCCTTCTTCTCTTGCACCTATAGCAGCTGCAAGACCAGCAGGACCACCGCCTATAATTACTATATCATGTTCTCTCATTTTACAATCCTCCAAACTTTATAAATATGTTCTATGAGTGTACAACATTAAATTTCTTTATCTTCTCCAATTAATAAATTAGATTTTCCACCAAATTTAGTTACCTCAGTTACTGGTATATTTAATTCTTTTGCTAAAATAGCAACTAATTTTGTAGAACAGAATCCTGATTGACATTTACCCATACCAGCTCTTGTTCTTCTTTTAATTCCATCTAAATCTTTAGCTCCAAGTGGTCTTCTTATAGAGTTGATTATTTCACCTTCAGTAACTGTTTCACATCTACATACTATCTTTCCATAGCTTGGATCTTTAGCTACAATAGCTTTTCTTTCTTCATTATTCATTTCTCTAAATTTAGGAATACCTTTTCTTATTGGGTTGAATTTTTCATTTTTAGCTGGTGATAACTTTTCTACAACTATACCTTCAACCATTTCAGCTATTGCTGGAGCACTTGAAAGTCCTGGTGATTCTATACCAGCTACATTTATAAAGCCAGGAGCATCTTCTGCTTCTCCTATTATAAAATCATTTACTGTATCATGAGATCTAAGTCCTGAGAATGAAGTTATAACTTGTCTCATTGGAATTTGCTTAAATGTTTTCTTAGCTCTTTCTAAGATATCATCTATTCCTTCTTGAGTAGTATCTACATCAGTTTTATCGTTTACATCTACTGCATTTGGTCCTATAAGTAAGTTTCCATCTACAGTTGGGCTTACAAGTACACCTTTACCCATTTTAGTTGGTAGTTGGAATAAAGTTCTTGTTGCCATTGAACCTGCAGCTTTATCAAATAAGCAGTATTCACCTTTTCTTGCTACTATCTCTATTTTATTTTCACTAACCATATTATTTAATTCATCTGAGAATAATCCCGCTGCATTTATTACTAAGTTAGTTTCAATGTTTCCTTTATTTGTTTCAACTGTAAATCCGTTTTCCTTTTTAACTATATTCTTAACTTCTGTTTCAAATTTAAATTCTACTCCATTAGTGTATGCGTTTTCAGCCATAGCTATAGTCATTTCGTAAGGACATACAATACCACCTGTTGGTACATATAACGCTGCTACTACGTCATCGTTTACATTAGGTTCTAATTCTAATATTCTTTCCTTATCTATAATCTCAAGTTTTTGTACACCATTCTTCTTTCCTTTTTCAAGTAATGCTTGTAAACCATCTTTTTCTGATTCTTCGAAGCATAGTACTAATGAACCATTTCTTTTAAATGGAAAATCAAGTTCTTCTACTAATTTATCGAACATTTCATTTCCTCTTACATTTAATTTAGCTTTTAAAGTACCTGGTGTTGCATCATGTCCACCATGAACTATACCACTATTAGCTTTTGAAGTACCTGTTGCTACATCTGATCCCTTTTCTAGTACACATACTTTTAAATCATATTTAGATAACTCTCTCGCTATACTGCAGCCAACAACCCCTGCACCAACAATTGTAATGTCAAACATATTATACCTCCTCCTCTAAAATAAAAAGAACCCCAATTTCAAGTAGTATTCTATAATACTACCCTGAAACTACGGCTCTCTACACTCTGCCTTTTTCGTATTATTTTTTATATTTTCATTATAACATCTAAGCAATTTTTGTCAACTCAATTTTTGTTTTATATTTATTTGAAATTATAGACTAATATTTGAAAATAATTACAGATTCCATATATCTTCCTTACTAGTTGAAACCCCCAATGCTCCAGCTTTTAAACTCTCGATAACATCTTCTTTATCCTTTATTAACCCACCTGCAATTACAGGAACTTTAATTTCTTCTTTAACTTGTTTTATTATCTTAGGCATAACACCTGGTAATATTTCCATAGCATTAGGTCGCATAGTATTTATTGAATTTATTCCTGTTTCTAAAGATAAGTTATCAATTATAAATAATCTTTGTATTGTAAAAAGCTCTAACTCCTTAGCAATTTTTGTTAAATTTGTTTTAGTAGTAATTATCCCATCAGGATTTACTCGTTCTTTCATATGAGTTAAGGCATATCTATCCCTAGCAAACCCATCCATAAGATCAATGTGTACATATATGCTTTTTCCAACAGCCTTAACCTTATCAACAAGCTCCTTAATATTACATATATTCCCCTTTAGCAAAAAAATAACTTCACATGGAGATTTTATAGCCCTATCCAACTTATCTAAGTCTTTAACAGCTGCGATTATTGGATTAATACTTAACTTATCATAAAATTGATTTCTCATATTTGTCACTCTCCATTATATTAATTTTAAACAATTTTATATTTTATTATATTAAATATGGAATTTACTTAATACATAAAAATCTCATTAATACCTAGAGCTTGTATATTATTATATAGATTTTATTATTTCGCTACAATATAAATTATATTAATTGAATGCCTTATCTTACACTCTCACGGAATATCTTCTAATATTATACATAACTTCTATAAAAATATATTCTTATTTGTTTATATATATTCCTATAAGTATTATTTTTTTACCCCATTATAATACTTAATACATTTATCATAAAACTCTTTTGATTCCTCAATAGTTTCAAATGATCTTTTAGGAATTATATTTGCTTCTAGTCCACCTAAAAATATATATATATTGTTTTGATCTTGTTTAATATCTTTTATACTTTTCCAAGCATGAATTTGATTTTTAACATCACTTATTTCTTTTATTCCTTTATTATATAATTCAAACTTATGATTACCTAATATATCATCTCTTTTACTAGCTATTTTGTCAACCTGTCTTTTTATTATACATATAAGAAATATATCTGCAGCAGCCCCAACAATAATAGTCATTATTATTGTATATAATAGTGATTTTTTCATCATTATCATAACAATTAACATAGTAATAGGCATCATAATCATATTTAATATAAAACTACGAGTAAACCTTGGCATATGTTTTATTAAATATTTATTATAATTCCAATAGTCATTTTTAGTAATATTCACATCTACATTCATATAAATTACCCGCCTTAAAATATTATATTCTTCCATATTTTTATATTACTTAGTAATATTCTATATTTTTTTTCAAATTCCTTTATATAAAATCGTTGTTAGTATTTATAATTAGAAGCACCCTAAATATTTACATATTTAGGGTGCTTAATATATTAAACTAATCTTTATTTAATTCCATAAACTTTTCAATTTCATCTATTGTTTTTATTATATCTTTAGAAAGATTTTCACAACCATCTTCAGTAATCAATAAATCATCCTCTATTCTAATTCCAATTCCTTCTTCTGGAATATACAATCCTGGTTCATTAGTTATTACCATTCCAGGTTTAAGAACCACATCTCTATTTCCAACATCATGAGTATCAAGTCCAAGATTATGACTTACGCTATGAAAATAGTATTTAGATATTTCACTGTATCCACTTATAAGGCCTAATTTCATACACCCTTCTGCTAAAACTTTCTTTGCTATATCATCTAATTTTAAATATGGAATGCCAGGTCTTGCCTCTTTTATTATTTTCTCATTTGCTTCTAATACAACATTATATATTTGTTTTTGTCTCTCTGTAAATTTTCCACTAACCGGAAAGGTTCTAGTTATATCTCCATTATAGTATTTGAATTGAGCTCCTAAATCAAACATTATTAAATCATCTTTTTTGCATTTACAATCATTACTTGAATAGTGAAGCACAGTGGCATTCTTTCCTGATGCTGCTATAGTTTTAAAAGCTTTATCCTTTACACCCTTTGATGTAAGTACATAATCAAAATATGCTTCTATCTCATATTCCATCATTCCAGGTCTTGCATTTTTCATTATAGCCTCTACTCCACATTTAGTAATTTCTATAGCTCTTCTTATTTTTTCAATTTCTTCTTTGGTTTTTACTGTCCTAAGTTCACTAATATAATTATATATATTTTTAATAGAAAAGTATGGATACATTTCTTTTACTTCTTTTGCAAAAATTTGTGAATTAGTATCCGCTTTTCCCCATTCTTGTCTTTCAAGGTCTAGATATAATGTATCATATCCATATCTAGATATTAATTCTCCAATAAACTCTTTAAAATTTTTAGTATAATCTATATTATTAACTCCTGATATATTAATAGCTTCATGAATTTTCATTTTCTCTCCAACCCATTTTGCCATTATAGGATCTTCCTCTTCTATTAATAATATTTCATTAACGCTTCCATTTCTTTTAGTAATAATTAATATTATGTTTTCTCTATCTATTCCTGTTAAATAATAAAAATTTCTATTTGGAGTAAATGGATATGTTTCATCTGCAGATTTATAAGGAGCTTTTCCAGCAAACATTACTAACATAGAATTTTCTTGTAATTTATCACTGACATTTCTCCTGTTTTTTATAAAAAATTGATTATTCACACTATCACCTCAGTTTATTATTTTTCATTATATTTACTTCATAGCACCTTATTACATTATAGGTTATAATAAATATAGTTTTTAACGACACAAAAAATTTTATTTACATAAAATTAAGGAGGTAGCAATTATGAAAATTGATGTAATTATTTCTGCAAATGATATTAAGGAAGAAAAAGTTAAAGGTAAGACAGTTATAATTATAGATATTTTACGTGCCACATCTGTTATAGTTACTGCAATAAATAATGGATGCAATGAAGTAATACCAGTTCTTGAAGTAGAAGATGCTCTTAAGATAGTAAAGGACAATAGGAACAAATATATTTTAGGTGGAGAAAGAAATGCCCTAAAAATAAAAGACTTTGATTTTTCTAATTCTCCTTTAGATTATACAAAAGATGTTGTATCAAATAAAACTTTAGTTATGACTACTACAAATGGTACACGAGCTATTCACGGAGCTACTAGTGCTAAAAATATTTTAATTGGAGCTATGATAAATGCTAAAGCTGTAGCAAAAAAAGTTATAGAACTTGGTAATGATTTAATTATTATAAATTCCGGTACCAATGGACATTTTTCCATTGATGATTTTATCTGTAGTGGATATATAATTGACTGTATATTAAGTAATATAAATGCTGAATTAACTGATATAGCTATAACCTCCCACTATATATATGAAAAAAACAAAGATGTTGAATCTTTTGTAAATAAAGCAAAACACTATAAGATTTTATCTGAATTAGGTCTTAAAGATGATATAAGATATTGTTTTTCAAAAGATATAATAAACATCGTTCCTGAATTTCATTATCCAAAAATAACAAAATAAAAGTGGTATTCATAAATATGAATACCACTTAATTTAACGTATTTAAAACAATCTATCTATTTAAATACAAATTATAGTTTAACTACGTTAGCAGCTTGAGGTCCTCTAGCACCTTCAGTTACTTCGAATTCAACTTTTTGTCCTTCTTCTAAAGTTTTGAATCCATCTCCTTGGATAGCTGAGAAATGTACGAATACGTCATCTTCTCCTTCTACAGATATAAATCCAAATCCTTTTTCTGCGTTAAACCATTTAACTATTCCTGTTTTCATTAAAAAATCCTCCTAAATAAAAAAATTTCCTTAAAATATATGAACACAGATTTCTATTTTAAGATAATTGAAGTATTATCCCCCATAAGAAATCGATGAACAAGCTAGTTAATATAACTTTTGTAACATAATATTAATTACAAAAGCATTTTATTAAGTCATAGTAAAACTTAGAATAATAAAAACTAAATCTTCTAACTGAATTAAGTATATACCCTTTAACTTATTAAACAAGAATATTGGCTTACCACTTTTAACAATCCATCTTAAATATTACTAAACTTACTAAAAGTAAACTTACCTAATCATAGGAGGATTAGTTTCAATTTTTAAAGCCCATAATACAATTAGTTTCACACATTAGTTTTTATTTAATTCATACTATACTCTAAACTAATATCTATTAGCCTTTTATATCTTATATTAGCTTTATGGTATCATATATAACTTTTATTGTCAATAAACATATGTATTATTCAATATAGGTATATAATTTATTAATGTAATAATGCTTTTCTTTAATATTAGTCTTTTTTAATTAAATATTATACATACATATATTATATTCTTTCCTCTTTTAATAATTTTATTACATTTTCCATAAACTCAACTCTGGCTTTTACTTCTTCATACTCCATATAGTTATCCCCATACTGATATTTCATACTTTCTAAAAATTCCTTTAGCTCTTCTTGTTTTAGAAGTATTCTAGTTTCTCTATTAGTCATTCTAATTCCCGTTGCCAAAAATCTATAAATATCTATAAACCTTGTTTAATTCCCTGTTCCACCTGTTCCATTTTGCCGAGGCTACTTTGGTTTGTATAACAGTCCAAGGGCTTAAATTCCCATACAACGAATGGTACATATTAGCATTATCTTTTTAAGTGATACTATGCTAATTTATATCTTGAAAGATTTATACTTGCATTTAAATCTCTATCAATAACAAGTCCACAATTACATTTATAAACTCTATGAGATAGTTTTAAATCTTTCTTAATAGCTCCACAACAACTACAAGTTTTACTTGATGGATACCACTTATCTGCTTCAATAAATTCTATTCCATATAACTTACATTTATATTCCATTTTAACTTTAAAATCATATAAACATTGCTCTGAAATAGCCTTTGATAAATGTTTATTTTTAAGCATACCTTTTATATTAAGTGTTTCCATAACAACTCTTGATGGTTTGGTTTTCACTATCTTATTCGTTGCTTGGTGAATATGATTACTTCTTATATTCCTTAATCTTCTATGAAGTAATCTAATCTCTTTTTCAAGTTTTATAATATTGTTAGTCTTTTTGAATTGGCAACGGTTTTCACCTCCTCTTATTATTTTATTCATATCATATTTACGACTAACTTTTCTTTGTTTCCTCTTTAATACTTTTTTAAGCCTTTTAATTTCTTTACTTTTGTTGATATTTTTAAAAGTCATTCCATTTGAACATATTGCAAGGTCTTTAATTCCCACATCAATGCCAATACTTTCGTCAGTTAAGCCTATTGTTGGATTTTCTTTTTCTATACCTACTGATAAGTACCAATACTTTCCGTCAAAACTTATTCTTGGATTAGTATATTTAACATTTATAGGTATTTGCTCTTTTGTTTTAATCCAACCTACTTTTTCGATATTAACTAATTTAGTTTTAACTTTAAGTTTAACATTATCATTATAAAATGATAGTTTAGATTTCTTTCTACTTTTAAAACGTGGCTTATCTGCTAAACCTTTAAAGAATCTTTTATAAGCATTACAACAATCTTTTACAGCTTGTTTTGCTACATTATTTGATACCTCACTTAGCCATTTATATTCATCTGTTTTCTTCATTAAAGTAATTTCTTTTCTTAAATCACTATCTTTAATAAACTTACCGCCATTTTTATAATTTTCTTGTTGCTTATTTAAAGTCCAATTATATATAAACCTTGCAGTTCCAACTGATTGCCATAATTTTTGTTCTTGAATTTCTGTTGGATATAATCTAACTTTCTTTGAAAGTATCATCTTCAATTAACTCCTTAATCATTTTCTTAGCTTTATTAGCTCTCTTGCCTTGAAGTCTACAACTAAAAACTGTAACTATCTGAATTAAATCTTCAACTAACTCTTGTTCTTCTGATTTTTCAGTATTATCTATAATTTCAATGGTTGTTCCATATTTATTACATAGATTTTCTATAAGTTCAAATCCAAATCTAATCAATCTATCTTTGTATAAAATTACTACCTTATCAACCTCTGAATTAGTTATCATGTCCATTAGTTGATTTAATCCCTTTTTATTGTAGTTAATTCCACTCCCTATATCTGTTACAATCTCAAATTGATAACCTCTGGCCAACATATATGTTTTAACATTTTCAATTTGTCTTTCAAGGTCGTCTTTTTGTTTATGAGAACTAACTCTGCAATATCCAATAGTTTTTTTATTTAGTTGTACTTCTGATTTTAACCCCAAAAAGTGATTAAGTTGTTCTTGTGAATAATATCTTGTTCCACCATTAGTTATGTGTGATGGTTTTAAAGTTTCATTTTTATCCCAGTTTCTAAGAGTTTGAACTGTTTTTCCTATTTTAGTTGCAAATTCTCCTATTGAGTAATATTTCATACTTATCACCTCAATATTATTATACAACTAAATATATAAAATAACAATATATTTTTATAGATATTTATAGATTTATTGTAACAGTTATCACCCCCCATCATTTTTCTTAGAATCTTTATATTACTTTCTTACAGTTAAAAAATGTAGATGAAAATATTTGTAATAAATAATATTATTATATATTTTATAATACATTTTTCATCTTGTCCTGTCAGTAATTACATCATAAATAAATATTATTGCTGCTATTATTAATAATACATTTATTAATTTACCTCCTATTTTAAATACAAGTCCTAATATCCAAAAGAATACTACAATGGCACCTATCCAATGTAATACTTTCATATTATCCTTCCTCCTATTTTTATATATTATATATAGATTATCCCCAAATAATTTTTTCTTTATTACTAATTTTTACTTTTTAGAATTTATATAAATTTTATTAATGAATAATTCCTTAGTTTCTATCCACACTATATTATGTAATCTATTTACCCTAAGGAGGCTTTTCTATGAATAACAATCATAATCATAACCATATTTCTGGTGTTAAATGTGCTGTTACTAACTGTAAACATCATGCTAAAGATAATTGTTGTACTGCTAAAGAAATTGAAATTAAATGTAATTGTAACTTCGATGCCTGCACTTCTCACGAAACAGACTGTGCAACATTTACTCCTGTAAAATAGAATGTTATATAAAAATAATGCAAGACATATAAAATATATATCTTGCATTATTTTAAACTTTTTATTATATTTTTTAATTTTAAATTTTTATATAATTGCATATATCATCTATACAATTATATAAATTTTTATTTATAATCTCTTTATTGCAATAACCTTTATATAACTTATATCTTTCTTTATAAATATCATATAATTTTTCAGGTTTTTCTTTTAATAATGGTCTTTCCTTTATATTTATATCTGATAATATATTTTCTAAAGGTCTATTTATAAAAATAATTGTTCCATTTTTTTTTAATTCATTAATATTTCTAGAATCTTTTACAACTCCTCCACCTGTGGCTATTATCTGAGGATATTCTTTAGATAATTCTTTTATAGCTTCCCTCTCAATTCTTCTAAAATAATCCTCTCCCTTTAGAAATAGTTCACCAATAGATTTTTTTGTATAATTAACTATATACTCATCTACATCACAAAATTTAACTCCTATTTTTTCAGAAAGTTTCTTACCTATTGTAGTTTTTCCGCATCCTGGCATACCTATTAAAACTATATTTGTTTCTAATAACTTCATACCATTACTCCATTTCTAAAGTAAGATTTTCATATTTTCATAAATTTTATCCACAAGCTCTTTTTTTATTTTTAAACTATTCCACAATTCTTGTGATTTAACTGCTTGCCCCACTAACATATACAATCCATTTATGACTTTTATACCTTGATTTTTTGCATATTTCATAATTAAGGTCTCCTGTGGATTATATATTAAGTCAACAACTATTTTAAATTTAGAAACTTGTTCTTCATTTAATGGTGATTTTTCTATGTCTGGGTACATTCCACAGGGAGTACAATTTATAACAATATCTTGATTTTTTAAATTTTTTATATCAGAATAAGAAATTAAATTATACTCTTTTAGTTCTTTTCTTTTATTATCTAAATCTCTAGTTACAAATGTTATATTATTAACTTTATTATCTAAAAGATATTGATTAACAGCCTTAGAAGCTCCTCCAGTTCCTAATATAACAATATTTTTACCTTCTACATCTATATTGAATTTCTCTAACATCATTCCAAAACCATAATAATCGGTATTATATCCTTTTGTTTTTCCATTTTCAAAACAAATAGTATTTATTGCTCCTATATTTTTAGCTTCAAAAGATATATCGTCTATATAATTCATTACTATAACTTTATAGGGTATAGTTACATTTACTCCTTGTACTTTAAAGATCTTAAATCCTGATACTATATGTTCTATATCTTCTTTATGTACTTCAAATAAATGATAATATCCATTAATTTTTAATTCCTTAAATATTAACGAATGTATCTGTGGTGAAAAACTATGAACTAACTTCTCACCTAATAATCCATATAATCCCTTCACATTATCAAACCTCTATTCTGACATTTTTTTAGCTTGAAGTTCTTTGCTTATACTCATAATATTCCTTAAAAAATCTTCCACTGGTTTTTTAAAATTATCATTACATACTAATTTAATATTTTTATCTATAACTTCTTGTTCTCTACTTGTATTTAATATAGGTAAATTATTATTTTTTTTATATTCCGCAACCTTTAAAACCGCTTCCATCCTCTTTTGAAATAAAGAAATTAACTTATTATCTATTAAATCTATTTCTTTTCTTAATTCTTTTAAATCATCCATGAAATACACTCCTATATATTAATTAATTCTAATATTCCCATAGCTGTAATAGCTTCAACTACAGGAATAGCCCTTTGAACTATACACGGATCATGTCTTCCTTGTATTTTTATAGTTGTATTTTCTTTATTTAAAATATTTACTGTTCTTTGTTCTTTGGCAATTGATGGTGTTGGCTTAAAAGCAGCTCTAAATATTAAAGGCATACCATTTGTAATTCCACCTAAAATCCCACCATTATTATTAGTATACGTTTTTACTTTTTCATCTTCTATATAAAATTCATCATTAGCCTCACTGCCCTTCATTTTAGAAATACTAAATCCAGCACCAAATTCAACACCCTTTACAGCTGGTATTGAAAATAATAAACTACTTAAGACACTTTCAACTGAACCAAAAAAGGGATTTCCTAATCCAGGTGGCAAATTTAAAACTGCACATTCTATAATACCACCAATGGAATCCATATTATTTCTAACTTGCAAAATTGCATCTTGCATTTCTTTACCCTTTTTATCGTCAATGGTTGCAAAAGATTTTGCTGATAATTTTTCTAGTAATTCTTCTTTTATAGAAACTTTAAAGTATTCTTCTTCAATATCACCTATACTCTTTATATGGCTTCCAACTACAATATTATTTTTTCTTAAAATTTGTTTTGCAATGGCTCCTGCAAATACTATAGGTGCAGTAAGTCTCCCTGAAAAATGTCCTCCACCTCTATAATCATTGAAACCACCATATTTTATGTATCCAGTAAAATCAGCATGACCAGGTCTCATTAAATCTTTAGTTTTTTCATAATCCTTTGAATGCTTATCTAAGTTTTGTATAATAGCACATAAAGGAGTACCTGTTGTTTTGTTATTAAAATATCCACTTAAAATTTCAAAATCATCTCTCTCTACTCTAGTTGTTGAAAGTTTACTTTTACCTGGGGCACGCCTTCTCATTTCTCTACTTAATTTATTTAAATCAAGTTCAATTCCAGGTGGCAATCCATCTATTGTTATACCAATTGACTTTCCATGAGATTCTCCAAATATAGAATATTTTATTTTACTTCCCCATACTCCACTCATTTATGTTTCCTCCCACATTCTTAAAATCTTTCCAAAAATCCGGATAAGATTTATTAACAGCTTCACTATTCTTTATAGTAATTGGTTCCGTACATTTAATTGATGCAATAGCCATAGACATTGCAATTCTATGATCATTCCAACTATCTACAGTTCCACCTTTTAAATATTCTCTGCCTTTTATAAGTAATCCATCTTCAAGCTCTTGTATATCAGCTCCAATTTTTTTAAGTTCTGTTGCCATTGCTTTTAATCTATCACATTCTTTTATTCTTAATCTTTCTGCATTTATTATTCTAGTGGTGCCAGTACTTAATGATCCTAAAACAGCAAGAATAGGTACAAGATCAGGACATTCAGATGCATCTATTGTAATTCCTTTAGTTTTAGATTTTTTAGTTTCTATATAATTTTCCTTTATATTTATATTTCCTCCCATGTCTTTTACTATATCTATAATTACTCTATCACCTTGTAATGAATTTATATCTAAATCTAAAGTTTTTATATTACAACCTAATATACCTGCCACTATCCAAAATGCTCCTTGAGAAAAGTCCCCCTGAACTCTGTAGTTATTTGAAATGCTTTTTTGTTTCCCTCTTATAAAAAATTCTTTATAGTCTTTATTTTCAATCTTAATGCCAAACTTCTTTAAAGTATCTATAGTTAAATCTATATATCCTTTAGATTCAAGTTCCGTTGTAATTATTATTTTAGAATCTCCACTTAAAAATGGAAGTGTATACATAAGTCCTGTTATAAACTGGGAACTTATATTTCCTTCAACATAAAACTCTCCTGATTTTAAAGCTCCATCTATAAATAAGGGTAACTTTCCATTACTAGTTTTATATTTTATTCCTTGATTTTTAAATATACTATAATATACGTCAAGTGGTCTTGATACAAGTTTCCCTTTACCTGTAAATTTAACTTTATTACATGTTCGTAATGATATAGGAATTAAGAATCTTAACGTAGAACCTGACTCAGAACAATCTATCTCACTTCTCGTTAAAACTAATCTATCTCTTCCTATGACTTTTAAAGTTTTCCTATTAAAATCATCTTGTTTTTTTTCACTTATATCTTTAATTTCTACACCAAGACTTTCCATTCCCCTAATAGTGGCTTTTATATCTTCTGAAAATATAATATTTTCAATATTGCTTATCCCATCTGAGAGTCCTGCACTTATTATAGCTCTATGGGCCAAACTCTTAGATGGGGGAATATTTATGTCTCCACTTAATTCCGAGGGAATAATTGTTACATTTTTCATCTATTTATCCCCCTTTATATAAAATTAACTACATCCTTCTTATTTACTTTGTGTATAAAAGCTTCTCCAATTTCATCAAGTAAAACTAAGTTCATGAATTCACCTTTATTTTTCTTATCTAATGATATTGTATGTAATATACTTTCTTTATCATCCATATGTATATTCCATTCTAAATTATATTTAATTAAAATATCTCTTATAAGCTTTGATGTACCTTCCTTAGTTAAATTCATATTTTCACTCTTTTTAGTTATTGCATACATACCTAAAGCTACTGCCTCACCATGAGTATATTTATTAAAGTCAAAATATTTTTCAATAGCATGACCTATAGTATGACCAAAGTTTAAAAGCATTCTGTCTCCTGTATCTTTTTCATCTTTTTCAACTATATATTTTTTTATACTACAACAAGAATGTATTATATCTTCAATATTATCCATAAGTTCTTCATATGTATTAATATTTAATAAATTATAAAATAATCTTTTATCTTTTATACAACCATATTTTATCACTTCCGCCATACCATCATAAAAAAACCTTTTATCTAATGTCTTTAATACATTTACATCTATAAAAACTGCTTTAGGATGATAAAAGTTTCCTATTAAATTTTTCCCTTTAGGCAAATCAACTGCTACCTTTCCCCCTATACTACTATCTATTTGTGCTAGTAATGAAGTAGGCATCTGAATATACGGAATTCCTCTTAATAAAGTTGCCGCTGCAAATCCAGTAAGATCTCCTACAACCCCTCCACCAAGAGCAATTATAAGATCTCCCCTATTAATTTCAAATTCTAACAAATCATCATAGACTTCAAGCAATATATCTACTGACTTACTCTTCTCTCCTGGACTTATTACTATTTTCTTTACATTAAATCCATTATCTATTAAACTTTTTACTACTATATCTCCATAAAATTTATCTACATTTTTATCTGTTATAATTGCTATTTTACTATTACTATAAATACTTTTAATTTTTCTACCTATAGAAGACATTAATCCTCTATCTATAAATATAGAATAACTATTCTCTATAAGATTTATCCTAAGTTCTTTCATTAGGACATCTCCTCTCTTTTTTTACATGCTTTATTAATATTAAATTTCTCTTCCTACTGCTCTTGCAACTATTGATAATTGTTTCATTAATTCATGAAATTTTTCAGGCTTTAATGATTGTGCCCCGTCACTTTTAGCTTTTTCAGGATTATTATGAACTTCTATCATAAGTCCATCTGCCCCAACGGCTACAGCTGCTTTAGCTAAAGGTTCTACAAGCCACCAACTACCTCCTGCATGGCTAGGATCAACAATTACTGGTAGATGACTATATTTTTTTATTACTGGTATAGCACTTAAATCCAATGTATTTCTTGTATATGTCTCATAGGTTCTTATTCCCCTTTCACAGAGAATTATATTGTCATTTCCCCCTGCCATTATATATTCTGCTGACATTAATAATTCCTCTATTGTAGCTGAAAGCCCTCTTTTTAAAAGAATTGGTTTATTAGTTCTTCCTAATTCCTTTAAAAGATCAAAATTTTGCATATTTCTTGCACCAACTTGGATTACATCCACATCTTCAACAAATTTATCAACTAAATTTGTTGACATAATCTCTGTAACTATTGGTAATCCGGTTTCTGCTTTTGCTATTTTTAAAAGTTCTAACCCTTCTACTCCCATTCCTTGAAAACTATATGGAGAAGTTCTTGGCTTAAATGCTCCCCCTCTTAAAAATGTAGCTCCTGATTTTTTAACATCTTTTGCAAGTTTAACAATCTGCTCTTCACTTTCTACAGAGCATGGACCTGCCATTATAGAAAGCTTATTTCCTCCCACAAATCTATCATTTACTTTTATAATACTATCCTTAGGATGAAACATTCTATTTGCTTTTTTATAAGGTTCCTGTACACGAACTATCTTTTCAACATCCTTATTAGCCTTAATCTGGTCTGGATCAAGGTTACTTGTATCACCTACTAATCCAAGTATTGAAAATTTATCTCCCTTAGATTCATGGACACCTATTCCTTTTGCCATAATAGCCTCCTTAACTTTTTCTATGTTTTCCTTTAATGCATTAGTTTTCATAATAATAATCATAATATAACCCCCTAATATTAACTTAATACAAATTTAACATAAAAAAAGAGACTCATAATGAGTCTCCTTTAATATATTAGAAAAATATATTTCTAGATAGTATTAATAATAACTTTTATATATTATTAAACTCATTAGAACTAGGAATTTTTATTTTTAGACAACATAAAAAGCCAGCACTATAACCATAGCCCCAGTTTCCATAATAACAGTATTCTGCTGTCTTTCCCCTCCTAATAAGATTTTTCACAATAATATCCTCCAATAATACCTTTACCCAAAATCATGCTAGTTTGCTGATTAATTTTAAGTTGAAATACATAAATGTTAAGTTATTGTGTTAAATTATACTATTATTTTTTTATATGTCAATACTAAATGAAAAATAATCTTATTTGCATTTAACATTTATTAACATTTTTTATCTATGTTTAATATACTATAGTAAATCCACAATATCTCCATCCTAGACAAGCTACACAATCCTTGATATATGGAGGTGTTAATTAATGCTTGGTTCATTATTATTTCCTTTATTATGTGGAGGACTAGGTGGTTGTGGTAGCAGTTATGGTTCTTGCAACCCTCCTAGATCAAACCTTTGCTGTTGCCAACCTACTTGCTGCAAGCATTGTGGCTCGTATGAAATTTATCGTTGTGAACCTGCCAACTCTTGTTGTTGCTGTTGTAATCCATGTGATTGCTGTGATTGCTGTGATTGTTGTGATTGCTGTTGTTGTGATGATCATCATAAACACCATAAACATCATAAGCATCACAAGCATCATAAACACGATAAATGTTCAATGTGCTGTTGTCAATGTGTACCAATGAATACTGGCTATTATAATAACGGATGGTGCTAGTTTATTCATATAATTTATATATAATAATTAAAAACTATAAAAGGCATGGGAGCTTTATATCTCATGTCTTTTTTATTAAAAACATATTATTTTATAAACTTTTTTGTACTGAATTTATAAATAAAAGAAGACTATTCCTTTATAGAATAACCTTCCTTTCTCTTATCTCGTTATAAATATTTTCATTATTGTAAATATGTTAATTGTTTTGCTATATTTGAATAAAAACCTGTCAAATCTCTAATATTTCCAATTCCTACAATATCCATATGATCTGTTTTATCGATTATACCCATATGCGTCCATTCTCCTTTTTTAGGAGATTTTCTTGAATCATACTCTGTTATTTTATCATTTGAGCCTAACTTAGGACCATTAGCACTTATAACACTTACAGCTCCATCATTATGAAACCACTTAGAATCTATATTAATTCCACCTTCATTATTTGTATGATGAGCAATAAATGTTGCTGTAGGAATCAATACTGGATTCATATATATTGGATCTGCAACAACTTTTCCTGTCATTGGTAAACTTCTTGTTGCCTTAGTTGTCCAAGAAAAATAATACACGTCAGGTTGTGCTTTAACCCATTTATTTAATTCTCTTGCACCCTGTGGTGAAAGATCCCATCTTGATACATCATTCGTGTTCCATATTTTGCTACTCCATACTCTATTTGAGTAACTAAGTATACTTTCATTTGATTTTCTCTTAAGTCCCCATTGCTCTAAATCAAAATCATATACAAAATCTTTTACGTTTCCTGTTACTGATGCTAAAGCACAAACTATCTTTTGACCATATTTGTCTATATAATAATTATTTTTATCTCCAAGACTACTTCCATCATGTGGAGTTGAAATAGTAGTTATACTAAATACCCAACTTTTGTCTCCTTTAAACAATGGAGATAAAGTATCATTTTTCGTAACATTTCTTTCTTCTTGTGAGCCCTCTTCTAGTAATTGTACTAATGTACGAATAGTTTGACCACCCATACTATGTCCTAAAAGGTGAACCTTTTTAATATTTCCTTTATTATCTTTTATACCCCATTTTTCATATACTCCTGGATAATACTTACCATATCTTAGGTGTCCATTTTTTCTTGAATGAGCTTCTCCATAGTCAACTCTCCCCCCCCTAATATAGGCATAAAGTTCACATGCTCTATCCCAATTACTTGAAATAGGTCCAACAGAAGCTGTATACACCTTAAATCCCTTTTTTCTTAAAGCTTCTTGAATATCATTAAATCCACCCCAATACTTAAATCCTAAAACTTCGTCACGCCCCCATCCCATAAATCCATGCACTAATATAATTGGATAGTTATTGTTAATTGAAGCTCTACTATATTGTTTACTTTCCTTTGCAAATGCTGGAGTAGCTAAAAACACCACCAAAAAAGGTATTATTAATAACTTGCTTGATAGCTTTTTTAAAAATGCATACATATCAAAACTCTCCCTTCAACCTTTTATTAAATTCAATATATAAAATATTGAATTTAAGTATAATTATACCATATAATGCTATTATATGATATAATTTTTCTAAAATCTTATATGTTTTCACTCCATTTACCACACTTATCACCAAAACACCCAATTATCTTTAAATTATCTCTTATATTTACAACCTCACATCTATTAGAACATCCACTACATTCAAAACTTTTAGAAATAATAGTAGAATTTCCTATTTGAAATCCTTTAAACTTAGTCTTATTAAAATCCTCAAGTTCAGAAACCATAATAGCTACCCCAATAGCTCCCATAACATCATAGTTTTTAGGAACATATACTTTATAACCTAATTCATTTTCAAAAGCTTTTTTTATTCCTTTATTTGCAGCTACCCCACCTTGAAAAAATATTTCTGGTTTAATTTCTTTTCCCTTTCCAACATTATTAAGATAATTTCTAACAAGAGCCATACATAATCCTTTAATTATATCTGATTGATTATATCCTAATTGCTGCTTATGTATCATGTCTGATTCCGCAAATACAGCACATCTACCAGCAATTCTCACAGCTACATCTGATTTTAATGCATAATTTCCGAACTCTTCTATAGGTATTTCTAATCTTTCCGCCTGTCTATCTAGAAATGATCCTGTTCCCGCTGCACATACAGTATTCATAGCAAAATCCGTTATTATTCCATCTTTTAACGTTATTATTTTAGAATCTTGTCCTCCTATTTCTATTATTGTACGAACATTTCTATTTACATTAAGGGATGCAATAGCATGTGCTGTTATCTCATTTTTTACTACGTCTGCTCCTAAAAGGGTGGCTGCTATGTGTCTTCCACTTCCTGTTGTTCCTACCCCTTTTATATCATCTTTTTTATATTTTCTTTGTAATATTTTAATACCTTCCTGTATAACTTGTATTGGCTTCCCCTTAGTTCGCAAGTATATCTTTTCTGCAACATTTAATTTTTCATCTAAAAGAACTATATCTGTACTAACGGAACCAACATCAACTCCCATATAATACATTTTTTCTTCTCCTTTCAATTAAATCTAAAAATGCCTCAATTCTAGTAATATATCCGCCTTCACCTGTCATTTCATCTATTACTAAAGTCATTATGGGAAAGTTTTTATCCTTTGAAATCTTAGGAAGTATAGCCTTACTTACAATTTGTGGCATGCATCCCATAGGAAATATTTGAATTGCACCATGAAAGTCTGTATTGCTTGCAAGTATTGCTTCTCCTACACATTCTCTAGCATGACCTCCTATATAATATGGCAAGTATTCCTTGGAAGCAATTCTTATATCAATAGAATTTAAATTTAAAATGCTCATTATAGCATCCTTTACCCACCAACTAGGAGTTAATCTTCTTCTACTTGATACTCCATAATCCATAAGTTTATCTTCTATGTTAAGATTTGAAAATGGGTCTATTATAGTATAAATTTCACCTATTATTTCAATCTTTAATGGATTCTTTTTCTTGTCTATAGATACTTTATTTAATATATTTTTATAATTATCTAAAATCTTTATAGCTTCTATAGGATTGTTAGTTTTCCAAATATCTCTTTTACAATTGTAAAGAATATTTTTAAATTGCCCCTTATTTATTTCATAACCCGAAAGATAATGTGTTTTTGCTTCAATGGTATCAATTAAATTTATAGCTTTTAATGCTCTTTTAGCTGCTAAAATATAATTAACTTTACCTTTATTACTCTTTGATGATATATATTTTATTCTGTTTAATAGCTCTTTTTTTCCTATATCATCGGCTTTATCTAAAACTATAAATTTTAGATTATAACCTAACTTTTTTAAAATATTCATTTGTAATTCACAATATTCACCAAATCTGCAAGGCCCACAGCTTCCAACTAAAAGAATTGTATCAGCTCCTTGTCTTATACTTTGAATATAATTTCCTATCATAATTTTAAAAGGAGTACACATTTCTTCTGGTGAATGGGCAACTCCCATATCTAAACTTTCTTTGTTATTCATAGGCGGAACTACATAATCTATCCCTAACCCATCAAATAATATTTTAGCTGCAATATATGTATTACCTAAATTTGGAAATGTTATTTTCAATTTTCTTTCTCCTTTCTATCATATCTACAAAGGCCTCAATTCTTGTATTGAATCCCCCTTCACCAGTCTGTTCATCAACCTTTAAAACTAATAAAGGAAAATCATTTATTCTATTTTTTATAAGTTCTATTACAACTGAATCTATACCACATGCAAATGAAGATATATATATAATTCCATCTACTTTCTTATTTTTATAAAAATTTCCCGCTGCTCCATAAGCATTTCTTGCAAAACTCCAAAATGGTCTTTTAAAAAGCTTATTAACTTCATCTTCAATATCTTTTTCCTCAATAACTTCTTCAGTAACTACTCCTACTCCAAATCTATGTAATTTTTTTACCAAATTCATATTAACAAAGTTATCATATACATTATATGGATGTCCTAACAATGCAATGTTTATCTTATACTCACAATCTTCAATACCAGTTTTAAAATTTTTTTGTGTAATTATAGCTCTACAATATGCCCTCTTTATATAACTTGATTTAGCTCCAACACTTTTTCCAATATACTTGCACCAGTTATATAAACTTTTCAAAGAGTATGTATATATAGGGATTTCTGTGATTTTAGGCAAATTGGGTATAGAATTTTTTATCATTTCCGGAAGCCCACAAAATTTAGGACATATAAATTCTTTTTTTCTAATACTCATTATTCTAGGAACTATTATTAAATCACACCTACCTACTAAACTTGATACATGTCCATGAAATATCTTTATAGGAAGACATGCTTCATCTACAGAATATTTCACCCCATTATCTAGTATGATTTTACTTGTATCATCTGAAACTATAAATTCTACTCCTAGTTCCAATAAAAATTTTTTTATAAAAGGATAATATCTACAATATAATAATCCCTTCGGAATACCAATTTTCATAACTTTCCTCCCTTATTTTTCATTAGTTTACATTAAATAATTATTGAACATTTTTATGTATTTTATTCACTCCAATTATAAAAATACATAAAAAAAGACTATTAATAATATTTATCAATAGTCTAAAATCTTAATTAATTTAATTAACTTTGCCTTTTCTATTATATAAGTATACTAATGTAGCCATTAGAAGGATTATTACTCCTCCTAAAATACTTAATCTATCAGGAATCTCATCCCATATAAAAAACCCTATTATAGCAGAAAAAACTATATTTACATAATTATAAATTGCAACTTCTGAAGCTGGAGCATACTTATAAGAATATGTTAATGAAAACTGTGCAATAGCCGCAAAAACCCCTGTTAATATTAAATATAAAAACTGTATTTTACTTGGCATTACAAACTTAGCTAACATAAATGGAAGGGCTCCTACTACAGATACTAAAGAAAAATAAAAAACTATAGTAGAGGGAGTTTCTTTATCCTTTAAATATCTAACAATGGTGTATGCCCCCCCTGCAAATGCAGCGGACATAAATCCTGCTAACGCTGGTATAATACTTAAATTCCATTGTGGTTTTATAACAAGTATTGCACCCACAAAAACAATAATCATAGAAACTACTTTCATACCAGTTAAATCTTCTTTTAAAAACATTATAGCAAATAAAGTTATAAAAAACGGAGATAATTTATTAAGCATAGCCGAATCTGCAAGTACTAAATTATCTATTGAATAAAAATATAAGAACATTCCTGTAAGTCCTAAAAGAGCTCTTGCTAATAAATATTTCTGATTCTTCCTTTTACCAAATATAGGTCCATTCACTTTTTTTAATGCTCCAAAAGCAACAAATAAACTTATTAAATTTCTAAAAAATACTTTTTCTATAACCGGCAACCTTCCTGCAAGTTTAACCATAGCCCCCATAAAAGCAAATCCCAGGGCAGATAATAGCATATACACTACTGCCTTCGTTTTATTGTTCATATATCTAACCTCCATAAATTAATTACTAATATATTGTAACATACTTGATATATTCCTTTAAATTGGTTATATTATTCATCATTGTTTAATGATAAAATAAAAAAATTTCCTTAGAATCTAAGGAACTCCTCTAAAAATTTTTATTTAATATTTTATAGAATTTTTAGGACAATATTTTATACATTCTCCACATTGTATACAATCTACATGCTTTAAAATATGACCTTTATAATCATATGGAACTATTCCCATTGGACACTTCCTCTGACACAACTTACATGATATACAATTAGAATTTACTTTTAATGTTTTTCTATCCTTTTTAAAATATGATATAAAAGCAGCTATACTCCCCATAGGACAGAAATTACACCAAGATCTATGATTATAAAATATAGATAATATTAATCCTACTAAAGTTGTAACTATTATCATCTTATAAAAAACCATTGCCACACCCTCTATATTATCCCAATTCATATATATATTTATCCCAAACATATAAAACATAAATACAATAACTAACAATCTAAAAAGTTTTAATTTTAATAATCTTGGAACTCTCCTTTTATTACTAACCTTTTTTACTATATTATCGTAAAAACTTCCCCTAGGGCAAATATTCCCACACCAGAATCTTCCTTTTCCTAATAAAGCCAGTATTAATGGACCTAACATACATACAATTGCCGCCATAGCTATTTTAATATTAAATATACCTCCTACTATAAAAACTATAAGAATAATAAATGAATACTTTTTCCACAATTTCAACAAAAATCCCACCCCCTTTATACCTATATATGATATATAGTTGTTATATATTAAATTTCTTATAAAATAAATAAGATTGATAATAAGTTTATCTTATAACCAATCTTATTTATATAATCTTTTATAAATTATTAATTATTAGCTTTTTAATTCTTGAAACTTTCTTTTATATCCTTCTTGTATAACCATCATTTTTATATTCTTTATATCCTTTGCATTAATGTTATCATAATCATCATATTCAACTATATCCTGAGCTGTTAAGTTTATAAATCCTTTTTTAAATATAGGTTCATAAGTTAGAAAAATTTCTTCTTCTATTCTTTCTTGAGTCTTTAACTTTATATCACTTATTATATGTTCTAAATCAATACCCATATTTTTTAATGCATAACCTAATATAATTCCCCTACTACAATGAACTGGATTTTTTTCAATACACATTATAGCTATTCTATGACCTCTTTTAATTCCTTCAACTATTTTATGAAGTCCCTTGTTAATAACGTTATTTTCTATAATATCATTAAAATCACCATCTTTTAATTCAGCTTTAATTCTCTCATGTCCTAACTCTTTACCCATATATATATAATTTATTCCACATTGCTTAATATACTTTTCGATAATTTCTTTGTCATATACACTATCTTCTTCATCTAAACTATAGGGATTACTCCTTATATCCATAATACAATCAATACCATATAACTTTATTAAATTTAAAAAGTCTTCTAGCTTTCTATTAGAAATTCCTATTGTATAACATTTCATTTCAAAATCCCCCGTTTATTGTAAATTTACGCTATTCTTAATTTTTTATTTATTACCTTAAAATTTATACAATAATTTAATAGTTTCGCTCTTACACACTCCTCATTTAAATCCTCCAAGTTTACTGAATGGAAAAGCCACATTTGCCTTTTAGCCCTGGTAGTTGCTACATTAAATCGTCTTATATCTGCATCTTTAGTTAAAGTAGCAAATTTAACGTTATTGCTTATAACCATAGACAAGAATATAATGTCTCTTTCTTCTCCTTGAAGTGTATATGGATTTCCACAAACTATTTTTCTATTTTTCATTTCTTGGTCACCTATTTTATCCTTTAATAAATTATTTATTAATTCTCCTTGCTCATCTCCTAATAAAGATATTACCCCCATAGACATGCCATTATATATTGAATTTTCACAGCATTGCTCTATTTGTTCAACTATAGCTTTTGCTTCATTAACATTAATAGGTTTATCTTGTTCTCTCACTCCATTAACTTTCACAGTATTAATAGCTGACCATAACTCTCCAAATATATTTTTATCCCTTGGTGTTATTATCTTATTTGAATAACATAACTCATTACTAAAGTTCATTATTTCAGGTAAAGACCTTAAATTTTCTTTTAATGTTACTGTTGCTGGAAATATCCTAAGAGCTGTTGAATATATACTAGTTTTCATATCAAACCACTGCCAATTAGGAATATCCATTAAATATTTTTCAGCCAATACTTTTATATGTTTATAATTTTGAATATTACTTTCAATATTAATTTCATTATTATCTCCAAAAATAATAGCTTTCTTAGCTCTAAATAATGCAGATATAGCAAAAATATTCATGTCACTTGCATCATCCATAATAACAATATCAAACAAATTTTCAGATAAGCTTAAATTTTCTATCACTTCATTCAATGGCATAATCCAAACTGGCATAAACCTTTTAAAATTATTTAATTCTTCTTGTGCTAACTTTAAATAATTTAAAGAATTTTTACCCCATGCTTTTCCTAATCTATTAATAGCTTCTTTATATGAATGTAAACTTCTTTTTTCTTCTTCGCTTATTTTTGAAATAGTATTATACCAACATTTCTTAATAGATAATTTTTGTGTTAATACCTCTTCTCTTTGAATTTCAACTTCAATTTCTTTATTTATATTTTCTAATTTAAATTTATTATATTCTTCTTTTATTTTATAATCCAACTGTTTCCATAGCCAAGCCATACTAAAGTTTTTATATTTAACAAGCATATTAACTCTATCTTTTTCATCTATAAGTTTATCTATTAATTTTGGACAATGCTCTTCTATTTTTTCCAATATATATTCCATCTCTGTAATGCTAGGCATTATAGATTTAAGCCTATCTATTCTTTTATAACATTGTTTTAATGAAACAATGTCATTTTCTTTAATAGCTTGTACAATATCCTTAAATCCATTAACTTTGCTCATTAATTTTTCTATGTTTCCTATATAACTTTTTATTCCCTCATATTCACTTATATATTTAATACTAAGTACACCTGTTTGAAGTTTATTATAAGATTCCTTATTATACCAATCTACATTGTTTAAAAATACAATTTCTCTCATTGAATTAGTTATCTTGTCTATAACTTTAGTATCCCAATTTATAATAATATCAATTTTATTAATATACTCTTCTAAATTTGTTATTATATTTAAATTTATGCACTGTATATTATCAGCTCCATATTCACTCATTGAATCATTCCATAAATTTATTAAATTTTGTTCTATTATACATTGTTCAACATATAGCTTAACTATCTTAACCAATTCTTTATTATCTATTTTTTTACGGTTAACTGAGCATTTTTTTATTATCTCTTCACAATCACTATGAATAAATTTAAAAATTTTATTAATTTTACCTTTTTGCTCATACTGTTTATAAACTAACTCCAATTTTTCTAGCAATATTTTTAAGTCTATATCTTTAGGAATTTGTACATTTTGTCCATATATTTCTTTTTTAATACTACCTAATTTTTTTATATAATAATTACACTTCAAGATTGCCTGTTGAAGTACAATTTTTATAATATCTCCTCTTTTCGCACAATTTAAAATATTTTTCAACCAACTATTTTCTAAAGAAATTAAAAATCTTTGAGTTTTTTTCAATAAATTAAGTATATATTCATAATTATAATCACAATTATATGATATACACCAATCCTTAACTGCTAATTTATATTCATTATAACTTCTTTTTATTTCAAATTTTCTTTTTATTTTTTCAAATAAATCATAATATGGCGGTATATTATATAACAAACCTCCAATTTCTTTTAATTGAGAAATTTCGTCTTTAGTTACATTACTCATTATATATAGTAATCTAGAAAACTTAGCATCTGTAACTGGTGGCTTTTCTATACAACTTATATCATCTTCAATCCATGAATACTGCTTTTCATATTTTTTCAACCACTTTTCTATATGTCTTATTTTATATTTTCTACCTAAATAATTAATTTCCTTCTCCTGAATATTATTAGATATATCTATTTTATTATATATATTACTTTTTCTTCTTCTACATAATTCTAATTGTCTTTGGATATTTTTAATTTCCATGATTGTTTTTTCTGAATTTAATTGAATTTTTTCTATTACGCCAATTACTGAATGGTATATTTGAGATAAATTTTCTAACTTATTTTCATTATAGTTAATGCATAAAGATTTGATTTCCTTTGGTATCATATTAATTAATGGTTCAAGAGATTTATACTTAGTGCTTGTTATTAAAATTCTTTTGTTATGTGATAAAAGATGAGAAATAAGATTTACTATAGAATAGGTTTTTCCTGTTCCAGGTGCCCCTTGAACAACTACCCCAAAGTTCTTGGCTATACTTTCACCTATACTCAGTTGTTCTCTATTATAGGGTAATGCATACAAAGTATCTTTTCCTACATCCTGCCACTTCAAATTTTTATCTAGACTTACATAATTTTTATCTACTAAAGCTTTAACAGAATCAGGTACATATGCATTATTATTTATCATCTTTAAAATATTATTTAATTCTTTATTCCAAGAATTTTTCTCATAATTTCTTATAATTATAACTGGTTCATTATAAACTTGAATTTTATTCCCTATATTAATATTATCATAATTAATTATATTTTTGTTTATTCTTTGAAAATTTTCAATTTTTATCTTTAACCTATCACTAAAAATTTTAGATAATTTATTTAAATCATCTAATTTATTGATAGACTTAAAATTATCTTCTATGTAATTCTTAGTTTCTAATAACTTGTCTAAACTATTATATTTCATATAATCTAATGTTTGAATTTCCATTTGAAACTCATTTATAGGTTTTAGTACATACATATCTTTTAACTCATCAAAAATTAGATTACACTTATATGAAAACAAAGGATGTGCTATTGTTTTATTTTTTGTCTTTAAAGTAATAAAACAATATCCCCAAATAATTTCTATATTATCTTGTTCTTTTAATAGTTTAGGATACAACTTTGAAAATTCATTATATATATCTTCACTTTCTTTGTTTATTTCTATATATTTTTCTCCATTTTTTGTAATTTTCAAAATACAACCTTTAGTTACTAAATTTTTTTCCCAAAAAACTTTTTTATACTCTAAAATATTTTTTGTAACCTTTGAATTCATGTTTTTTACACTAATTAAATAATAAATAATATTTTTCAGCCTCTCTTTGGTGTTCATAGTCATACCTCCTAGGCTAAATTATTTTACATTTTTTACCTTATGTATTTTTGATTATACCATAATATTCCAATTAAGTGTATAAAAAAAATGTATGCCTTTTCGACATACATTTTCTTATTTACATGAATCTCTTTCAATAAGTTCATATGGCAAAACAAATAACTCTTTGTCAAGTGGTTCGTTATTTATTTTTTTAATAAGCATTCTAGTTGCAACGGATCCCATATCATATAATGGTTGTGCTATTGTAGTAAGTCGTGGATAAAAAAATTCTGCACCATGAGTATCATTGAACCCCATAACATCAACATCCTCTGGAACTTTAATTCCTTTATCTCTAAGTGCATTTATTGCACCCATAGCAATTTCATCATTAACACAAAACACTGCATCTATATCCGTTGTTTTTTCTAAAATATTGTTCATTGCTTCATATCCATCTTCTGCTTTTAATGAATACTTACAAAAGAAAGTTATGTCTTTATCATAAGGTATATTATTTTGAGAAAGACCCTCAATATATCCTTCATGCCTAATAGCACTAGCATTTATAACATCATCTGAAATACCTATATAAGCAATTCTTTTATTACCTTTTTTTAATAAATAATTTACAGCATCTATAGCTGCACTTTTATTATCAATTATTACACTTGGAAACTCTGTTTCTCTTCCATTTGTTTCAATTAACACTAGAGGCATATTGGTATCTTTTATAGTTTTTATTGTTCTCTCTTCTAATGAGTTACTTATATATATAACTCCATCCACCATTTTTTCTCCAAGTACTCTTAAATACTCTAATTCTTTATCAGGTTCCAAATCTGTATTACAAAGCATTATATTGTAATTATAAATATTTGAAACATCCTCTGCGCCTCTTACAACTTCAGGATAAATGGGGTTAGATATATCCGGAATTATTATTCCTATTGTTCTTGTCTTTTGTGTTTTTAAACTTCTTGCTACTATGTTAGGTCTATAATCTAATTTTTTTATAGCCTCCAAAACCTTCTTTTTGGTATCCTCATTAACTACATCTACATTATTTAGAACCCTTGATACCGTCGCAATTGATACATTTGCTTCTCTAGCCACATCTTTTATTGAAGTTGCCATATTACCAACTCCCATTTTTATATATTTTTATTATTAATTATACAATAGATAACATTTAAAGTACAAGGAAAGTATTTATATAAAAATTTTTAATACTATAGATTTTCATATATAGTATACTCAAAATTTTATAGATTTAATAAAATTTTATTTTTCTAAAAGCAAATAAAAGCACTATTGGCATTGCCAATAGTGCTTTTATTATGATTGTTTTTCTACTGAAATTTTTAACTCTTCTCCGTTTATTTTAAACTCTCCATAAGTTCTATCTTTATTATAATCTATTGAAACAGATAAAGTTTCTTTCATTATATGATCTTCAAATTTCTTAATTACATTTTCAAGTGTTTCATTACCTGCAAAATAAAGTTTTATTTTATCAGCAACTTCAAATCCACTTTCTTTTCTTAAGTTTTGAATTTTACTTAATATTTCACGAACAAATCCTTCTTCTTTAAGTTCTTCTGTAATAGTGGTTTCTAAAATTACTCCAACTCCACCTTCCCCTGCAAATGCAAATCCTTCAAGTCCTTGCATTGTTACAAGTAAGTTTTCATTTGTAAGTTCAATTTGCTCTTCAAGTCCTTCTACATTTATAAATACAGATTTTCCATTCTTTATGTTTTGAGCAAGTTCCATTTGATCCATTGAAGCTATAGCTTTTCTTATAGCAGGAATATATCTTCCGTAAGCTCTTCCCATGACAGGTAAATTAGGTTTAATTTCAAAATTAACATATTTTGAAAGATCCGCACCAAATTCAACTTTCTTTATATTAAGCTCTTCTTTGATTATATCTCCATAATACTCTGGAAGAGATTTTGTGCTAACAAGCATTTCTGAAAGTGGCTGTCTATTCTTTATATTAGCTCCATTTCTAGCACTACGTCCAAGTTTAACTATTTTATAAGCTAAATCCATTTGTCTTTCAAGTTCAGCATCTACAGTATCTAAATTGTATTGTGGCCATGTGCATAAATGAACACTTTCTACAGCTTCTTTATCTAAATTAACTACTAAATTTTGATATATTTCTTCTGACATGAATGGTACAAACGGTGCTGCAACTTTAACAAGTGTTGTTAATACTTTATGAAGAGTTGTATAAGCCCCAATTTTATCATCAGTAAGTTCAGTTGACCAGAATCTTGATCTATTACGTCTTACATACCAATTTGAAAGTTCATCAACAAAGTCTTCAAGTGTAAGAGCAGCTTCAGTTATTTTATAATTATCTAAATTTTCTCCTATACTTTTGATTAAAGTATTAAGTTTAGATATTATCCACTTATCCATTACATTTTCTGATACAAAATCTTTATATTCAGTAGGGTTAAATTTATCTATTTCTGCATATAACACGTAGAATGAATATACATTCCATAATGTGCTTAAGAATTTTCTTTGAGTTTCTTTTACATCATCCTCTGAAAATCTAGTTGGAAGCCATGGTGCACTTGCAGTATAGAAATGCCATCTTGTAGCATCTGCACCTTCATTTTCAAGTACATCAAATGGATCTACAACATTTCCTTTGGACTTTGACATTTTAAGACCTTTTTTATCAAGAACATGACCTAAAACTATACAATTTTCATATGAATTTGTATCAAATAAAGCAGTTGAAATAGCAAGTAATGAATAGAACCATCCTCTTGTTTGATCAACAGCTTCAGATATAAACTGAGCTGGGAAAGTTTTTTCAAATACTTCCTTATTTTCAAATGGATAATGATGTTGTGCAAATGGCATTGATCCTGAATCAAACCAGCAATCAATAACTTCATTTGTTCTTGTCATTTCTTTATTACAATGAGGACAAGTTAATTTAACACCATCAATATAAGGCTTATGAAGTTCTATATCATTAGGAACATTTATTCCTTTTTCTTTTAATTCTTCAATGCTTCCTATACACTCTCTATGTCCACATTCACATTCCCATATTGGAAGAGGTGTTCCCCAATATCTATCTCTTGAAATTCCCCAGTCAATAACATTTTCTAAGAACTTACCAAATCTACCTGTTCTTATATTGTCTGGATTCCAATTGATTTTATTATTATTTTCTAATAATTTATCTCTTAAAGATGTCATTCTTACAAACCAGCTATCTTTTGGATAGTAAAGAAGTGGTGTGTCACATCTCCAACAATGTGGATATGAGTGAGTAAACTTCTCTGATTTATAAAGACTTCCATTTTCCTTCATATATTCAAGAATTTTAGGATCAGCCTTTTTAACAAATAGTCCCCTCCAAGGTTCAACTTTATCTACAAATTTACCTTCTCCATTAACTAAGTTTATAAGTGGTAAATCATATTTTTTTCCTGTGATATTATCATCTTCACCATAAGCTGGTGCAGTATGGACAACTCCAGTACCATCAGATAATGTTACATAATCACCATGAACTACATAGAAAGCCTTTTTATCTGGAACCTCAAATTTAAATAGTTGCTCATATTCTGTTCCTAATAAATCTTCACCTTTGAATTCTTTAACTATTTCATACTCTCCATCTAATACCTTCGGAGCAAGCTCTTTTGCAAGTATTAGATACTCATCATTGTGTAATACTTCTACATAGTCATATGCTTTGTTAATAGTTAATGCTACATTACTTGGTAATGTCCAAGGTGTTGTAGTCCAAGCTAAAATATATTTGTTTTCTTCACCTTTAACTTTAAATTTAACAAATGCAGTTGCTTCTTTTACATCTTTATATCCTTGAGCAACTTCATGAGAAGATAACGCAGTTCCACATCTTGGGCAATATGGTGTTACTCTATGTCCCTTATATAAAAGATCCTTTTCCCACATTGTCTTTAATGCCCACCATACTGATTCTATATAAGTATTATGATAAGTTACATATGGATTATCCATATCCACCCAGAAACCTAATTTTTCAGACATATCTTTCCAAAGACTTGTGTATTTAAATACACTATCTTTACATTCTGTAACAAATTTTTCAACACCGTATTCTTCTATTTGAGGCTTTCCTGATATTCCAAGTTTCTTTTCAATTTCAAGTTCAACTGGAAGTCCATGAGTATCCCATCCAGCTTTTCTTAAAACTTTATATCCCTTCATAACCTTATATCTTGGAATTAAATCTTTCATAACTCTTGTAAGAACGTGTCCTACGTGAGGCTTACCATTAGCTGTTGGCGGTCCATCATAAAAAGTAAAATATTCACCATCTTCATTTCTGTCAAAACTTTTTTGAATTACATCCTTGTCCTTCCAAAGTTTTGCAATATTTTTTTCCATATTTACAAAATTTCCAGAATTATCAACTTTATTGTACATATTTTATCTCCTTTCCACCTTATAATAATATTATTGTTATAATTACCAATATTATACTTTGTTAACTTCTTTATTTTTTATATAAAAAAAGCTACGCCCATAAGGACGTAGCAAAATAACCACCTATGAAAAAATTCCAATTTCAAGTACTAACATACTCTATTTCTTAACGCGAAATAACGGATAAGCTTACTAAATTAATATCTTTTCAGCTTTCAACTCCCAGGTGATTTTCTTTAAGCTTTAGCTATGAGGTTCTCATCACTCCTCACTCTCTGTAAGCATATATCTTAAATACTTTTCCTGTTCATAGTTATTGACTAAATGTAAAAATTTTATATTTCCATATTATTTTAACTCATATTATATTATAATAATTTTTCATTGTCAATTTATGTTTTTATCTTTAAAAAATTTATCTTTACAGCAAAAAAGACTGGTCCATGCCAATCTCTTTGCTTCCAATATGTCAATTTATATGTTATATAATCTCCTAGCCTCCGCCAGGTATGTTATTATGTAAAGGATCATATGAAATATAATCTCCTAATCTACATTAGGTATGTATAAGCCATTAACGATATAATTTTATCACTAATATATATCTTAAGCAATATGTTTTTACGATTTTATTAAATTTTTTATGTATTTTTTTGTATTTTCGTTTGTTTTATATCAATATTATACTCAACTTACAAAAATTAATTACAAATTAAGAGAAATTTTTATCTTTGAGTCTAAAATATCCATAAACTCATTATTTAAAGTTGCTATATGTCTACCAAGTCTAGCTTTGGATACTACCTTTATTTGTTCTAATAATACAGTTCCTGTTATATGATTTTTTTCTCCATTTTCTAATTTATAATCACTTTCTCTTAATTCTATATGTACAGCAATTTTTTTAGGTCTATTAGATATGGGTGCTATTATAGTAGTGGGTGCATTTTTATTTCCAGTATCATTTTGAATTATTATAACAGGTCTAATTTTATTTTCCTCTGATCCAATATTTTGACCTAATTCACAAGTCCATATTTCACCTCTCCTAGGAATTACCTTTGCATCCCTTGATACATTTTCATTCATCTTAATCTGTTCATTTACCCATGATACATAATTATAAATATTGTTTATATAATATGCTCTTTGTTTATTAGATTTAAATTTATGATTTTTTCTTGTTTTGTCTTTTATTAAATTTATATATTGATTTATTAACTGATGTACCGTTTCAATTCTTTTGGCTAAAAATATTTGTAACTCTTCATCATTCATATTGTTTATATTGTTTTTCATCTATACTCTCCCCCCTTATTTTGTCTTAGCACACATATTATATTCCCCACCAATAATTATATTATATTTTTACATATAAAGTATATATTTACATAAAATATTTTATTGTAATAATATCTCTAAAAATCCTTTTTATCCATAAATAGATTCTATCTCTTTTATTATCGTAATAATATAAATAACTAAAGACACATATACAGGCCAATTCATAATCTTTATAGAATTTTTATATTCATGCATATTGTTAATTTGCTCAAAATTATTTATTTTTATTAATTTTCTAATTAATATCATAACTATTTTTATGCATATTATAGCAATAATAAACATAAATAATGTTTGAAATATTAATTCTTTATATGGAATGGATTTTATTCCTTCACTATAAGAAACCTTATTTTGAAAATTTCTCTTTGATAAAAACGATATAACAGTAGAGGTTCCATTAATTATAAAGTGGCATATCATAGATGAAAATATAGAGTTTGTTATTTTAACTAGATATGCAAATATAAATCCTAATACAAAAGTATATAATGCTTGATTTCCATTCCCGTGAATCATAGCAAAAAATAACCCTGTCATTATTGCTGCCTTTTTTATATCTATATCATCATATCCTCCTAGTATAACTCCTCTTACAGTAATTTCCTCAAATATTGCCGGTACTACAGCAATAATCATTAATTGTGCTATTAAAGGTATTGAATTTAATCTACTCATAAATTCCATTATCCTGTTTGGAAAAATAAATTGAGTTATTAATGATAAAAACATCATTATTGGTTGTGATATAATTGCTATAATAATTATTATTAATACACTTTTAATTCCTATTCTATTCAATCTTAAGGTCTTTTTTATAGGATACTTGGTAACAATAAAGTAAATTATAGTTGGAACTAACAGTAATACCACTTGAGTAATTACAACATTATATTCTATAGGCAATTTTATATGTTTGAATATTGATAAAAGAAATTTCGGTGATACAATATATAATATTAATAACATCATTCCAAAAAAATTAGCTTTCAACACTTTATTATTATTCATTTACATCCCCCTTATATGGTAATAATTTCTTTTGCATTAAACATAATAAAGGAAGAAACAACTTATTACAAATAACTTTTATAATAAGTATCTCTTCCTTTCTTAATTACTCCCTTTTTTACAACAAATTGCTTTAATATATTAAGTTTTTTAATATATTAATTTTCTATTGTATAGATAATTCCTCTAGCAATACTATCTGCATATCTTTGTTGATAAGTTGAACTATTAAGGATTTGCTCTTTATTTCCATTACTTATAAACTCTAATTCTACAAGAACTGATGGCATATTTGTATTTTTAACTACATAAAAACCACAAGGCTTAGTTCCTCTATTTTTATATCCAAACTCCTTTATTAGTTCATTTTGTATATTCTTAGCTAATTCAATACCATTTGTTCTATTTCTATCATAATACGTTTCTATACCTGTTGCAGCTGAAGTATCCGCACTATTGCAGTGAATAGAAACAAAGTAATCTGCCTTTGCATTATTGGCAATATCACAACGCATTTGAAGTTCAGCACCTTTATTACTTGGCCAAGGACATTTATCACTTGTTCTAGTATATATAACTTCTATACCTTTTTCCTCTAAAACATTTCCTAACTTTAACGCAACTGCAAGTGTTACATTCTTTTCACATATTCTATTAGGTCCTACAGCCCCTGAATCATATCCACCATGACCTGGATCTATTGCCACTTTAATTTTTTTAGCTGGTCTACTTGATACAACTATTGTCATAATTATAGATTTATCATAACCTTTAACCTTTCCTTCTACAGTTATAGTACCAACTTTACTTGTATCTATAAAACTTTTATCCCAAGTAACTGGTACCTGTATATCTTTATTGTCTGTATTTACGGCAGATACCTTACACGGTAAATTGTATTTATCCCCTTGATATACATTTATATTTATATTATTTACTAATTTAATTTTAGTATTTAAGTTTGATATATTCTTTTCTATACTATCAGCTATGCATTTAGCAATTTTATCTTGATACACTGAATCATTTAATAATTTTTCTTCCTCTGGATTTGTTATAAATCCAGGATAAACAATTATACCCGGCTTCTCAATTCCCTTTAAAAGACCCCAATCTCTTTCTTTTATTCCTCTATCAGTTCCCCCTGTTGAATTGATTATACTATTTTGAACATCTTCAGCAAGTCCCTTTGCTAAACTATCATCTTTATAATAGTAAGTTTCTATTCCATGAGATATAGGTATAGTATACGAATTTGAATTTACACTTACAAATAAATCTGCCTTTGAATCATTTGCTATTTTAATTCTTGCACTGTCATCTTCATTTTCACTCCAGGAAACCTTATCTTCGGTTCTTGTATAAGCTACTCCTATGCCCTTACTGGCCAATAAATTACCTAATTTCCAAGAAATAGCTAAATTAACATCTTTTTCGTTGATACCAGAAGGTCCAACAGAAGAAATTCTTGTATTCAATCCACCAGCTGGATCTATAACCACTTTAAAATCTCTTTTAGAAATTAAACCTGGATTTACTATAAGTGTTAAAACTATCGTTCTAGGGTACCCTTCAATTTTGCCTTCAAAAGAATATGTACCCGCTTTAGAAGTATCAGCCACCTCCCTATTCCATATAACAGGAACTTTGGTTACAATATCATCACTCATTATGGCCTCAACGCTTTCAGGAAAACTATACTCACTTCCCTGATTTACTATCTGTGTTATGTCGTTAATCATCTTTATGTACTCTTTTTCCGTTGAAAACTCAATTTTTGCAGGAATTTTAATTTTTTTTCCGTCAGTAGATTTTATATCTTCATTTATAAACATTGTATAGTTACTACTAGGTTTGTAATTATTAATAGGAGACACTTCAACTTGTCTACTATTTTTGTACTTTACATTAATTGAAACATTATTATTTTTGTCATCTACTACTACTATATTCTTATTATTTATAGTTGTTTCATCAATATCTTTATTAAACTTTATATCCCATACTTTATTAAGTACTATATTTGATTTTTTTCCCATATCCTTATATGTACTTGCAAATACCTTATTTGGAATACCCAATACAATAGATAAAATAAACAAAAATAACACTAATATTTTTTTATTATTAAACAAAATATCACCTCACTATTCTTATTATACTAATGTATATATTTTATTTTATATGGTTAAATAATGCAACAGTTACTATATTTATTTAAGTTATAAAATATCATGTTATAATATTTTATAACTTTATTATGATAAGGAGGCATTTTTATGGAAATAACTTGGTTTGGACATTCATCTTTTTTAATTAAAACTAAAAACGGGAAGCGAATTTTAACAGATCCCTTTGATAAGACTGTTGGTTATAAAACTTATCAAGATACAACAGATATAGTTACAATAAGCCATCATCACTATGATCATGATTATACTAATGATATTAAAGGTGCTATTGATATTATAGATTCATGTGGAACATTTAAAAAACATGATGTACTAATTAAAGGAATCCCATCTTACCATGATAAGTCTAATGGAAGTAAACGTGGTAAAAATATAATTTATATTATTAAAGCAGATAATTTTAACATTTGCCATTTAGGAGATTTAGGTCATAAACTATCCAAGGAAGATATTAAAGCTATAGGAGATATTGATATTTTACTAATTCCTGTAGGTGGAATCTATACTATAAACGGTATAGATGCATCTTCTATTGCTAAGGACATTAATCCTAAAATAATTATACCTATGCACTATAAAACAACATATTTATCTTTTGCTTTAGATTCAGTTGATACTTTTATAGACAATATGAACAATGTAAAAAAGTTATCTTGCTCTACATTAAAAATCACTAAGCCTTTAGATGAGAATTGTGCAGTTAAAATTCTTATTCCATCTGCTCAATAATAAAAGAAGCACATTACTCGTGCTTCTTTATACATTAACTATAATTTTATTTCTATTTTTTCTAATCTTACTAAAACCTTAATATCTCTTACAGTAACCGTTTCTGTTCTTAAACTATTTCCGTTACTTATAAGTAATAATTTATTACTATCTAATTTTTTAATCTGTCTTATATGTCTTTCTCCATTATATTCTATAAGACATAATGCATTATTTTCTATTTCATGGGTTATATAACCAAAGGCAATATCACCCTTTGCTATTCTAGATCCTATCATATCATCATCTTCTACCTTTAAAAATAACACTTTATCCTTAGCATGTCCTTCAACCTTATTTCCTATAATTGGTAGTTTTCTCATTTCTATAATTCTTGCCATATCATATCCATAAACTGGTACAGGCTTTAAAACTGATCCCAATGCATCATTCCAAACATCATTTATTGTTTCTACTGTTTTTTTGTTTGTATTTTGAGATTTTTCTTCTTCATAAAATTCAGCTTCAAAGGACATTGTAACATCATTTAAATCTTTTCCTAAAACCTTTGATATTTTCCCCATAACACTTTCATTTATTACCTTTTTTCCGCTTTCAACCTCTTTAATAAATTTTTCAGAAACTCCTATCTTTTTAGCTAATTGCTTTTCTGTAATATTTGATTTTAATCTAGCTTCTCTTATTTTACTTCCAATTCTACTCATATATATTCCTCCAAACGTAACATTTTAAAACCCAGTATTTACTTTATTCTAATATAAATCATTTACTTTTTCCATATTGTTCAATATATAAAATATAAAAACGACCCTAAAATTAAAAATTTTAAGGTCGCTTTACTTCTAATTTATTTTGTATTATTTTTAAACCATTCTCTTTCTTCAATTAAATGATTAAGAAGATCTTTAAAACTCCATTTAATAGACGTTTCTGTAATCATTGCAAAAATAGGCTTTTGATGAAATGTTTCTTTTATTGCACTAATAGCTGTAGTTACCTCTTTATCTTTGCAATTATTGAACAGTACTACTTTCTCTTCTGGAAGCTCCCCTTTATATACCTGATTATTAATATCTTTAAGTATAAATTCTAAGGATGTTGTCCCCATATTCTTATTTATACACTTATAGCTAGGTATCTTATTTTCCATAACTAATTTTTTTAATGATTTTTTTTCATTTTCATTAAATCCGTATACCAATAATACTTTTCTATTAGACTCGATCATTTCATCACCTTAATTTTTTATTCTATTTCTTCTGGTTCAGTATATTCTACTCCAAAAGTATTAACAGTAACCTTTTCCATAAATTGATCTTCATAAGGTCTATCACTATAGTCTGTCTTTTGACTAACTATCTTATCAGCAACTTCCATGCCTTCTATAACTTTTCCAAATGAAGCATATTGGTTATCTAAATGAGGAGCATCTGCTACCATTATAAAAAATTGACTTCCTGCAGAATCAGGGCTCATAGCTCTTGCCATAGATAATACCCCTCTAGTATGCTTTAAATCATTCTTAAATCCATTAGACGTAAATTCTCCTTTTATTGAGTATCCAGGGCCTCCCATACCAGTTCCATCTGGATCTCCACCTTGAATCATAAAACCAGGTATTACTCTGTGAAATATAACACCATCATAAAATCCTTTATTTATAAGACTAATAAAGTTATTTACTGTATTTGGTGCTATTTCAGGATATAATTCTGCTTTCATTATATCTCCATTTTGCATTTTAATAGTAACTACTGGATTCATATATTTAATTCTCCTCTCTAATTAACTGCTTTAATTTAACATTTATTTTATTATACTATGTTAAATTATAGCATAATATACTAACTTATATTTAAATAAAATTATGCAAGTTATATACATAATAATTTTTTAGATATTTTTATAATTTCATCATCTTTTAATGAATTTAAAATAGTTATTTTCCCTTTTTTATTTTCTTTATTTATAGAATTACTTTTTATTAGTTTTCTTTTTAATTGATTTGCAGTACCAAAACTTCCATCTATAATTACAACTTCATCTCCTAATATACTATATAACTCTTTTTTTATAAATGGATAATGAGTACAACCAAGAACTACTGAGGCAATTTTATCTTTATCTAATATTGATAATTTTTCAACTAAAAATTCTTTTAACTTCTTGCCTTCAACTATACCTTTCTCTATATATTCAACTAATCCTGGACATGGAAGTGATACTATGTCACATTTATCTTTGTACTTACTCATAAGTTTATTAAACTTCTTCTCAGCTAATGTCATATTTGTTGCCATTATAACAATTTTTCCATCCCCAGATAATTCCACAGCAGGTTTTAAAGCCGGTTCTATGCCAATTATAGGCATATCCTTATATGTATTTCTTAAATCTTCAATAGCCGCACTAGTAGCTGTATTACAAGCAACAACAATAGCTTTCACATTATAACCCAATAAAACTTTTACTGCATCAAAGGTTAACTTTTTAACCTCATCTACTTTTTTAGTTCCATAAGGTGCATTTTTAGAATCTCCATAATAAATAAAATCTTCATTAGGCAAAATTTTTATAGCTTCTTTTAGAACACTTAAACCTCCAACTCCAGAATCAAAAAAACCTATAGGCATTCTTGTAATATCCATGTTTCTCAGCCTTTCTATAATAATTAGTACACTCTATATAGTAATAAAATATTTAATTTCATACAGTAAAATTATACTCCATCCATAGGTTTATTTCCACATTTACAAATATATGATTTTGTATATTAAAATATAAATTCTACTGTATGATTTTCTATTTTAGTATTAATTAAACTACTAAAAAATACTCTATCTATGTTAAAGTAAATTAACCCCAATTGACAATTTGTTAATTTTATAATAGAATTTTTTATAATTTATAAAAATAAAGCCAATATTATATCAAATAAAAAAAAGCTAACATATTTTTTTAAAATAAATTGAATAGGAGGAAATATATGTTTAATAAATTGATTTATACTATTACTAAAGAAAATCATTCTGAAGAAATTCTAAAAAAGATATTAAAGGAACATCCTGAAATAAGCTTTGTATCTCCTGTAGGTATAGATTTATCCGGAAATGACACCGATGCTAAAATTCCTATGAAAATATTTTTAGATGATATAAAAGGATTTTTAACTGGAGCCATTCAAACTGACGGTTCTTCTGTTGCATTTCCTGGTATAGCTACCTTAAATAATGCAAAAGTAGACATGATTGCAGATACCAATGTTAATTGGTTTGTTGATTATAACTTTGAAAACATTCATGAAGAAACTTCTAAACCTGTTGGTACACTTAGAATCCCTTGTTTCTTAATGCATAATGGAAAAGCCATTGATTCAAGACATATATTAAAATCTTCTATCTGCAATATTGAAAAAAATCTTATGAACCTTTATAAAAAATATCCCCAACTTTTAAATGTTTATGGAATAACATTAAATGACGTAGATAATATAATAGCTACAGCCGCAACGGAACTTGAATTTTGGGTGAAAACCCCTGAAGAAAAAGCACAAATTGAACAGCTTTCAACTTCTGAAGTTCTTCAAGAACAATATTGGAATAGAACAAAAGGTTCCGTTAGAACTGCCCTTGAGGAATGCTTAGAATTAATAGATAAATATGGACTGACAGCAGAAATGGGGCATAAAGAAGTTGGAGGAGTAAAAGCTAAATTAAGTGAAAATGGTAACCTTACTCATATAATGGAACAATTAGAACTAGATTGGAAATATGATAACGCCCTTCAAGCTGCTGACAATGAATTATTTGTTAGAATACTTGTTAAAGAAACCTTTAGACGTCATGGTCTTGATGTTAATTTTCTTGCAAAGCCAGTAGATGAAGTTGCTGGTAGTGGTGAACATACTCATTTAAGTATATCCCTTAATCTAAAGAACGGAAAAACAATAAATTTATTTGCCCCTACAAATAAACACTTTTTAAGTATTTATGGATATGCATCATTAATGGGCATTCTTAAAAACTATGAAGTAATAAACCCTTTTATATCTTCTAGTAATGACGCTTTAAGAAGATTAAAACCTGGTTTTGAAGCACCTGTTTGTATAGTTACATCAATAGGACATTCAGTAGATATTCCTTCTAGAAATAGAACTGTACTACTTGGAGTTATTAGAGATAATAACAATCCACTTGCTACTAGATTTGAACTTAGATCTCCAAATCCTCATACCAATACTTACTTAGCTTTAGCTACTATGTTTATAGCCTGTAATGATGGTATTAATTATGCAATTAATAATCACAAATCTGAAGATGACCTTCTAAAGGAACTTTCAAAAAAACCTGGTGAAACTGCTAATTATTTAGAAAAAGATAGAGCATATAGAAGTGAAAAAGATGTATTTGAAGCTTATACTGATGAAGAAAGAACTACTTTATTTGGCAAAGCTCCTAATACAGTATATGAAAATCTTTGTGCCTTTGATAAATATCCAGAAAAACTAGCTGTTCTTAAAAAAGATTCTGTTTTTACTGATGATATTATAAATAGTTATAAAACAGCTATTGAAAAAAGATGGATAACAGAAATTTTATATAGAATAATCCCCAAACATTCAAATAGTATACGCTCCTATAAAATGCTCCACGATATAAATAAAGTCCATGACGTTGATGTAACTAGATGGCAAGAGGTTAATAACTTAAGACAATATTTAATGAAAGATTCTCATTGTAAAAAATCTTTATTTACTAAGATAATAGACTCTATTAATGAAAAAGACTATGAAACTGTATCAACCTTACAAATAGAAATGGATTCTAAAATGTCATTATTAAGGAACTTATATAATAACTACACTAGAAATCTTTTAGATATATAAAATATCCACCATTTGGTGGATATTTTATAATAAGTACATTTAATATTCTATTATTATCTTATTTACACATAGCAATTGCTTCTATTTCTATACCTGCATCTTTAGGTAACTTTGATACTTCAAAACAACATCTTGCTGGATATCCTTCTGAAAAATAATTTCCATATATATTATTTACAATTTCAAAGTCTTCTAAATTCTTTAACAACACTGTTGTCTTTACCACATCTTTGTAACTGGATCCTGCTTCTTTTAAAATTGCCCCTATATTTTCAATTGATTGTATAGTTTGTTCTTCTATACTCTGTGGCATTAAACCACTCTTAGGATTTATTGGAATCTGACCTGATATAAAAATTAAGTTTCCAACTTTAACAGCCTGTGAATATGGTCCTATAGCCTTTGGTGCCTCTTTACTTGCAATTAATTCTTTTTTCATATCCCATCCTCCAAATTTAATTATTATATTAATTCTTTTAAAACACATTTCTTACTTTCTCTTTAATATCAACAGCAAAACTTATGCCAATTTTAAATTATTTCAATGAATATTACTATGAAATTTAAAGTGAATTTTTGCAGTATATTGTATGTTTTTTCACTATTATGAAAAATTCATTTGCAAAATCTATAAACAAACCTTATAAAAATAAAAGAATTATCAATAAGATAACTCTTTTTATCATTTTGATAAATCCCATATAAACATTATTTATTCTTATAATCAAACAGAAATGTATTCATCAAGTTTATCACTTTGATAATTTATATTAATTTATTTTTCAAGTCCTTTTAAAAAACATCTTTCCTTATTACTCTATATATAATCATATTTCATAATTGTGCTTATTATTCAATTACTTTTAAACTTTTATTATAATAATACTGTATAATTTCACTTCTTTTTATTATACCAATAAATACATTATTATCATCAACTACAGGTACAAAATTTTGATTCACCGCAAGAGATATCAAATCTTCAATATCAGATCTTACGTGTACAGGAGTATTTCTAACATTTCTAGCTACATCTTTAATTGAAACTTTATTTGTGTTTTTAAAATCTAATCCAGGAGTATTTTTAAGCTTCCAAAGCATATCACCTTCTGTAATAGTACCCACATACTTACCTTCTTCATCAATAATTGGAATTGCCGTATATCTATGATATTCCATTCTCTCTAACGCTTGTCTCATGGTTGAGTTTATTGTTTCATAAACTACATCTTTTTTAGGTGTAAGAAAAAATGCTACATTCATACTTTATCATTCCTATCTTCAGTATTTATATCTAATTTCATTATACACTATATCTCTAATATATATATTAAAATATTATAAACAATTTGCTTTTAGGTACACTTTAAGGATCATTGACTTATAATATCTTATAACCTATTATTAAATTATATACAAAATAATTTAAGGGGAGTTGGGGTTTATGAATATTAAAAACACTATCTCTAAGATAAAAAAAACCGCTATGGATACTGCAACTACTGTAGCTCAAACAGCTAAAGAAAGTTCTGCAACCGTAGCTCAAAAATCTAATAATATTTTAGAAATTTCAAAACTCACATTATCTGTAAATTCAGAAGAAAATAAATTAAACGATTTATATGTTTCTATAGGCAAAAAAATTTGTGATAAATACGAAAAAGATGTGTATATAGATCCAGAGCTTGTGAGCGACTGCAATGAAGTTACAAAAATCCGAAATTATATAAGAGATACCAAAGAAAAAATACATGAAATAAAAACTAAATCTTCAAATAATAAATAATCAAAAAATTCATAATATTTATTGAAAGGTTAAGCTGTGTTTTTTATTTATAGCTTAACCTTTTTATTTACCCTTCAGTATAACTTCTTAAATAAATAAACATATTATAAAATATATAGTATTTATACACTAGTATGTATTCTTATTCACTTTATTAATTTATACTCTTTAATTTTACAGAAAATTTAAAATTCAGTTCTTGATTATTATGAAATTTGCAAGTGTAATTTTTTTAATATGCAATTGAAATAATGATTTAACTCATATATAATTGAGTTATTGTAAATTTTGAATTAGTAGCAACAACAATATTGCAATAATACATATTTTTATTTATACATAAATAAAAAAGGAGTGAAAAATATGACAAGAAAATTCAAAAGAGTTTTAGTTGCCAATAGAGGCGAAATTGCCATAAGAATTTTCAGAGCATGTAATGAATTAGGAATTAGAACAGTTGCTATATACTCTGAAGAAGATAAGTTTTCTCTTTTTAGAACTAAAGCCGACGAGGCTTATCTAATTGGTAAAAATCAAGGACCTATAGAGGCTTATTTAAATATTGATGAAATAATAAGCTTAGCTTTAAAAAAAGGTGTAGATGCTATCCACCCTGGATATGGCTTTCTTTCTGAAAATGCAGAATTTGCAAGGAAATGTGAAGAAGCCGGTATAGAATTTATAGGACCTACAGCTGAAATGATGGAGAAACTTGGCGATAAAATTAAATCTAAATTAGTAGCTCAAAGTGTTGGTGTTCCAACTATTCCAGGAGTTGAAAAACCCGTTACATCTGAAGAAGAAGCTATTAAGTTTGCTGATTTTTGTGGATATCCTATTATGTTAAAAGCCGCTGCTGGTGGTGGTGGTCGTGGAATGCGAATTGTTAGAAATAAAGAAGAGCTTCTTCCTTCATTTAGAAGTGCTAAAAATGAAGCAAAAAAAGCCTTTGGAATAGATGATATATTTATAGAAAAGTACTTAGAAAATCCTAAGCATATCGAAGTTCAAGTTATTGGAGATAAGCATGGTAATATTGTTCATTTATATGAAAGAGACTGTTCTATTCAAAGACGTCATCAAAAAGTAATTGAATTTACCCCAGCCTTTGCATTACCAGAAGAAAAAAGAGAAAAAATTTGTAACGATGCTCTAAAGATTGCTAAATCTGTAAACTATAGAAGTGCGGGTACTTTAGAATTTTTAGTAGATATACACGGAAATCACTACTTTATAGAAATGAATCCAAGAGTGCAAGTAGAACACACTATAACCGAAATGACTACAGGTATAGATATAGTTCAAAGTCAAATCTTAGTTGCCATGGGAAAACCTTTGTCATGTGCTGAAATCGGAATTAAGCATCAACAAGATGTTAAACCTAGAGGATTTGCCATACAGTGTAGAATAACAACTGAAGACCCTACAAATAATTTTGCTCCTGATACCGGTAAAATAGATGTTTATAGAACAGGTTCTGGTTTTGGCGTACGACTTGATGGTGGAAACGGATTTACAGGTGCTGTAATAAGCCCTTATTATGACAGCTTGCTTGTAAAAACTACAACTTGGGCAAGAAGTTTTGAAGATGCCATAAGAAAATCTCTTCGTTCTATGAAAGAACTTACGATTTCAGGTGTTAAAACAAATGTAGGCTTTTTAATAAATGTTTTAAACCACCCCACTTTTGCAGAAGGTAAATGTACTACTAAATTCATTGAAGAAAACAGTGAATTATTTAAGATATTCACTAAAACCGATAGAGAGTATAATTTGCTTAAATACATAGGTGAAAAAGTTGTAAATGAAACTTTTGGAGTAAAAAAAGAATTTGACGTACCTTTAGTTCCTAAAGTTATAGTTCCTAATGATTTAAGAGGTACTAAACAAATTTTAGATGAAAAAGGACCTAATGGACTTGTGGATTGGATAAAATCACAAGAAAAACTTCTTATTACAGATACTACTATGAGAGATGCACATCAATCTCTTATGGCTACAAGAATGAGAAGTATAGATATGATAAAGGTTGCAAAATCAACATCTGTTCTTGAAAAAGACGCATTTTCATTAGAAATGTGGGGTGGTGCCACTTTCGATGTTGCTTATAGATTTTTAAAAGAATCTCCTTGGATTCGTCTTCAAGAATTAAGAAAAAGAATACCTAATATATTATTCCAAATGCTTATAAGAGGTTCAAATGGTGTTGGTTATAAAAATTATCCTGATAATGTAATCAGAAAATTAATTGATGAATCAGCAAATTCAGGAATTGATGTATTTAGAATATTTGACTCACTTAACTGGGTTAAAGGTATGGAAGTTGCAATTGATCAAGTGCTAAAAAATAATAAAATTGCTGAAGCTTGTATATGCTATACTGGTGATATTTTAGATAATAGAAAAGATAAATATTCACTAGATTATTATGTTAAAAAAGCTAAGGAAATTGAAAAAACAGGTGCACATATACTTGGAATAAAAGACATGTCCGCCCTTTTAAAACCTTATGCAGCATTCAAGCTTATTAAAGCACTTAAAGAAGAAGTATCAATGCCAATACATCTTCACACACATGATACTACTGGAAATGGAGTTGCTACTGTTATGATGGCCGCTGAAGCTGGTGTTGATATTGTAGATACTGCAATTAGCAGTATGGCCGGACTTACAAGTCAACCTGCTCTTAATTCAGTAGTTGCGGCTCTTGAAAATACCAAAAGAGCTACTGGTATGAAAGCACATGATCTTCAAAAAATATCTGACTATTGGGCAGCTGTAAGACCTGTTTATGAACAATTTGAATCAGAATTAAAATCAGGTTCTACAGAAATCTATAGATATGAAATACCTGGTGGTCAATATTCAAACTTAAAACCTCAAGTTGAAAGTTTTGGACTTGGTCATAGATTTAATGAAGTAAAAGAAATGTATAAAAAAGTTAATAATATGGTAGGTGATATAGTAAAAGTAACCCCTTCTTCTAAAATGGTGGGAGATCTTGCTATATTTATGGTTAAAAATAACTTAACTCCAGAAAATATAATGGAAAAAGGAAAAGATCTTGCCTTTCCGGATTCTGTTGTTGCATACTTTAAGGGAATGATGGGGCAACCAGATGGTGGATTCCCTAAGGATTTACAAAAAATAGTTTTAAAAGGTGAACCACCTATAACATGTAGACCAGGTGAATTACTTCCATCTGAAGATTTTGATGCTATTAAAGCTTACTTAAGTGAAAAATTTAATATGGAAGCTAACAATAGGAATGCTTTAAGTTATACATTGTATCCAGATGTATATGAAGAATACTTAAAATCTATACAATCTGATAGAGATCTTAGTAAAATGGGAAGTGATATATTCTTTCATGGATTAAGAGAAGGCGAAACTTGCGAAGTTGAAATTAATGAAGGTCAAACAATGATAATTAAACTTTTAGAAATAAGTAAAGTTGATACAAATGGTAATAGAAGTCTTTACTTTGAAGTAAATGGAAATAGACGTGAAATTAGTGTTAAAGATACAAGTTCCCTTTCTGCTAAAAATACAGAAATAGTCACAACTCAAATGGCTGACACTAATAATCCTCTTGAGGTAGGATCTAGTATCCCTGGTACAGTATTAAAAGTACTTGTTAACGAAGGTGATGAAGTTAAAGAAAATGATAGCTTACTTGTAATAGAAGCTATGAAAATGGAAACTAATATTACTGCCTCTGCAAGTGGAGTTGTTTCTTCTATACTTGTAAAGGAAGGCCAACAAGTTAAATCTGGAGAATTATTAGTAAAATTAAAATAACACCTAAAAAACCACAAGTGTAATATAGTATACTTGTGGTTTTTATTTACTTTATTCTTTTTAAAACCTCAATTAAGTATTGATAACTTCTTTCTACAGATGAAATACTCACCCTTTCATTAGGTGTATGTACATCATACATATTAGGTCCAAAAGAAATCATATCTATATCTCCAAGTATCTCCTTTAATATTCCACACTCAAGTCCAGCATGCACCGCTGTTATCTCTGGCTCCTCCTTATATAAATCTTTATAAACACTTATAAATAAATCTCTAATATAAGATTTTTCTTTATATTCCCAAGCAGGATAATCTGCATATGTTGTCATGGCTGCATCAATACTGTTACATAGTATTTCTATTTGATTTACTATATTCTCCTTTAGTGTCTTTACAGAACTTCTTATGGCACTTTCAAAGGTAACCTCATCTTCCTTAGTCCTTACAACCCCCAAATTTATAGAACTTTCTACTAGCCCTTTTATATTTTGACTCATAGACTGAACTCCTTGTGGCATAAGCATAAGGATAGTTATTATTTTATTAGTTAAAGCCTTAGAAAATATTCTATATGGTTTTTCTTCTACAGATTCTAAGTTCACTGTAACATCACTATCTGAAATATTTAATTCTTTTGTGAAAACTTTATTATAATAGTTTATTATATCTCTTAGTTTCCCTTCATTACTTTCTTTAACAAAAATCATAGCTTCAGCTTCTCTGGGTATTGCATTAGATTTTAACCCACCATTTATATAAGATATAAATAGTTCCATGTTATTATTTATAGAATTTAAAATACGTCCCATAAGTTTATTAGAATTTCCTCTACCTTTTTTTATATCCATACCAGAATGGCCACCCTTTAATCCATAAACAAAAATTTTATATGGCTTAAATCCTTCTTTTCTATCTTCTACCTCTACAGTAAGTCTTACTATATTTCTAATTCCACCTGCACAGGAAACTAAAAGCTTACCTTCTTCTTCAGAATCTACATTAATTAATATTTGTCCCGATAAATTTTCTTTACTTACCTTAGATGCTCCCTCCATACCATTTTCTTCTTGGGTTGTAATCAGAACTTCTAAAGGTGGATGATTAAGATCTTTATTTTCTAAAATAGCAAGAAAATAAGCAACAGCTATTCCATTGTCTGCTCCTAATGTAGTTCCTCCTGCTGTTATATAGTCTCCGTTAACAATAAGCTCAATAGAATCTTTATAAAAATCGTGTTCTATATCTTTGTTCTTTTCACAAACCATATCCATATGACCTTGTAATATTACACATGGTGCATTTTCATACCCCTTTGAAGCTTGTTTTTTTATTATTATATTCAATGATTTATCTTGCTTAACTTCTAATTTATGTTTTTTTGCAAAATTAAATAAATAATCACTTATAAATTTTTCATTTCCTGAAGCCCTTGGTATATTACTAATTTCTATAAAATACTTAAAAACTCTATTACTAGATAATTTTCCAATTATGTTATTCAAACTTATCATCCTTTCACTACTAATTTTAAGGATATTATTAATTATCTACTTTATAAGTTTATCATATACTTAGAATTTAACAAAATTACATAGAACTTTATATTTGTATATTTTAAATTTACCTATATAATATATATGTATGAATAATATCAATTCCAATTATTGCATGTTAGCTTATTAAGTTATAAAATAGTTTATGTAGTTATTTATTTTTAAACACTACATTTATAATATCAATTAGGTTCTATATAAAATGAATACAAGTTAAGATATTATTAAAATTGATTAAGGGTGGTATAAATGTTAAGGAAAGAATCCATTAGCGAAAAGTTTCCAAGAAGGCTTTTCATATTATTTGAGGTTATTTTCACCTTGATAAGTGCGCCATTTTTACTTTATTATGGTCCATTTCAAAATGTAAAAGCTACAGTAGTTGGTTCCGCCATGACAACTTCAACACACCAATGGATAGCTACTACATTTTTATCTAGAAAACATATAGATGAAATATTAAGTAGAAACAAGATTAACAATATAGTTCAATCCGATATAGACACTCTAAGGAAAAAAATTAATTCTGGAACACTAGGTGAAACAAACGAAATTGAAAAACACGAAATTAACGGTGATAAATTTAAAGGACATTTACTTGTAATAAAAAATCCTAAAAAGATTAAGATAGGATACAGTAAATATCTTGGTACAAAAGGAGAAACTACCAGTGCCATAGCCACAAGGTATAATTCTATAGCTGCAATAAATGCAGGTGGTTTTGCAACTGATACTGACTCTAAAGATAATAACTCCTCTTCTAATCATAGTGATAATCTTGGTGGAATATTAATTTCTAATGGAGAAATTATTTATAGTACACTAGGAAAAAATGAAAAAATCTGTATTGCAGGTATAACTGCTGATGGAGTTTTATTGGTTGGAAATTATAATCTAGATGAAATGATAAAACTAAATGTAAAGGATGCTGTATCATTTGGTCCAGCATTAATTGTAGATGGACAAAAAACAATTACCTCCGGTGACGGTAATTGGGGAACAGCTCCTCGTACTGCTATAGCTCAAAGAAAAGATGGAAGTATTCTCTTCTTAGTAATAGACGGTAAATACATAGGCAGACTTGCTGTAACCTTAAGAGAATTACAAGATATATTATATGAATATGGAGCATATAATGCTGTTAATTTAGATGGAGGTTCTTCATCTACAATGTATTATAATGGTAAAGTCATTAATGAACCTTATAAATCTTCTGGTGAAAGACAAATTCAATCTATCTTCTATGTATCTCCATAAACAAGGCTGTATCAAAATGATTTTTAAAATTTATTTTGATACAGCCCTTTTAAGTATATATAATACTCCTTATTAAGTATATGTTTATAAAATTAGCTACTACTTTTACTTGATTTTGAACTGCTACTTTGATTTTTTTCCATCTCATTTTTTATAAACTCTTCAACATCTTTTTTATACTTTATCCTCATGTTCCTGGTATATGATGCTTGTGATTGTATTGTTAGTAATACATCCCCTATAACCTTGAGAAAGTTACCGAAAATAGCTATTTCAGGCAAAGTAAGACTTCTTGATATTAATACCCCAACTAAAGCTGCCGCAATAGCAATTTGCTCTCCACTAGCCCTATCATTATACATAATAACCCCTCCCTACATTATTATATATAAATTTATATAGCTATGTTCTTATTAATAGCATTAAAAAAATACCGTAGATACAATTTTATATCTACGATATTTTTATTTATCTATATTTATTTATCATATCTTGTAACCCAGTTACGGTATCTCCTTCTCCTATAGCTGCAAATTTCCATTCTAATCCGTGTCTATAAATTTCTGCTACATATATTCCCGTCTTATTTGAATAATTATCAGTTAAATTAAATCTAAGCATTTCCTTATTATTTTGTAAGTTCATAATTCTTATAAATGCATTTTTAATCATTCCAAAATGTTGATTACGCTTTTCACAATTATAAATATTTACTATAAAAATTAACTTTTCTATATTAGATGGAATCTTTGAAAGCTCAAGTAAAATTTGCTCATCATCCCCATCTCCATCTCCTGTAAGATTATCACCCATATGTTGAACACTTCCACTTATATGTGATAAATTTCCAAAGTATATTAAATCCTGTTTTGACTGAATCTTATTATCTTTATTTAACATAATAACAGAAGCATCACAATCAATATCTGGTGCTGATGATCTAAATAAAGAGCCAAAAATTCCTTTACCTAATCCCTGCTCTACTGGATCCCATCCAAGTCCTACTATAATTCTTGATAACGTAACATCTTCTTTAGTTAAGCTAATTCTTTCACCCTTCTTTAGATTAATAGCCATTTTATTAATCCTCCTATAGTCTTTTTAAAAGTTATTAAACTTCTAAACCGTAATTTTTACAAAGCGCTGCAAGTCCTCCCTGAAATCCACTTCCTATAGCATTAAATTTCCATTCTCCATTGTAACGATATAGCTCTCCAACTACTAAAGCTGTTTCTATACTAAAGTCCTCACTTAAATCATATCTTATCAATTCTTCATTAGTATCTGCATTTATAATTCTTATAAATGCGTTAGATACTTGTCCAAAATTTTGACCTCTTAATTCTGCATCATGTATAGTTACTGTAAAATCTATCTTTTCAATATTTGAAGGTATTTTATTTAATTCAACACTTATTTGTTCATCATCTCCCTCACCTTCTCCAGTACGATTATCTCCTAAGTGAATCACTGACTCTGAACAGTGTTTTAAGTTATTATAAAAAACAAAATCTCCCTCTGATATAACCTTTGCATTTGTATCTAATAAAAAGGCTGCAGCATCTAAATCAAAATCATTTCCACCATCGTATTTATTTGTATCCCAACCAAGTCCTACTACTACTTTTCTTAAACCAGGATTCGTTTTTGTTAAATCTACCTTTTGACCTTTTGATAAACTAACTGCCATATTATTACCTTCTTTCCATAGTTTTAACTATATTTTACATTATATCTTTATTATAATCCACCTAAAAATTAATACCTTAAATTTTTATTGACAAACTTATAAAATAAATAGTATAGTTAAAGTGTACTTAAAAAGTATACTTTAACTATACTAAATAGGAGAATTTTAATGAAAATTACTCAAGAAGTTGACTATGCTCTAAGAATCGTTTTATATTTATGTAAACTTGGTTTTGGGGAAAAAATTGAAGCTAAATTTATATCTGAGCATGAAAATATACCAATAAGATTTTTATTAAAAATACTTAGAAAATTAAAGCAAGCAGGTATTGTAGAATCTTTTCGTGGCATTAATGGAGGATATGCACTTAATAAATATCCTTCAGATATATCGTTTAAAGATATCATTCTTGCAATAGATGGTCCAATCTATATGAATAGATGCTTATATGATCCTAAATCTTGCAATTTAAATAGAGCTAACAAATGCGTAGTACACAATGCACTAGCTTCTGTTCAGACTACATTAATTAGAAAATTAGAATCTATAACTTTTAAAAATCTTTTAGATGAAGAATATAAATTATAAGATATATGAATTAATCATATATCTTGTGTAAAAGTATACTTATTTAGTAAAGTTTATTTAAAAGTATACTAAATAAGTAGAGTTTAAGGAGGAATATATTTTATGTCAAATTGTTTAGATTGTTCACTATGTTCAACTTGTAAATCGGCGGATACAATTCTTGAAAATTTTATCTCAAAATTAGATGTTGAAACTTCTCATCATAGAGTTTCATCTCAGAATATAAAATGTAAATTTGGTCTTGAAGGAGTTTGCTGTAAACTTTGTGCCAATGGTCCTTGCAAAATAACACCAAAATCCCCTAAAGGTATCTGTGGTGCTGATGCTGATACTATTGTAGCAAGGAACTTTCTTCGTGCTGTATCCGCTGGTTCTGGTTGCTATCTTCATGTTATAGAAAACACAGCTTGGAACTTAAAAGCTATAGGAGAAAACAAAGGCGTTATTAAAGGAATTAATGCCCTAAATAAACTTGCTTCTATTTTTGATATCGAAGAAAATGATCCTTACAAAAAAGCTATTCTTATAGCCGATGCTATACTAGATGATATATATAAACCAAAGTTTAAAAGGATGACTTTAGTTCAAAAGCTTGCATATAAACCTCGTTTTGATAACTGGAAAGCCCTAAACATATTACCTGGTGGAGCTAAATCTGAAGTTTTTGATGGTATTGTAAAAACTTCAACAAATTTAAATAGTGATCCTACTAATATGCTTTTAAACTCTTTAAACCTTGGTATTTCTACAGGATTATATGGTCTTACCTTAACTAACTTATTAAATGATATTATGTTAGGTGAGCCAAAAATAAGATCTGCAAAAGTTGGATTTAAAGTAGTTGATACTGATTATATAAATATAATGATAACAGGACATCAACATTCAATGATAGCTCATCTTCAAGATGAACTTATAAAAGATAATATAATTGAAAAAGCTAAAATCCTAGGTGCTAAAGGATTCAAAATCGTAGGCTCTACTTGTGTAGGTCAAGACCTTCAGTTAAGGGGAGAATATTATAATAAAGTTTTTGCAGGACATTCTGGTAACAACTATACAAGTGAAGCTTTAATAGCTACTGGCGGTATAGATTTAATAGTTTCAGAATTTAACTGCACATTACCTGGAATTGAGCCAATTGCTGAAAAATTTCAAGTAGATATGATTTGTATTGATGATGTAGCGAAAAAAGCTAATGCTGAATATATTCAATACTCTTATGATGAAAGAGAATCTATTACAAATTATATAATTAAAAAAGCTTTAAGTAGTTATTTAAAAAGACGTAATAAAATAAAATTTAATTTACCTAAAAATCATGGAGACGATAACTCAATTACAGGTATTAGTGAAGAATCTTTAAAAGAATTTTTAGGTGGAAGTTTTACGCCTCTTATAAAACTTATATCCTCTGGAAAAATTAAAGGTGTAGCTGGAGTTGTTGGATGCTCAAGTCTTGTTTCTGGTGGCCATGATGTATTCACTGTTAATCTAACAAAAGAGCTTATAAAAAGAGATATTATAGTATTAACTGCTGGATGTTCTAGTGGAGGTCTTGAAAATGTTGGACTTATGTCTCCTAGTGCAGCTTCTCTTGCTGGGGATAGCTTAAGAGTAGTGTGTGAATCCCTTGGAATTCCTCCTGTTTTAAACTTTGGGCCATGCCTTGCAATTGGTAGATTAGAACTTGTAGCAACAGAACTTGCTAAAATTCTAGATATCGACTTGCCTAAATTACCATTAGTTTTATCAGCACCTCAATGGCTTGAAGAACAAGCTCTTGCAGATGGTGCATTTGCACTTGCCTTGGGCTTACCTCTCCATCTTGCAAAGCCACCATTTATTACTGGAAGTTCCTTAGTAACCAACCTTTTAACTAAAGATTTAGTAAATTTAACTGGAGGGCAACTTATATTAGAAGATGATGTTATTAAAGCTGCTGATAAACTAGAAAATATAATAATAAGTAAAAGAAATGCATTAGGTATCTAATAAAACTTAAAATGTTTAATATAATAATACATTATAACAAAACTCCTATGAAAATATTCCATAGGAGTTTTTATAAAAACTTTAATATAAGCGTAGTTCTTTTATTGTAATTTAAGATGGTATAAAAAACTTTAATATAAATAATATTCCAACTACATATGTTGTTATAGTAACTTCTTTATATTTTCCTGTTAATACTTTTAAAAATATGTATGAAACTACTCCAAATGCTATACCATCAGATATACTATATGCTAAAGGCATCATTATTATTGTAAAAAAGGCTGGAATAGCTTCTGTAAAATCTACTAAATCTATTTCCTTTATAGGCTCCATCATGAAAAGTCCTACAAGTACAAGAGCTGGTGCTGTAGCTGCTGATGGAATTATTGCAAATAAAGGTGATAAAAATAATGCTACTCCAAACATTATTGCTGTTGAAACTGCTGTAAGCCCAGTTCTACCACCTTCAGCAACTCCTGATGCACTTTCAACAAAAGTACTTACTGTGCTAGTTCCAAGACAAGCTCCTAAAGTAGTTCCTATAGCATCTGCAAACAGTGCCTTTTTTACATTTGGAACTCTTCCATCCTCATCTAACATTTTTGCTTTTGTTGCCACCCCAACTAAAGTTCCTACTGTATCAAACATATCCATAAATAATAATGTAAATAAAGCTATTGCCATCTTTACAGTAAATATATGTTGCCACTGAAATTTAAAGGCTATTGATTTTATTGATGGTGGTACACTAAAAATTGCTGTAGGAAGATGTGTTATTCCCATTGGTATACCAATTATAGTAGTAATGATAATTCCTATAAGTAATGCACCTCTAATATTTTTAGCAAGTAAAATTCCACTTATTAATATTCCTATTATAGCAAGTAACGCCTCACCAGATGTTATATTACCAATAGCTAAAATTGTGCTATTATCTTTTGGATGTATTACAACTCCCGCATTGCTAAGACCAATAAAAGCAATTAAGAGTCCAATTCCAACAGAAATAGATTTTTTTAAGTTTATTGGTATAGAATCCACTATAGCTTCACGTACATTAAAAGCTGTTAATGCTATAAATATAATACCTTCTAATAAAACTGCTGTTAATGCAAATTCAAAGCTATATCCCATTTGTTTAACTATGTTATATGCAAAAAAAGCATTTAACCCCATTCCTGGTGCTTGTGCAAAAGGTAGTTTTGCATAAAAGCCCATAATTAGTGTTGCTATAACTGCTGATATTGCTGTCGCTGTAAATACTGCCCCTGAATCCATTCCTGCATCAGAAAGTATGGCTGGATTTACAATGAGTATATATGCCATTGTCATAAAAGTAGTTATACCCGCTAAAACTTCTGTTTTTACATCGGTATTATTCTCTTTTAATGCAAAAAATTTCTCCATGATTATTCTCCTTTAATCCTATTTTTTCGACACTTGTACATATTAACAGATGCCTAAATTAAAGTCAATAAACATCCGAACATTTACCTCTTTTAAAGTTGAATACTTTGCCATAAGAGAAATAAAAACACCTTTTAAAGTTGTTTTCAATGACTAATGTTCGTATTTTACTGAGTTTCTATTCCATAATTATTACACAATGCACTAAGTCCACCATTAAATCCATCACCTATAGGGTTTAGTTTCCAAAAATTTTTATACCTATATATTTCTGCAATTACTACAGCTGTTTCTAAATTTAATCCCTCATTAAATCTATAACTAAATATTTCATTTTTATTTTCAATATCTATAATTTTAAAATATCCATTTGATACTTTACAAAAGTTCTGTTGTCTTTTTTCTCCTTCATATATAGTAACTGCAAAAGCAAGTTTTTCTATATTTTCTGAAATAGTTTTTAAATTTACCTGAATAACTTCTTTATGATTATTTTTAATTCCTGTATTGTAATCTTGGTTTAATATAACTGCATTATCCAAGCTTTTAGTATTTCCATAGAATATAAAATTCTTTTCCATTGTATTACCATTAGCATCTACCATAAATACAGATGTATCTAAATCAATAGGATAGTCTCCTTCATACTCCACATCCCAATCTAATACTATCAATAATTTAAATATACTTTTTTCATTTGAATTAATAAAAACCTTTTCTCCTTTTCTTAATTTGATACTATTATTTTTAATATTAAATTTCTTTACTTTTGTAGCTGCTATTTCATCTTCTAATTCAATACTATTTAACGTTAATGATTTTAAATTAACATCTGATGAATATGTACTTTTATTTAACCTTATATTAGTTAAATCTATAATATCTCTATCTTCTTTAATAGTAGTATCTACAACTAAATTTCCATATTTATTTTCTGTAGATTTTTTCATAAATCTACTTTCTTCATTTATATTAAAATTCATTAAACTCCCACCTTTTATTAGTCTATAGCAACTTGAAGTCCACTTATTCGTTCTGATGGTTGAACTATTACAGTATCTCCATAACTACTAAACTCCAGAAAATAAGATTCCCCAGATGATTGTCCAATAAAATTCTTCCAACTAATATCTGTTTTAAAACTAGGATCAGAGCCTGTCCAACATATAACTGCATCTGGATCAACAGTGCAAGGAGTTTCTAGTATAAGAGGATTTCCCTCTGTAGTTATTGCAACTTGTGCATTTTCTCCTATACCAGTTAACTTAGATGTAAACATACCTTTTTGAGATATAACCCCACATCCTATAAATCTAACTCCATATTTACAATCCCCTGTAAAAGCTAATAAGTTCTCTCCTTCAATAGATATGCTTTGTCCTTGATTAAGCTTAATAACACTAACATGCTGAGATTTATTTGCCATATAATATCTACCACTACCATTAACCTTCATTATTTCTATGTTCTCTCCAGTGATTTTTCTAGTGGCAAGATTAATTAAGGATCCTAATATACTTCGATTTTCATTTGGATCCAACAATACCTTTTCAGCACTAAAATTTCCCTGACTTGCAATCATAGCACCTGCAAGAGCATAAAATTGTCCTTCCCCTTCCGCTACACATGTCAATTCCTGATGTACTTTGAAATTAAACATAAAATTCTCCCCTTTTTTGTAGATTCTTTAATGATTATGGTTAGTATATCATATGACCCTCTCTTATTACATGAATTCATTATTATTTCTAATTTATTACTACAAATTATCTTAATTTTGTATAATATTAATATACTTAATATTTTATTATTTTTGAAAGTAGGCATGATATGATGATTAATATAAATAAATTTATAAATTCTTTTCCTAAATCATCTAAAAATATTTTTGATGACTTAATTATACCTCTTAATAAAAGAACTGGATTTATAAATGGTAAATCTCCCATTGTTCCTATTTATTTTTACAGACTTATAGGAATTTTTAATAACGAAACTGACTACTATACTAATATAAAAAATCTAAATAACTCTTTAATTTCACTTAAAGATTCTTATTTAACCTTTTCATCCACAATTTCAGCTAAAAATAATCCACAGTTAACAAATATTTTTCAATGGATGTGGGATAATTATAAAATACAAGACTTTGACTTCAAAAATACAAGAACTTTAATAAAAACTTTTAAAGAAAATAAGTTATTTCCAATACTTAATAATGCCCTATTAAATTCCTCCCTTGAGGAATCTTTAAACTTAATATTAGAATTATATATAAAAAAAGAACCTAGTATAAACATGACTAAATTAAAAAACTTTTCTATTAAATTAATTTTATGGATAAATGAATTTGTTCCAAAGCTTTTTAAAAACTTTAATATATCCTATAAATCAATTACTGATATAATAAACCCCAAAGTATTATATTATGGAAATATAAAAAAACATGAGGGATATTTTTTAATATTCCTTTCATTAATGGGTTCTGATGTTATATATATTAACTCTAAAGATGATACAATATTTGAGACCATTGACAAAAATAACGATTTTTCTAAGATAATTAATTCTGGAAACTTAATTGATATGAAACCATTTCCAAAGGAAGAACTTATAACAAGACATGAAACTGTAGCCTTTAAAGCATCTTCGGAAATTGAAAAAGTACTTTATACTACAAATGATGGTCTTTTTAAACCTTGGCAGTTTGAAAATTACAATATAAATCCTTTGACTTTAAAAACAACATATGATGAACTAAAACTACTTTGGAATGAAGAGTGTAGAATTCGACCAGGTTTTAATATAGAGAATAATACTGTATATGTTCCTAACTTATTTGCTAAAGTTAGTGGTGTTCATAAAGATATTAATATATATTGGAATGAACTAAAAGAATTTAAATCTACTAAAAACACTCTATTTATACATGATATTCCTTATATAAAAGATTCGTATTCAAGATATGATTTATATAGCTTAGATTATTGTTTTAAAGATGAATTAGTAAATAAAGAAAATTTACTTAATCATAGACTTTATAAATTTTCTTACTTAAAAACTTCATTACAAAATGCTATAATAGATAAAATAAATTTATTATTAAAATTACCAATTTTTAACACTCCTATAAATACAGACTTTAGATTGAAAATTTTAATTACAATATTGAATTTAAATAATTCTATACTAGAATTAATACAAAAATTTGATTATCCTTTTGAAATACCAAAAATTTTAATATATCACAATAATAATAATCTACCAAGTACTGAAGACTCTATAATTTTAGCTTTTTTAAATCTCATGTGCTTTGATATAGTTATATTTACTCCCACAGGATACAACGATATAGAATGCAACATCTCTAAACATTATTACGATACTTATAAATTAGAAAAAGTTAAATTTAACTTAAATATACCTAATTTAAATTCTATAAAAAACTTTAAAGATAGATCTACTTCATTTTGGTCTAATCTATTTAAATAAAAGGGGGATTTTTTATTATGAATGAAAACTCAGTTATAACCACTCAATTTTCAGAAATTAACTTAGAAAAAGAAACTAACGATATATCATTAAAAGTTAAAAACTCACCAGAGGTATTAGACTTAGCTAAAAAACTCGATATATACAATGTTGATTCAGTTATGAATTTTGGACAAGACACAGCAACAGAAATATCACGTTTTGCAGATCAAATATTAAATTCTATTGAAACTACAAAAGTTGAAGATTCAGGAACATTATTAGTTCAACTTAACAAGATTATGGATAAATTTGATATAAAAGATTTTGAGGAAAAAAAGCAAGGTTTTTTTGCTAAAATATTCAAAAAAGCTCAAGACTCTATAGACGCTCTCTTTAAAAAATATCATACTATGGGTGGAGAAATAGACAAAGTATATATTGAACTAAAAAAATATGAATCAGAAATAAATACCTCAAATAAAAACCTTGAAGAAATGTTCAATAAAAATATGGATTATTATGAATCATTAGAAAAGTATATTCAAGCTGGAAACTTAGTTGTAGCTAACCTTAAAAACAAAATATTACCTGAGCTTCAATTAAAAGCTGATAACTCTACTGAACAAATAAATCAAATAAACTTATCTAATGCTATGCAAATTCTTGAAATGATTGAACAAAGGATTTATGATCTTGAACTTGCTAAAAATGTAGCTCTACAAACTATGCCTCAGATAAAATTAATACAAAAAGGTAATTATAACTTAGTTAGAAAAATAAATTCAGCATTTATAGTTACAATTCCAGTCTTTAAACAATGCTTAACTCAAGCTATAACTTTAAAAAGACAGGCAGTTCAAGCTAAAGCAATGGCTGCATTAGATGAAAAAACAAATGAACTATTACTTAGAAATGCTGAAAATACTGCTCTTCAATCTAAATTAACAGCAAAACTTGCCTCCGGAAGTTCAATTCAAATTGAAACATTGGAAAAAACTTGGTCAACTATAGTTCAAGGTATAGAAGAAACTAAACAAATAGAATTAGATGCTAAAAAACAACGTGAAGATGGTACAAAGCGCCTTCATGAATTACAAAAAGATTTTGAATCAAGAACCCGACAATAACAAAAGTGGTATTGACTTTAATCTATAAAGCCAATACCATTTTTTAAATAGATGTTGAATCAGGTTCTTTTATATGCTGAAAATCAAGTAACTGAGCACCTTCACTAGTATTTGCTAAAGTCATAGTATCTATACCATAATCATTATTAGTTCTTTTATCAAAATTTCTTACTCTAATGGTTACAATAAAATACATACCTTCTTCAATCTTCCTTACTTCTAAGACTTCTGCATTCTTCATTTCAAAACTTCTTGGTTTTCCATAATAATCATCTAAAGTGTTTATAATATTAGATCCTAATAAAGTAATTAAGAAATCATTATACTCCCTTTTATCTACGTTTTTTTCTTTAGCAATACTTACAGATACTATAGAACAAAAAATCATTAAACTACTTATAAATCCTATTAATATTTTTTTCATTTAATCCACTCCATGATTATTTTTATATAATTATTATGTGGATAACACCTTATAAATATATGAATTTCTATTTAAATCCTCATTGAAAATTAAAGTATATTTGCTTCAATAATCCAACTATTGTTTTCAAGTTCTTTTTTAAGCCTCTTTAAATTTGAATGTCTAGATATTAAAAGTTTATATATACACTTTCTGTAATTTTTATTACATTGGTTCTTTTCAACTATATATATTATATTTTCTATTTTAATATTTTTGTATTTAAAATACTCCACTAATTCAGCATTTAAATCAATACTCATATCATACTGTATTTCAATATTAATAGGAGTTGTTCTATCAAAAAAATATACCTCTACCTTTTTCATACATACTATAATAATAAAAACTCCTATTGCTGCTGAAATACTTAAAAAATAATATCCAAAACCAATAGCAAGTCCGATACATGCGGTTGTCCAAATTCCTGCAGCAGTTGTCAATCCTTTTACAGAGCCTTTTTCATGTATTATAGTTCCTGCTCCTAAAAAGCCTATTCCCGAAATAACTTGTGCACCTAATCTTCCCATATCAGATTTCATTGCCGTAGATAGCCCTGGAGAACTTAAGATTTTCCCACCTACTTCTAATCCAACAATTGTTTGTATCATTGTTATAACACAGGCACCTACACAAACTAAAATATGCGTCCTAAGCCCTGCTGGTTGGTTACTATATTCTCTTTCATATCCTAAAAGTATCCCAATTAAAATAGCAACTCCAAGTCTTATTAATATCTGATAATGACTCATTTGTTATTCTAAGCCCCCTTATCTAGATGTTATTAAAGACATAGCTTATATTAAACTATGTCTTCATTATAGACTATCCAATCATGTTTATTACTAATATAGTATTCTATATTATATCATAAGTTACAGTAAAATAATTTAGTCCAAATCATCTAATATTCATATTAAAATAGGTACCTCTTCTTTAGAAGTACCTATTGATATTACTTG